>JAJZLP010000172.1 GCA_021803325.1 Actinomycetes bacterium
TGGGGACGATCGAGAGCGACATCGCCGGTGTCACCAGGGTGGGGAGGACGCTCGATCGGAACCTGTCCTCCCTCGACCAGACCCTGTCGTCCGCCGTGCTCCTCTTCACCGCCGCCCAGCGCGCCTATGACCCAGCGCACAACTGGCTGAACCTGAACAACCAGCTCGCTCCCGGCCTCACCTCGGCGGTCCTGGCCGGCCTGCTCCGTGACCGGCTCGCCGGCATCTGCCGACGGCTCCTTGCCCACCATGCCGCCGGGCTCGACGCCTCCCAGCAGTCGACGCTGGCCACCTGTGGCAACCCGAGCTCAGGGTTCTTCAACCCGATCCTGGACCTCTTCCCGCCCATCCTGAACGCGCTGACCACCGGTGCTGGCGGGGGGCCGAACCCGGCGGCCCTCCAGGCCCTGCTGGCCAAGGGGCTGGCCATGATCCCCGGCACCTCGGCCCTGGCCGCGACGCCGGTCGGTGCCCAGGCGCCGTCCGGCACCCCAGCGGCACCGTCCGGCGGCACGTCCGGCAGCACGTCCGGCGGCACGTCCGGCGGTACGCCGTCACTGCGAGCACCGGCCGCAGCACAGCTCCCGCCGCTGCCGGGTCAGTCCTCGGGTACCGCCGCACCGTCAGGTGGAGGATCGTCGGGCTCCGGTGGCGGGCTGGGCGGGCTGCTCGGTGGCTTGTTCGGAGGTCTGTGAGATGCGTATCCCGTCCACCACACCCCGGCCCGGGGTCCACGCCCGCACCTGGTTGCGCACCGCCGCCGTCGCCGTCGCCGTCGTCGGGTCGGCCGCGGTCGTCGCCGGTTGCCAGGCGCCCTTCAGCGCGCCTCCCACCGTCTCGGTCGCTGCCGACTTCAGCGACGTTGGCGACCTGGCCGTCGGGGCGCCGGTCGAGCTGGCCGACATCCCCGTCGGCCATGTGACATCGATCACGTTGCAGGGCTCCGAGGCCCGGGTGGCCATGGCCGTCGAGCGCTCGGCCGCCGTTCCCGCCGACGCCACCGCCGAGCTCCGGCGCACGTCGCTCCTCGGCGAGCGCTTCATCTCCCTCGTCCCGCCGAAGGGGGGAAACCCGGCGCCGTTGCGTGACGGCGAGCTTCTCCCACGGGCCGTCGTGATCCCCGGGATCCAGCAGTTCGTGTCGGCCGGAGCATCGGTGGTGGGCGCCATCGACACCACCCGCCTGGCCGACCTGATCGCCACGGGGGCCCAGGGCTTCGGCGGCCAACAGCAGCAGCTGCGGCAGCTGATCGACGGGTTCGCCACCGTGGCCCACGGGTACGCGAGCCGTACGTCGGACATCTCCAAGCTGGTCGACACGATGGACCAGCTGTCCTCCTCCCTGGCGCCGGCATCCGGTCAGGACGCGGCGGCGGTCACGACGCTGGCTCACACCACATCCCTGCTCGCCGACCAGTCGCAGCGGTTCGACCACCTGTTGCAGTCGCTCCAGGATCTGTCCGTCCAGGGGAGGGGCATCCTCGAGTCCTACATCCCCCAGATAGACGACGAGCTGGCCGGGCTGGCCTCGACCTCCCAGGCGCTGACCGCCACCGAGTCGGACCTCGGCAAGCTGATCGACGGGATTCCCGGGCACAACGCCGCGGTGAAGTCGGCCACCGTGGATCACCAGCTCCAGGTGCTCGATGACCTCGTCGTCTGCGGCCTGCCGGGAGGCGGCGCCAACGCGGCGGTGCCGGCCCAGACGTGCGGGGGTGGCGGATGATCACCCGTCGGATCGTCGTGAACCTGGTGACCTTCTTCACCGTGTCGGCCGTGCTGGTGGTGTTCGGCCTGCTCGACCTGCTCGGCAACCCGTTCAGGTCGCCGACCGTCGTGGACACGGTCCTCGCCAACGCGGACGGCCTCTACCCCGGCTTCACCGTGACCCTGAACGGCGTGCCCGTCGGCTCGGTGCGAAGCGTCCAGCTGACGCATGGCGGCGTGCTCGTCGCCATGGCCCTCGACCCCGGCTCGCGGGTACCCGGCGATGTGGCCGCCCGGATCGAGGTGGCCAATCCCCTCGGTGAGCAGCAGATCGACCTCGTCCCTCAGCACGGGGGCACGGCGCCGCCGCTCGTCAACGGGGCCCGGGTGCCCATGGCACCCGGTGGAGGCCCTGCTGACATCGGCCAGGTGGTGGCGGCCGCCACCCGGCTGTTGGCGGCGATCCCGGTCGGCGACCTCAACACCGTCCTCCACCAGACCGCCGTGGCGCTCGACGGCAGGGCGGCCGCCGTGCGGGCGCTGATCAACGATGGCCAGCAATTCTCGCAGGAGTTCGTCGGGTACCAGCATGCGTTCCGGACCCTCCTGGCCGACGCCCCGCCCGTGCTCGACTCGGTGACGGCGGCCGGGCCGCAGCTCCACGACGCGTTGACGACGACAGCCGCCCTCCTCGGTGTGCTGGCCAGCCACCAGCAGGCGGTGCTCTCGCTGCTCCGTTCCGGAGCCAGCACCGCGCAGCTGCTCGACGCCGCCGTCGTGGCGGAGCGTCCCAACCTCGCCTGCCTCGTCCACGATCTGCGGGACACGGTGGTGAACCTCGCGCAGCCGGCCAACCTGGGCTCGCTGGCCGGCGCACTGGCCACCAACGGATCGTTCTTCACCATCGTCAACGAGCTGACGCCGACCGGTCCGGCCCGCAGCCTGGTAGCCGGCCAGCCGGCCAGTGCGGACCAGGTATGGCTCCGGACGCGGCTCCTGCTCCCGCCCGTGCTGAGCCCACAGGCGGTCACCTATGCGCAACAACGGACCTTGCCGGACATCCTGCCCGGCGCGGCGTGCCAGACGGAATTCGGCGCCGGGGTGGCGGCGGGAACGCAGGCCGGCTTCGTGCCGGAGGCGCCCGGCGTCACGGTCGTCCCACCGACGCCGGCTGAGGCGCGGGTGCGGGGGTCGGGGACCCCGCCGACGGACCCCACCCTGGCCGGGGACCCCGCGCCCACCGGCGGTGGCGCACCGGCGGGACCCGCCGTTCCGGTGATGGGCTCGGCCGTCGTACTGGCCGCAGGACCGCTCCGGCGCCGCGCTCGGCGCTTCCGACGAGATCTCCGTGCGGCACCACGGGGGCGTCGCACCCACCATGAGGAGGAACACCATGGCTGAACATGGTCATCACGCTGTCCCCGCCACCGATGCCGACGAGCGCCCAGGTGACGGCAGGCCCGCCCGAGCTCGTGGGGTGGCGACGATCGACCGGGAGAGCGGAGGCGTCCGGGTCGACGCCACCGCCGCGGCCCGACGTGCCACCCGGCGGCGCTCGCTTACCCCGCCCGAGGAGGCGCGGGAAGGGAGCGCCGCTGGTGCCGCCCAGGCATCTGATGGCGACCGGCCTCCCTCAGCACGTGGGCTGCGATCGCTCGGTCGACGGCTGGTCGCCGTGGCCGCCGTGGTGGGCATCGCCGGTACCCTGCTCTTCGGGCACGCCTGGGCCGTGCAACGCCAGCAGGCGGCCAACGAGGCGAGCGTCCGATCGGTGGCCAACGGCTTCCTGCTGTCCCTCACGAACTTCGACGCAAAGTCGATCGACGCGGACTTCAACCGGGTCCAGTCCTACGCCACCGGCAGCTTCGCCACCCAGGCCAACCAGTTCTTCGGCTCGACCATCCGCAAGCAGCTCGAGGCGGCACTCGCCTCCTCCAGGGGCCAGGTCCGTGACCTGTTCGTCCAGTCGGCCTCGGCCGGGAAGGCGACCGTCTTCGCCGTGGTGGACCAGACCTACGTGAACGCCAAGATGTCGGCGCCGGCAGCCGATGTGCTGCGGATCGTGCTCGATCTCGCCTCCCGACCGTCAGGATGGAAGGTGGCCGATGTCACCGTCCTCGGGAGTGGGAGCGCCACCTCGCCCACCACGTCGGCCGGGCCGGCGTCGTCTGCGCCGTCCGGGGGCTGAGCCCGTAGGGGGCGGCGTCCGCGTGCGAGTTCTGTCCCCGGCCATGCCCTGAGCTCGACTCCTGGGACTGGCCCCGGCCGAGGAGGTCGCCGACAACCGCTCCCACGCCGCCGGCGGTGGTCGATATGTCTGTCGCCACGGTCGACACCACGGTGCCGATAACCCCACCGCCTGCCGGCGCCGTCGTGCCCCGGACCGGTGCCGGTGACGGAGCCGGTGCAGGTGGAGGTGCAGGTGATGGCACTGACGCCGGCGCTGGTGACGTGTTGGGAGCCGCTGCCGGCCTAGGGACGCTGGTGGGCACGGTGGTCGATCGGATGGCGACGAGTGATCCGGACTGCCCGGCCAACGACGTCGAGTGGCTCGTCGTGACGCTGGCGGCCACCGGCGCACCCGGCACTGTCGCATGCGGGGAGGACGGCGGGGCAACGGTGGTCGGCGTGGTCGCCGGTGGCTCGGCAGGAGCGGCCACCGGCGGCTGACTGTTCCGCGTCGCATGGGGCTCCGGGGGCAGGGCGACGTGCAGCGCGCCCGTCTCGAGGACCGGTGCAGCTCCGCCGACGAGGGTCAGCCCAGCCACCAGTGCAGCGGATGCCACCCGGGTGCGACGCCGGGCGCGCTCAGCGACTCTCATGGTGCCGCCGCCAGCGCCCATGGCGGCATCGCCGCCGGCGATGAGGGCGAGGGTCGCTCCGGAGCGCTTCGCCCGGCGACGCTGGTACAGGTCGGCATCGGCGAGGCCCAGAAGGTCGGTGATCCGGGCGGTGGGATCGGAGGTGGTCGCCATCCCCCAACTGAAGGGTGGCGCGCCAGCGTTCACCCGCTCGAGGAGTGCCGGGACGTCGGCTGCGCTCGCTCCGGCCAGCACGGCGACGAATTCGTCGCCGCCGATCCGGTACAGGGCGTCGCCAGCTCGCAGGTGCGATGCGAATGAGCCGGCCAGCGACACGAGCGCCCGATCGCCGGCGGCGTGGCCTTCGCGATCGTTGGTCTCCTTCAGCCCGTCCAGGTCGACCATCACCACAGCCAGCCGTTGGCCGAAGCGGCCCATCTGCGCCAGCGTCCGGGTGAGCTCCGCATGGAGTGCTCGGCGATTTCCGGCACCAGTGAGCGGATCGACGAGGGCAGCCTGCTCGAGACGGTCGAGGGCTTCGTCGGCGGCATGATCAGCGATGACCCGCACCGACCGCTCGATGGCGATGTCCTCTCCCGGGTCGGATCCGGCGTCGATCACCTTCGGCAGGAGCAGGAGGCGCTCCCGCATGAGGCGCGCTGACCCGTGCGCGTCCGACCAGCGTCGACCGGCCCGCTCGGCCACGCGGTGTGCCCAGACGTCCTCGCCCACGTGGCGGCGGCCGCCGCCTGCTCCGTGCTGGAGCGCCACCAGCAATCGAAGTGCGGCGATGACGCCAACGGCCTCGTCGTCGGGCCAGCTGCCACCGGTGCCGGACGGGATGTCGAAGTCCTCGGTTCCTGTGGCGCGTCCGCAAAGGGGGTGGTCGGCGGCGCCCAACTCCCCGTGCTCGTCCCCATCGCGGCCAGCGAGCAGCCGCCACAGCTCGGCGATCTCGTGGTCTGTCGCTGCCTTCAGCGTGACCATGGTCCAGGTGCCTCCAAGGTCCCGTGCCGTCCCTACCCAGCAGACGACCGGAACAGTCCCACCAACACAATACGTAGTGGAGAACTCACATGGAGCGTCGATCTTGCGAAACGTCGGAAAATTGTGATTTGCGCCCGTAAGGTCCGTTCGACCGACCCGTTTCCCCTCCGTCACCTGCCGGTAGCGATGCCGGCAGTCCGCGAACGAAGGGGAGATACATGTCAGCGATCAGTAGGACGGCGAAGATCGTCGGAAGTGCGGCAGGCGTGGCTGGCCTGGTGATCGTTGCCGGAGGGGCCCTCCCGGGTAGCGCATCACCTGCGCTCCCGGCGCCGAAGCTTCCCAGCCTGCCCTCCGGCACCCAGTGCGTGAGCACGCCGGCACCCCCGGCCAACCCGCTGCCGATCTCCGGTTCCGACCTGGGAACGGCGTCGGTCGCCGGTGGTGGTGGCTCCCTGAGCGTGTCGTCCTCCAAGGGTGCCACCCTCTGCGTGACGCCCCCTGCCGCACCCTCCGGTCTGCCGTCGGGTCTGCCGTCGGGTCTGCCGTCGGGTCTGCCGTCGGGCCTGCCGTCGGGCCTGCCGTCGGGCCTGCCGTCGGGCCTGCCGTCGGGCCTGCCCTCCGGTCTGCCGTCGGGTCTGCCGTCGGGTCTGCCGTCGGGTCTGCCGTCGGGTCTGCCGTCGGGTCTGCCGTCGGGTCTGCCGTCGGGTCTGCCGTCGGGTCTGCCGTCGGGTCTGCCGTCGGGTCTGCCGTCG
>JAJZLP010000229.1 GCA_021803325.1 Actinomycetes bacterium
ACCAGCGCTATCCGTCGGAGGCTATCGCCGCCTGTGCGGCCATGGAGCTGCCCGCCTTGGGCATGCCCGCCGAGCACGGCGGCGCCGGTGCCGACATGGTCACCCAGGCGATCATGGCCGAGGAGCTGGCCCGGGTGTGCGCGTCGACCAGCGTGACGATGCTCGTCTCCAAGCTCGGGATGCTGCCGGTCATGAACTTCGGCTCCGAGGAGATGAAGCGCCGCTACCTGCCGAAGGTGGCATCGGGCGAGTCGCAGTCCAGCTACTGCCTGTCGGAGGCCGACGCCGGCAGCGATGTGGCCGCCATGCGCGCGCGGGCGGTGCGCGACGGGGACGACTACGTGCTGTCGGGGACCAAGTACTGGATCACCAACGCCGGGGTGTCCGACACCTACACGGTGTTCGCCAAGACCGATCCCGACGCCGGGCACCGGGGTATCAGCTGCTTCTTGGTGGAGGCCGGCTGGGGCGTGCAGGTGGCCAAGCTCGAGCACAAGATGGGCTTGCGAGGCAGTCCGACCGGTGAGGTCGTCTTTGACGGGGTGCGGGTGCCGGCGGCCAACCGGATCGGCGAGGAGGGCCAGGGGTTCGCCATCGCCATGCACACCTTGGACCGCAGCCGCCCCACCATCGGCGCCCAGGCTGTCGGCATCGCCCAGGGCGCACTGGACTATGCGGCCGGCTACATGCAGAACCGATCGGCGTTCGGCCGGCCTATCGCCGAGCTGCAGGGTCTGCGGTTCATGGTGGCCGACATGGCCATGCGGACCGAGGCGGCCCGCACGCTCGTGTACCGGGCCTGCTCGGCGGTCGACGAGGGCGACGCCCACGGCGAGCTGTCGATGCTCGGGGCCATGGCCAAGGCGTTCGCCTCGGACACCGCCATGGCGGTCACCACCGACGCCGTGCAGCTGCTCGGCGGCTACGGGTACACCACCGAGTTCCCGGTCGAGCGGTTCATGCGCGACGCCAAGATCACCCAGATCTACGAGGGCACCAACCAGGTCCAGCGGGTGGTGATCGCCAAGAAGCTGCTGGGATGACGCCGGAGGGGGAGGACCGCGGCAGCGGGTGCCGCCGTCTGCGGCCGGCAGCGACCTCCGGGCGACTCGACTGGCCGCCCACATCAGCCTCCAGACGGTCGCCGACGCCCTCGGCAGCTGGCCCATCCGGATCTCCGAGCTTGAACGCGGGCTCAAGCACGACACCGCTTTCGCCCGGCGCTACATGACGTGGCTCGCCGTGCACGGCGAAGACGCCCCGAAAGCCAGGCGCCCGCTCGCTGTTTGACAACCATAGGAGCATCAGGCCGCCGGCTGTCGGTCGGGGCCCCGGTGGTCGTCGTGGCCCCGGCAGTGGCGGTGGCCCCGGCGGTCATGGTGGCCCCGGCGGTCATGGTGGCGGTAGCAGTGGCTTCGCACTGGCGGTGGCAGTGGCGGCAGCAGTACCGTCGCCCCCGGCGGTGCCAGTGGCGGCCGTGGCAGTCGAAGGCGAGTCGACTGTCCGACGGAGGGGAACGAACGATGGCGGGACGGTTCTACGTGATCTTCGGACGCCGGGTGCGCGCTCGTCGAGCGCCCGGGACCACGACCCGGCGAGTGGTCTGGCTCGCGGCAGCAGGGCTGGTGGCCAGCGTGCTCGCAGGCGGCGCCATACCCGCTGCGGCGGCAGTGGCGGCAGTGGCGGCCCCGTCGACGGTTCCTGTGGGACACGCGGCGGTCGTCCCCCTCGGGAGCACACAGATCGGTCCCCGCTCGGCGAGCGCCACCCTTCGGCTCGACGTGGCGCTCGCTCCACGTGACCCCACGGCGCTCGACCAGTTCCTGCAGCAGGTCTACGACCCGACGTCACCCGCCTATCACCACTTCTTGGCCCGGGGCAGCTTCGGGCCGAGGTTCGGAGCGGCGCCGAGCACCATCGACGCCGTCGACTCGGCACTGTCCGCCGTCGGGCTCACACCGGGACCGGTGAGCTCTGACGGCATGATCGTTCCCGTGAGCACCACCGTGGGCCAGGCCGAGTCGGCCTTCGGCACGAGCATCGTGCAGTACCGGCTCCGCTCGGGCCGTATCGCCTTCGGCAACACCGCGGCGCCGAAGGTGCCGGCACCGATCGCCCCGGATGTCGTCGGCGTCCTGGGCCTGTCGGACCTGCAGCGCGCGCACCCGGCGTTGGAGGTCGGGCACAGCGTCGCGGTGCCGGCGAGCGTGCCGGCGGAACCGGGCGCGGCCGGCCTGCCTTTGCACGCGGCCGGCCTGCTGCGTCCCGCCGTTGTGCCGTCGAGCCCGACGCCAGCCGCCCTGCCGCGGGCCTCGGGGCCGAGCCCGTGCTCAGCGGCCACAGCGGACACGGTCTCCGGGGGGTACACGGCCAACCAGATCGCCACCGCCTACGGCTTCGGGACCGGCGCCTACGCGCACGGCCTTGTCGGGACGGGGGAGACGGTGGCGGTGGCCGAGCTCGAGCCGTACGCGGCGAGCGACATAGCGGCGTTCGAGTCGTGCTATTCGATCTCGACCCCGGTCGACACCATCCCGGTCGACGGCGGGGCAGGGACAGGATCGGGAAGCGGTGAGGCCGCGCTCGACATCGAGAACATCGCCAGCCTGGCCCCCGGCGCGACCATCGACGTCTACGAGGCGCCTGGGGTGGGTACGGGCCTTTTGGACATGTACCAGACGATCGCCAGCCAGGACACCGCTGCCGTCGTCTCGACGAGCTGGGGGTTGTGCGAAGCGGGCCTGACTGCCAGCGTGGCGCGCACCGAGGAGGCCGTCTTCGAGCAGATGGCGGCCCAAGGGCAGAGCATGGTGGCGGCGGCAGGCGACAGCGGCTCGGAAGACTGCTACGCGCCACCGGCCAACACCGACACGGCCCTGCAGGTGGACGATCCCGCCAGCGACCCGTACGTGACGGGTGTTGGCGGCACGTCGCTCACGGCGATAGGTCCTCCGCCCACCGAGACGGTGTGGAACAACGGCTCCCTAGGGTATGGCGCCGGGGGCGGGGGCATCTCGCAGCTCTGGCCGATGCCGACCTGGCAGACGGCGCTCGGCGTCAACGCGAATTCGAGCGGCACCCCGTGCTCGGCGCCGTCGGGGACCTCCTGCAGGGAGGTGCCCGACGTGTCCGCCAACGCGGACCCCAACTTTGGGTACGCGATCTACTTCGCTGGGGGCTGGAACATCTTCGGCGGCACCAGCGCGGCGGCCCCGGTGTGGGCGGCGTTCACCGCCCTGGCCGACGAAGGCTGCGGCAGCGATGCCCGGGCGGGGCTGCTGAACCCGGCGCTCTACACCCATGCATCGGACCTGCACGACGTGACGTCGGGGAACAACGACTACACCGGGACCAACGGCGGCCTCTACCCGGCGACCACCGGGTATGACATGGCCACGGGACTGGGCACGCCCACCGCCGCGCTGCTCGCACCGGGCGTGCTGTGCAGCAGCTCCACCCCGACGGGGGTGTCGGTCTCCCCGTCGAACCGGCACGGGGGGCAGGCGGCCACCTGGACGGTCGGCTTCACCGCCAGCGCCACGGGTGCGCTGACGGCGGGGACCGGCACTGTCACCGTCACCGCGCCGTCGTCGACCACGTTCCCGTCGGCTCCCGGCGACTACACGGTGAACGGGGTCACCGCCACGTCGGTGCCTTCGGCTGGCGCCGGGACAGCCACGATCGACGTGCCTGTGGCGGTGGCGGCCGGCACGCCGGTGACCGTCGTGGTCTCGCAGGTGACCAACCCTGCTGCCGGGACCTACCCGGCCGCCGACTTCACGGTGGCGACGAGCGCAGACATCACCGCCGCCCAGCCGAGCGCCGCGGTCGGGTTCGGCTCGGGGGTCTCCGCTGTCACCATCGGCTCCTCCTCGGCGGTCGCCGCCGGCGTGTCCACCTGGACCGCGGGTTTCACCTCGAGTGCAACCGGTGCGCTCGGGACCGGCGACACCGTCACCGTCACCGCGCCGTCGTCGACCACGTTCCCGTCGGCTCCCGGTGACTACACGGTGAACGGGGTGACCGCCACGTCGGTGCCGTCGGCTGGTGCCGGGTCAGCCACGATCGACGTGCCGGTGGCGGTGGCGGCCGGCACGCCGGTGACCGTCGTCGTCTCGCAGGTGACCAACCCTGCCGCCGGGACCTACCCGGCCGCCGACTTCACGGTGGCGACGACCGCAGACGCGGGTGCAGCACCGACGGCTGGTCTCAGCTTTGCGTCCGGGGTGACGGCAGTGACCGTCTCCCCGTCGAGCAACGCGAGCGGGCAGGCAGCTACGTGGACGATCGGCTTCGCCGCCAGCGCATCGGGTGCGCTGACGACAGGGACCGGCAGCGTCACCGTCACCGCGCCGTCGTCGACCACGTTCCCGTCGGCTCCCGGCGACTACACGGTGAACGGGGTCACCGCCACGTCGGTGCCTTCGGCTGGCGCCGGGACAGCCACGATCGACGTGCCGGTGGCGGTGGCGGCCGGCACGACGGTGACCGTCGTCGTCTCGCACGTGACCAACCCTGCCGCCGGGACCTACCCGGCCACCGACTTCACGGTGGCGACGAGCGCAGATGTCACCGCCGCCGAGCCGGGCACCGGGCTGACCTTCACCGGACCGCCGAGCCGGCTCGCGTTCACCGTCGAGCCGCCCGCGAACACCGGCGCCGGCGCCACGTTCCCGGTGGCGGTATCGGTGGAGGACTCCTCGGGCGTGGTCGTCACGTCCGACCACGGCACGTCGGTCACTCTCGCGATCACCGCGGGTACCGGGACTTCCGGGGCGACGCTGCACTGCGCTGCCAACCCGGTCACCGACGTGCTGGGGGTGGCCACGTTCAGCTGCTCGATCAGCACCAGTGGCAGCGGGTTCACCCTCGGTGCATCGTCGTCCCCCGCGCTCACCGGCGCCGTCTCCGCGGCCGTCGACGTCGCCAGCCCTCCGGCCGCGCCGACTTCGGGTGGTGGTTCGGGCGCTCCCGCCGCTGCCACGACCACCGTCACCACGGTCAGCTCGTCCGACAACCCGTCGGCGCCCGGCCAGCAGGTGATCTATACCGCGACGGTCGCTCCGGTCCCTGACGGGGGCAGCATCAGCTTCACCGACGGCGGGACGGCCATCTCCGGGTGCGGAGCAGTGGGTGTCAGCACCACCAGTGGCGACGCCACCTGCTCGGTGACCTACGGCGCGGCCGGGTCCCGGACCATCCAGGCGCGCTATTCGGGAGACACGAAGTACGCCGCCTCCGCGTCGACCACCCTCGACCAGGTGGTGGCGATCGTCTCCGCGCCGACCGCTGTGTCGGTGTCCGTCTCCCCGTTGGCGGTAGCCCAAGGAGGCAGCGTCACGTACACCGCGCAGGTTTCGTCGTCGTCGTCGCTGTCGCCGGCCACGGGCACGGTGGCCTTCAGCATCGGCTCGCTGGGCCTGTGCACCGCGACGCTCGCCGGCAGCGGCAGCGCAACCTGCACGGCGACCGGCGCGCCGGTGGGAACCGACACGGTCACCGCCAGGTACAGCGGCGACCCGACGCATGGCCCATCTGCGGGGACGACGACGCTCAGCGTCACACCGAAGCGCACGAGCCCTGGTGGCGGCTATTGGATGGTGGGTGCCGATGGGGGTGTCTTCAGTTTCGGTGACGCCGGGTATTTCGGGTCGGTTCCGGGTGTCGGGGTGCATGTCGGGGACATCGTGGGGATGGCGGCGACGCCTGACGGGCGTGGCTATTGGATGGTGGGTGCCAACGGGGGTGTCTTCAGTTTCGGGGACGCCGGGTATGTCGGGTCCGCGGGCCAGCTCGACCCCACCCGTCCCCCCGGGCGCACCAACGGGATCTACCTCGCAGCGCCGATCACGAACATCATGGCGAGCCCCGACGGCGGCGGGTACTGGCTGGTGGGCGCCAACGGCGAGATCGTCCCCCTCGGCGACGCCGCCTACTCGGGCTCGCTGCCCGGCGACTTCATCTCTGTCGGCGACGTCGTCGGCGCGGCGACCGTGCCGTGACCGGCGACACGGCGCTCGTCGGCAACCTGTAACGGGATCCGGCATGCGGGTACCGCACCGGGTCGGTTGGTGCGCTGCTCCCCCGCATGTGCGCCACCACGCAGCATCCGAGCGCCGCACCGGGTCGGTTGGTCCGCTGTTCCCCCGCATGGGCGCCACCACACAGCATGCTGGTACCGCACCGGGTCGGTTGGTGCGCTCATGTCCGTGCTCGCACGCGACCAC
>JAJZLP010000214.1 GCA_021803325.1 Actinomycetes bacterium
CGGGACCATGGACATGCTGTGCCGACCGAGCTCGCCCGATCCAGTGACGTCTCCGATCCGGCACCGTCGATCGAGCTCGGCCGATCACGGGCGCTACCCGCAGGCCCGGACCTGCGCGCTGGCTCGCCCGATGGGCTCACGCTACCAAGAACGTCAGGGTCACGCGCTGGCGCGTCCCTCCACGGGCGGGCCTTACGCTGCGCCCGCCTTCGCATTGGCGCAGGTTTCGGGACCTTGGGCCCTGGCACCCGGCCAGGCCATGGCGCAGACTGACGCCAAGGGACTCGGTCCCGGTCTGACCGGGTCGGCTCGCGCCCAAGGCGAGTCGCAGCGTGCCGATGGTCCCCGGGAACAAGGAGGTCCGATGCGTGTGATGGCGCTGTCGCTGATCTCGGGCGGGGTGGTGCTGGTCCTGGCCGTCGCGGCCATGTGGTGGCGCCACAGGAGCCAGCGGGATCCGGCTCCACCGGCCATCGAGCCGCACTCGCTCGTGCGGATGCTCGGCAACGACGATGAGCTTCGCCGGGCGGTCGAGCGGGCCGTGTCCTTTGAGCAGGCGGTGGCGGCATCGTTGCACGCCCGGGCCAGCCGGTACGAGGCCATGCTGCCGACCGCCCGCGTCACCGACATCCGCGCTGACCGGCTCCCCGAGCCGCACGGCAGCGGAGACGCACATGGGGCGCGGTACTCGGCCTGACCTTCGACCGAACGACACGGCTCGCACGCTGCCGGCCTCATCTCGATCGGCGGCCACCTGCACCTGACCGGCTCCACGCGACCGCCAGCGACGGGGCGACACCGCCACCTGGTCCACCGCGGCCGGCGAGACCGCCAGCGACGGGGCGACACCGCCACCTGGTCCACCGCGACCGCCAGCGCGCTACCGATTGCCAGCCCGCACATGCCGGACCGCTCGCTCTGGCTCCGGCGGAGGCGGTGACCGCCCGGCCCCTCGCAGGAAACGGCGCCTGCCAGGAAACGACACCGGCCCGGACGCGAAGGACGCCCGTCCCACGTACCCGCGGGAATCGGGCGCCCTTTCCACATTGGTACCGGGGGGACGAACCGGCGAGGAAGGCACTCAGCGAGCCGTACGGGCCCGGTGCCGTTGCAACGCCCCTGTGCTTCAGGCTGCTTGCCGATGGAACCCTGAGGCCTGCCTGCCGAACCACTTCTCCGGATCAGGCAACCTGCACGGGTCGTTCACCCGGTTTGAAGAAGATGATCAGCGGTCTGTCCACCTCCTCCGGACCCCGTCCCTGGGATCCATAGTGTTCAACCCCGACAGGGCCACCGATGTTCCCGAATTCGGCGATCAAACGAGGGCATGCCAGCCCGGCCCCGTGCCGAGCCGGTCAGCTCGTGGCCGGAGCGAAGCTGTGCCGGCGGTACGCGAACAGCGGCCGACCTCCGTTGCCCGCCAGGAGATGACGAGCCCGCTCGACGTCACCATCTCCCACGTGGATGGAGAGCACGACACCACCCTTTCGCAGTGCCTCATCAAGCACGGCGAGGTAGTCCCACTCGTCGCTCATCACATGCTCCAGGGTGCGGTAGATGCGACCACCGATCCCATGAGCGGCGCCGGTCAGGTCGATCCGTCGAATGCCTTCCGCCCCCTCGAGCACCCACAGGTCGCCCTCGGCGGCAAACCCGTTGCGTCGCAACTCGGCAACCGCACGCTCGCCTGCCTCGGGGTCCTCGAACACGGCGAACATCCTGCCTTCGGGAATGGCGACGAACCCGTTGAACTCGGCCGGCTCGTTGTACACCGGTCTCGAATCCCCGTCCGCCGCGATGCCTTCGACCTCTACCGTTCGGCTGTCGGTCCCCTGGTTCCCCACGGCGCACCTCCTCGTGCTCAGGGTGACGGTGACGCCGGGGTACGTCGGCGTCGCCGGAGCCCACCACGATGGTGCACTCCACCTGCGGCAGCCACCAGGGCCGGTGGTCACATCGACCGACCCACCACGCCAACCCACCCACCACACCGACCCACTACCACCACCACCGCCACCACCACCACCACCACCACCGCCACCGGTCGCCGGTCGCCGGCAGGGCAAGGAACCGCCGGGCAGTCACCGGCGGCCCTGGCTGTCGGGGCCGACATGGGTCCTTCGGCTCTGCCGGCGACACGACTACCGGCGCGACCATGAGGAGGTGGTGGAGCGACGGGCATCGGCCCGCTCGATGCCGACCAGGGAGGCCGCGTTGGCGACAGAGCGTGCAGCGGTGGCGAAGCCGGCGTCGCCGGCCGGACACCGGTTGTCGCCGCACACCGGCGTCTGCATCGTCGAAGCGTGGGGACCCGATCGTGCCGCCTGTCTGGTCGAGGCCCTCAGCGGTCTGGTTGAGACCTTTGCCGACGTGCCCGACGAAGCCATCCAATACCTGCTCCCGATCGGGGCCAGCGGCGAGGACCCCCAGGACGAGCTGCTGGCATTGCTCGAGGAGGTGATCTACGTGGTGGACGTGTTCGGCGTCGTGCCGACCCACTTCCACCTGGCGGTCACCGACGACGGCGCCGTCAGCGGCGACATGGAGGTGGTCCCGGTCAACCGGGTCACCCTGACCGGACCGCCTCCGAGGAGCGTGGAACACCACGAACTGTCAATGACCGAGCACGTAGGACAGTGGAATTGCCGGGCCGTGGTCGAGAACTGATACCCGTGCCGGGCCATGGATCCCTGTGCCGCCATGGCGCAAGGGGACGGCTCCGATGACCGCTATCCGGGTCATCGGTGGCACGGCGAACCCCGTGCTCGCCGAGGCCGTTGCCGAACGACTCGCGGCCGGACCAGCAGCCGTCGCCATCGAGCGGTTCCCCGACGGGGAGCTGCGACCGATGGTCGACGGTGTCGCCGGCCAGGACGTGTACGTCGTGGCACCGACCAGCCCTCCGGTGAGCGAGCACCTTTTGGAGCTGGCCCTGGTCCTCGACGCGTCCCGCCGGGCCGGTGCGGTCACGCTGGCCGAGCGCTATGCGGTCCTCCTCGGCGCCCCGGTGGCCATGGTCCGCAGCTACCGGGTCAACGGCCACAAGGTGCACGCCGAGGAGCTGGTCGGCGAGGTCGCCGGCCGTCGCGCCGTCGTCGTCGACGACATGGTCAGCACGGGAGCCACCACGACCTGCTGATCGGACGGGCGCCCCGGTGACCACGAAGGGGAGGGAATGGCCACCGGGGCGCCACGGTCCGAAACCGGTTCAGTCAGGCTGGGTTCGGCACGATCACCTGCCGGCCGACGGCCGTCCCTTCCTCCATGTGCCGGTACGCGTCAGTCGCCTGCTCCAACGACATCGTCGTGATGGTGGGGCGCAGCAGCCCGCGCGCGCCGAGCTGCAGGACCTCGACGAGCTCGGGGCGGCTCCCCCAATACGTCGTCTGGACCGACAGCTCATATGGGACGGAGAAGAACGACACCCGCAACGAGCCGCCGGCGAGCCCGACCAGCGTGAGGTCCCCGACGGTGCGAGCCACAGCCGCCCCGAGCGCCAGGGTGTCGTCGGAGCCGACGAAGTCCAGCACCACGTCGGCGCCCTGGCCACCGGTGACAGCCCGGATGTCCGCCGCGGCACCGTCACCGGGCTGCACCGTCAGGTCGGCCCCGCATTCGGCGGCCAGCGCCAGGGCCTCGGGCCGGGTGTCGACAGCCACGATGCGAGCGGCGGTGGTGGCCTGCAGGACCTGCACCGCAAGGTGACCCAGCCCGCCAACGCCGATCACCACGGCCGTCGAGTCCGGCGTCAGTTTCGGCCACGAGCGACGCACGGCGTGGTAGGGGGTCAGGCCGGCGTCGGTCAGGGGCGCTGCATCCACGGGGTCCAGGCCGTCGGGAAGCGGGACAAGGTGGCGGACATCGGGCACGAGCATCAGGTCCGCCATGCCGCCGTCCAAGCCCAGACCCCCGCCGCCCCCGGGCTTCAGCGCCGCTGCCGGATCGTCACAGTAGTTCTCCATGCCAACGCGGCAGCGGGCGCAGGTTCCACAGCCCCAAGGGCCGTGGACGGCAACGGGCTGGCCCACCTCCAGACCCGTCACACCGGCCCCCAGTTCCTGCACCCACCCGGCGTTCTCGTGACCGAGCGTGAACGGCGGGTCCCAAGGGACCACACCTGGCCCGAACTCGCGCATGAGATGCAGGTCCGAGTGGCAGGCGCCGGCGCCACCGACCCGGATCACGACCTGGCCAGGGCCGGGCACCGGGTCGTCGACCTCGACGAGCACGGGATCGGACTTCCACTCCAACAGCCGCAACGCTCGCATGTGCCACTCCCTGTGTCGTGTCCGACATGCCCGGGGCACGGTCCGATCTCCGGGGTACGGCACCGAGCGCCGACGCCACACCGGCGGGAGCACGCCCGTCCCCGATGCACACGGTCGGAACCGCCACGCCACCGTACGGCGGACCAGGTGCCCCGGATAGGGTCGAACGTCCCGAGCCCGCCCCGCCAGCACACGGCAACGGACACGGCTGGTGATGGGGGCGGTCGGGTCCCAGGTGGCCGGCGACGTCACGGTCGACTCGGGCCGTCACGGATTCGGGTCTGGACGTCGCATGGAGTCGCCGTCGAGCAGCAGCACCGCACCACACCACCGTTCGCCGGCAGTCGTTCCGGATCACACGATCGGTGGAGCGGCACGCTCCATACCGGCACGCGCGGATCGGGCAGACTGTGGCCATGGCAATTCGGGTCTTCCTGGTCGACGACCACCAAGTGGTCCGTGAGGGTGTCCGTCGCCTGCTCGAAGCCGACGGCGACATCACCGTCGTGGGTGAGGCCGGAACGGCCGCCGATGCGGTGACGGGGGTGGAGGCAGCACTTCCCGACGTCGCTGTGCTGGACGTACGGCTCCCCGACGGAGACGGGATCTCGGTCTGCCGGGAGATCCGCTCGCACCACGGGGACATCGCCTGCCTGATGCTCACGTCCTTCGCCGACGACGAGGCCCTGGCCCACGCGGTGGTGGCCGGCGCCGCCGGCTACGTCCTGAAGCAGGTGCGCGGCAACGAGCTCGTCTCCGCCGTCCGCTCCGTCGCCGCCGGTCATCGCCTGATCGACAGTGACACCGCTCGCCGGTCCCTCGAGCGCCTCCGCCAGGAGCACGAAGAGCAAGCGGCCGAGCAGCGCCTCACCGATCGCGAGACAGCGATCCTGACGCTCATCGCCCAGGGCAGGACCAACCGCGAGATCGGCGCCGAGCTGTTCCTGGCGGAGAAGACGGTCAAGAACTACGTGTCGAACCTCCTCGCCAAGTTGGGCATGGGCCGGCGCAGCGAGGCGGCTGCCTACGCCGCGCGTCTGGAGTCGCGACGGTCGGCCGGGGCCGACGGCTCAGGATCGGCCGGCATGTCCTGAACCGTTCGACCCCCAGCCGCATGACCATCGCGCGATCCATCCCGAGTCCCTCGTCTGAACCTGGGGGCGCTGCGCTGGCCGCCGGGAGCGACGATGACCATGGCGGCATGTCGATCTGCGCTGCCCGCCCTCGATCCCTCACCGGTCGCCTGCATGCGCTGAGCCCGGAGGCGAGCCGAACACGGCGGCCACGTCGGCGGCCCCACACCCAAGGACCCGTACCCGCTTCGACCTGGACGCATGCCCCGACACCACCTCGACTGCGCTGATGGGGACCCCCAGCGACACGGCGATCAGGTCGACCACGGCCCGGTTGGCCCGGCCGTGCTCGGGAGCAGCCCTCACCCGCACCTTGAGGGCGTCGCCCTGCCAGCCGACGACCTCGTCGCGCCGCGCGCCGGGCTGCACCACGATGTGGAGCAACGCATCCCCCCGGTCGCCGTCACCTCGCCGGACGGCGCCAGCATCCGAACCAGCGCCGTGACCACCAGCTCCGCGTGGACCGTCGAGCGCTCGCTCCCGTCGCCGGGTCACGCTCGCGCCGGTCGCCGGGTCACGCACGCGCCGGTCGCCGGGTCACGCACGTCCACTCTACGCGCCAGGGACGCGACGTCGGATGGGGAATGCCAGCCCGGCGAGGTGCGTTACCCTCCACCATGCTGACCAGCCCGGCCTCCGAGGCCCCGCTCCATGGTGCGCGGCGCCACGCTCCGGACTGGGTCATCCTGGCCTTGGCCTGTGTGGCCCAGTTCATGGTGGTGCTCGACGTGTCGATCGTGAACGTCGCGCTTCCGAGCATCGGCCGGGACCTCCACTACAGCGCCACCGGGCTGCAGTGGGTCGTGAACGCCTACGTCCTGACC
>JAJZLP010000330.1 GCA_021803325.1 Actinomycetes bacterium
GCACGCTGGTGTGGCCCTGTTCCGCTGGTGCTGAGCCTTGCTCGGAGCCTCACTGGCCGTGCACGACGGCTGGTCGAGCTCGCTCGACCGTGAACGACTGGTCGAGCTCGCTCGACCGTGAACGACTGGTCGAGCTCGCTCGACCGTGAACCTGCGTGTTGCCGCCTGGGCGCGCCCGGCCTTGTCTCGGTGCCGCGCCCAGGCGAAACGCGTCCGGCCACAACCACGGACGACACACGGACGGCAACGGCTGCAGCTCAGGTCGCTGCCGCTACCCCATCGCCGTGGTCGCTGCCGCCGCCAGTCCCGCCACCGCAGCCTGGCGGCGCACCTGCCCGGGCTTCGGACACGTGGCCAGTGAGGCGCCCGAGCTGGCCCCAGTGCAGCGGGGGCACGACCATGGGGCGATTCCCGAACGCCACTGGGGGCCACCGCACCGCGGGCAAGCGCCGGCAGCATCGGCCTGCGTGCACTGCGTTGCCGCATACCGCCGCGAGGACAGCGGGCATCCCCGCCCGCGGCAGCGGGCCATGCCGGGGTCGATCCCCACTGCTTCGACCGGGCAGACCACGACGCATCGTGCGCAATCGTCACAGCGCAGGGGGTCGATGGTGTAGGCCGGCTGGGCGCCCGGCTGGATGGTGACGGCCCGGTTGGGGCAGACGTGCTCGCAGATGCCACACCCTGCACACCACTGCTCCACCCGGTAGCTCACCGGCCCCTCCCCGAGCTCGCGCTCCGGCGCGTACCGTGCCGAGCCCGGTGAGGCCCGGCGACGGCATCGCCCCGTGCGCCCGTTCCTGCGGTGGCAGGCACAGGGCGCACCGCACAGCCTACAGCCCGTCGCGTCGCCAACGGCCCCCTGAGCCCAACGGATCGTGTCTGATCGCGGTGGCCGGGTACGGACCGCCGCGTCGCCAACGGCCCCCGGGGCCCAGCGGATCGCGCCTGATGGCGGTGGTCGGGCGTGCCGGTCAGTAGTACCAGGGGAACCTCGACCAGTCCGGCGATCGTTTTTCCAGGAATGCGTCGCGGCCCTCGGCAGCCTCGTCGGTCATGTAGGCCAGCCGGGTGGCCTCCCCGGCGAAGACCTGTTGTCCGACGAGGCCGTCGTCGACCAGGTTGAACGCGAATTTCAACATGCGTTGCGCGGTGGGGCTCTTGGCGGTGATGGCGCGCGCCCAGTCGAGCGCGACGTGCTCGAGATCGGCGTGGGGGACGACGGCGTTGACCATGCCCATGCGATGGGCGTCGCCCGCGCTGTAGGAGCGGCCGAGGAAGAAGATCTCGCGGGCGAATTTCTGGCCGACCTGACGGGCAAGGTACGCGGAGCCGAACCCTCCGTCGAAGCTGGCGACATCGGCATCGGTCTGCTTGAAGCGAGCATGCTCGGCACTGGCGAGGGTGAGGTCGCACACGACGTGCAGGCTGTGCCCGCCACCGGCGGCCCAGCCCGGGACCACGCAGACGACCACCTTGGGCATGGTCCGGATCAGGCGCTGCACCTCCAGGATGTGCAATCGGCCGGTCCTGGCGGGATCCTGCTCGCGGCCGGCATCGTCGTCGGCATAGCGGTAGCCGTCGCGGCCGCGGATGCGCTGGTCACCCCCGGAGCAGAACGCCCAGCCCCCGTCGCGTGCCGACGGCCCGTTCCCCGTGAGCAGGACGCAGCCGACGTCGCTGGTCTGGCGGGCGTGGTCGAGGGCTCGGTACAGCTCGTCGACGGTCTGGGGGCGGAAGGCGTTGCGGACCTCCGGTCGGTCGAACGCCACCCGCACTGCGCCCACGTCCCTGGCCCGGTGGTAGGTGATGTCCTCGAAGGCGAAGCCGGGGACAAGATCCCAGGCGCTCGCGTCGAACAGCTCGGAGACCATGGCCAGCTCCTCGATCGGTCGACTGGTGGCGTTACGGGGCCGGTTCTACCAGGTGCAGTCCCCGCGATGCCGCTTGGGCAGTGACGGCTGGCGCCATGGCCCGCTGGTGTGCTGCCTCCACCGCTGGGGTGGCAAGCGCTGTCCGCTGGCGCTGTCCATTGCCGCCGTCGGTCCCGCTGTGCGATGTCGCTGCTCGAGCCCGAGGCCCGAGCTGGCCGGGCTGCTGGCCACGCGTCGCGGCCAACCAGGTCAAGGTGGTTGGCGTGCATGCCGATGTTCATGCTGATGCGCTTCAGCGTGGACCGGCCCGATGCCGAGATCGCCCGGGGAGCGCTGGTGTCCGGGCTGGTGGCGTGCAGCCTGCTCGTGCCCATCGTCGTCACCTACTTCCTGGACGTCTCGTGGCGCCAGGAGCCGGCCTACTGGATCGGGGCGATCGCCATCATGGCGGTTCCGGTCGGCTACATCATCTGGCGCCTTCGCACGTCGGCCGGCGACCCCAGGGTGGCGTTCGTCGTGGTGTGCTGTGCCGTCGTCGCCATCGGGCTGGTGCAGGCCGGATCCCACTCGTCGATCGGGATCTACCGGCCGGTCCTGCTGGTGCCCGTCGCCTACGTGGTACTGATCGGCGACCGGCGGATGGTCGCGGCCACAGGCATGCTGGTCGTCGCCGACCTCACCTGGTCGTCGTGGGTCGACGGCATCCGTGGCCGGTTGCTCGTGTCCGAGGTGGCCGTGTTCGCTGTGGTGGCCGCCGTCATCGTCTGGATGACGAACCGGTCGGTGACCGTGTTGCACCGCTATGTCGCCACCCGCACCGCCCTGCAGCACCTCGACGAAGCCATCGCCGACGCGGAGTCCGTGGAGGACGCCGTGCGACGCGGGCTTCCCCTGGTGAGCAGCGTCGTCGGTGGCGCACGCTCCGACGTCTGGGCCTACCCGAGCGTGGAAGAGGCCCCGGAGCTCCTGGCCAGCGACCCGCCCGACCGCGACCACGTCACTGCGGCGCCGGACCCCGCCATCGTCCGCAGCTGCATCGAACGCAACCGCCCGGTCGTCCGGCCCGAGTTGTCGCTCGTCCCCGTCGGGTACAGCCAGGCCGGCATCCTGGTGCTGGCCGTGCACCATCCGCGCCACGACCGCGAGCGCCTGGTCCAGCTTCGTGCCATCGGCAACGAGCTTGCCGCCGTGTTCCTTCGCACCACCAGCCGGGCCGCATTCGTCGCCGGGCTGCGAATCGACGCACGGACCGATGCGCTCACCGGCCTGCCCAACCGGCGGGGGCTGGTCGAGCGCCTCGACGCCGAGATCGCCCGGGCGGTCCGGGACCGAACACCCCTGTCGGTGGGCATGGCCGACCTCGACCACTTCAAGCGGTACAACGACGCCCATGGGCACGTCGCTGGCGATGCCCTGCTGCGGGCCGTGGCCGGGCGCCTGGTGGCGAGCCTTCGCCGGACCGACACCGTGGCTCGGTACGGGGGCGAGGAGTTCTGCGTGCTGCTCCCCGGGACCGACTTGTCCGAGGCCACACGCGTCCTGGACGACGCCCGGCGTTCGGTGAAAGAGCAGCTGCTGGCTGAAGGCGTGACGATCTCCGCCGGGGTGGCCACCGTCCACCCCGACGACGCACTCGGCACCACGTGTGCCGACGACGGCCCATTCGACCCGATCGAGCGGGCGGACCGGGCCTTGTACCGGGCCAAGAACGGCGGCCGTGACCGTGTCATGGCCGAGCCGGGCCCAGCCTCCTCCGCCACCTCCGCCGCCCTGCGCGCCAGCACGGGATCTCCGGAGGCGCTGTGGGTCCACGGCAGGCCCGGCAGCACGGGTGCTGTCGGTGTCGCCTCGGCCGCCACCGACCTCGCTGGGGAGAGCACGCTCGCGGCCCCTCGCAGCGGTCCGGGCCCGGGCGGCGCCGCGGCCGGTAAAGGCTGAGACGCTCCCACCGGACGTGGGTGATCCGCAGTCCGCCACGCGCCCGAGCGGGGCGTCACCCGTTCGTCACGCGGACGTGGCAACCTAATCGGGTACCCGTGCCGAGCGGGTCCGCCCACCTGCATGCAGAACCTTCCGCACACTGACGACGACCGCCGCGGCGAAGCGGACCGCCACGACAGGTCCGTCTCGTCGACGCGACTGTCGGCCCAGCGCACCATCCCGGCCCGGCGCGTCGGCATGCCGGACGTGGCGGCCATCGCCGAACGCGGCCGACGGCGGCGGCGCGGCCGACGGCCACCACGTGGCCGAGGTGCAGCGCATGGGCTGCACCGACGTGCCGCGAGCCGGCCCGGTCGCCCCGTACGCGGCTGGGCGCGCCGACACCGGGTGCTGGCGACGCTCGGCGTGGTGGTCGTCCTCCTCACGCCCGTCTGGTGGTCTGCCACCAGTGCTGCGACCAACCCGGCCCTCGGCTCGAGCCTGCCCGCCCGGATGGCGGAGTGGGTTCGAGGCCATGGCGGCAGCAGCGTCGTGGCTTGGGCCGAGAACGTCTGGTACAGCCATCACCCGCCGCCGGTGGGTGGAAAGCCGGCACGCGGGGCGATCCCGGCGCCGGTGCGCAGCCATACCGCTGCGGTGTCGCCGGCCGCTTCGGTCGCCGCCGACGCTCTTCCCGCGCCGGCGCCCATCGTCCCCATCGCGTCGCCCCCCGTTCCGGGCGAAGGGCAGTGGCATCCCGCCGGCCGGACGGTCGACGGCGTACCCACCGTGTACGAGGCGTACCTCCGCCCCGACGCGGTGCACACCAGCGTGGTCGTGGGCGTGGCGTGGATGGACACGCGTCTGCTGCGGGCCACGCTGTACTCCGGGAGCACGATCCCCGGTGGTGGACCGTGGAGGTACACCGCCCCCGTCAGCCCCAGCGCGTCGCAGTCCCTGGTGGCGGCGTTCAACGCCGGCTTCCTGATGGACAACGCCAACGGCGGCTACTACACCCAGGGCCGTGTCGTCGATCCCCTGCGCAACGGCGGCGCGTCGTTCGTGATCTACGCAGACGGCTCTGCCACCGTCGGCGCATGGAACGTCGACGTCGGCATGAGCCCGAAGGTCGTGTCCGTCCGCCAGAACCTGTCGCTCATCGTCGACAAGGGAAAGCCCGTTCCCGGTTTGAACGCCAACGACACCAGCGTGTGGGGTGCCACCCTCGGCAACCAGGTCTACGTGTGGCGCTCGGGGGTAGGGGTCACCGCCAACGGCGCGCTGGTCTACGTCGGCGGGCCGAGCCTCAACATCACCGACCTGGCCAACGTCTTGGTGCGCGCCGGCGCCGTTCGAGCGATGGAGCTCGACATCAATACGGACTGGGTGAACTTCAGCGCCTATGCACCGTCGACCCCCAACGGGGCCGCAACCCCGCAGAACGGCGCCCCGCTCGTGTCGACGATGTCCGGTGGCTCCGCCCGCTACTTCGCGTCATGGTGGACCCGGGACTTCTTCACCATGTCGGCGCGCAAGGTGCCCCGGCCGAGCGCTGGCGACGCCGGCATCCCCTGACCGAACGAGGCTCAGCTCAACGCCGAGGTGGACCAGCAGGCCGCCGGGCCGGGCCGGGCGAGCGGCACACGGCGGCGTCGGGCCTGCCCGCGTGGCTGGCGGCACGGACATCGCATCCTGACGCCTGGTGATCGACGAGCCCGGCGACCATCCGCCGCACGACGCGGCACTCGCATCGGCTCGGAACCGCAGTGCGATCCGTGCCGGTGCAGCCGGGTGGGCGACTCCCATCGGAGCGGTCGGGACCGGTCGCTCACCGGGCCCGCCACGACACCTCAAAGCGAGCTCCGCCGAGTGGCGAGCTGCCGACTCGCCAGCGCCCGCCGGTCGCCACCACCACGGCATCGGCGATGGCCAACCCGAGCCCGTGGCCGGCGTCGTCCTCGACCTCGCGGTGGAAGCGATCGAAGATCCGGTCGCGACGCTCAGGAGCGATCCCCGGACCGCTGTCCTCGACGGCGAGCACCACCCGTCCGCCGCTCACGCCGGCGTCCACCCGGACCGTACCGCCGGTCCCGGCAAAACGGCAGGCGTTGTCGACCAGGACCCCGACGAGCTGGTCCATCCACTCCGGTGGAGCCACCACCCAGGCGCGCCCATGACCCGCCACCACGTCGACCGACGCGCCGCGCCCGACCGCCACCGCCTGGAACCGCTCGGCGCAGGCCTGCACGATCGGCACGATGTCCACCGGCTCGTCTGCCGGTCGCTGTGGTGTGGCATCGACGCGTGCCAGCCACAGCAGGTCCTCGACGATCCGGCGGAGGCGGGCCCCTTCGGCACGCACCCGGACCAGCGCGGCCCGGAGGGCGTCGATGTCAGGCCTGGCTCCCAGCGCCAGTCCGGTCTCCGCTTCGATCACGGTCAGGGGGGTTCGCAGCTCGTGCGAGGCGTCGGCGGTGAACTCGAGCTGGCGCTGGCGGGCCTGCTCCACTGGGGCGATCGAGCGAACACCGATGGCCAGCGCGGCGGCGAACGCCGTTCCCAGCAGCACGGGCGCCACGAGCGCCTCGGCTGCCTGCAGCACCCCCAGGAGATGCTCCGTCTGGCCGACGCTCTCCCCCACGACCACCCAGCGGTCTTCGACCTTGGCGGCTCGAAGGCGGAACGAGGTGCCGGCAAACGACGAGGTGGTGGCCCCGGTCCGGTGCCAGGCACGCGTGGGGAGCGTCGGCGATCCCGGCCGCGAGGACAGCACCCGGCCGTCGTCGGCCACGACCCATACGAGGATCGGCGCACCGTCGAGATCACCGCCGATCTCCGAACCGCTCGGGGAGCCCTCGCCGGCACCGACCGACCCCAACGGCAAGGTGACCTGGCCGCCACGCACGATGTCGGTGAGCTGGTCGGTGAGACGGGCGTCGACCTGCCCGATCAAACGGTGCTGCAACGTGACGTCGAGCACGATCACCGCCAGCACGTACACGACGGCCAGGATGGCGGTGGCGACGGCTGCCACGCGAGCAGCATGCCCGTACGGGCCTCGTCGCCCGCGACCGTCTGCCGTACCGGCTTGCCGGCCCCGGGTGGAGAGCCGCGGGGACCGGGCCGGTCGGCGGGCGGTCACCTCACTCGCCGGTGATCCGGTACCCCACGCCGCGGACCGTCTGCACGCGGACCCTCCCTCCGGCGAGCTTGGCCCGAAGCCTGGCCATGTGCACGTCGATGGTGTTGGATCCCAGCGCGTCGGCCTCGTCGTCCCATACGTGCAGGGCGATGGCCCGTCGCCCCACCACCCCGGGAGACCGGCGGAGCAGCAGCTCCAGAATGCTCAGCTCGATCGGTGTCAGCGTCGGCTGGCGGTCCCCCACCGTCACCTCGCGCGTCGACGGATCGAGGACCAGGTCCCCCACGCTCAGACGCGGTGGGGAGAGGTCGGCGGGCCGCCGCATGAGGGCCCGGAGCCGCGCCAGCAGCTCGTCGAAGTCGAACGGTTTGACGAGGTAGTCGTCCGCACCGCGGTCGAGACCGGCCACCCGGTCGGCTGGGGCGTCGCGGGCCGTCAGCATCAGCACCGGCAGTCGCGACCCCCGGCGGCGCAGCTCCTCGATCAGGTCCAGTCCCGACAGCACCGGCATGCGCCAGTCCACCACGGCGACCGCGTACTCGTTCACGCGCAGGTAGCGCAGGGCATCCTCGCCGTGGGCAACGGCGTCGACCACGTACCCGTGGTCCCGCAGGCCCCGGGCCAGCACGTCCCGCAAGGCGCTGTCGTCCTCGGCCACGAGCACTCGCATGGCCCTTCGTCTAGCACCTGTGGAGGGCCCTCGGCCGGCACCGGGGACTCGCCTGGCGGCCAACGCCCCTGTCCCGTCTCCGCTGCCGGCCCGTACACTTGTGGGCCAGCGGCGGCACGGTACAGGGCTCGTCGCATCCCAACGTGGAAGGAGCCGGTCCGTGGACCGCCTGTTCTCCGGGCTTGCCCGCTTCGTCGTGCGCCACAGGCTGCTCGTCATCATCGTCTGGATCGGCATTGCTGTGGCGGCATCGGCCACCCTGCCGTCGCTGGGTAGCCAGATCAACAACAACAACAGTGCCTTCCTGCCGGCCAGCGCGCCCAGCCAGCAGGCCGCCACGCTGGCGAAGCCTCTCCTCGGCAACATCGACACGCAGAGCCAGGTCCTGGTGGTGGTGACGGCCGGCGGCAGGTCCTTGACCGCCGCCGACCAACAGGCGGTGGCGAGCACCCTTGGTGCCCTGGGCGCCGTGCCCACCGTCCGATCGGTACGCGAGGCTGCGGTGTCGCCCGGCGGCACTGCAGCCGTGGCCCAGGTCGAGGCGGCCATCGCTCCGAGCGACATCTCGGCCCAGCGGGCCCTTGTCGACCGACTGCAAGCGACCCTCGACGCCGCCTCGCTCCCAGCCGGCGTCCAGCTGCGGCTGGCCGGCCAGGTCGCCACCAACGTCGCCAACCAGAAGAGCTCGCAGAAGACCGGCGGTCGGATCCAGAGCCTGTCGCTCGTGCTCATCATCGTGCTGCTGCTGGTCATCTTCCGGGCGCCGCTGGCCGCGATCATCACGCTGCTCCCGCCGGCGTTCGCCCTGGTGTCCTCTACGCGGTTCATCGGCGCCCTCGGCGCCCATGGCCTCAAGATCTCGGAGATCACCGACCTGCTCTTGATCGTGCTCCTTCTGGGGGCGGGCACCGACTACGGGCTGTTCCTGGTGTTCCGTGTTCGCGAAGCCCTGCGCGCCGGGAGAGCGCCCGGTGACGCCGTGGTGTTCGCCATGGTCCGGGTCGGCGAGTCGATCAGCGCGTCGGCCGGCACGGTCATCATCGCCCTGCTGACCCTGCTGTTCGCCTCGTTCGGCATCTACCGGGACCTGGGGATACCACTGGCACTGGGCATGGCGGTGATGCTGCTGGCCGGGCTCACCCTGCTCCCTGCGCTGCTGGCGGTCGCGGGGCGTGCTGCGTTCTGGCCCGTACGGGTAGGGGCCGCCGAGGACGGGCACGGGTGGTGGGGATCCGTCGCCGCCCGGATGGTCCGTCGACCGGCGTGGACGCTCGGGCTCGGGGTCGTCGCCTTCGGCGCGCTCGCCGCACTCGGGCTCGGGTACCGGTCGGCCGGCTTCGGCGGGGCAACGAGCGCCCCCGCCGGGACCGCCGTCGCCAGCGGCAACGCCGAGCTGGCCCACGACTTCCCCGCGTCCTCGGCCAACCCGGCCAATCTGGTCTTCGCCTACCCACGGCCCGTGTGGACCGATCCCGAGGTCCTCGTCGCCGCGGCTCGGTCCCTTGCCGCGTCGGGCCAGCTGCGCCATCTGGCCGGCCCGCTCGACCCGAACGGTACGCCGATCGCTCCCGCCGAGCTGACCCGGCTGCACGCCCTGCTCGGCGACCCGCACCGGCTCCCGGCGGTGGTCCCTGCCGGGGTGGTGGTGCCACCCACGCTCTACAACGCGTACCGGTCCACCGGGCTGTTCATCAGCCCGGCCGGCACAACCGTGCAGTTCGAGGCTGCGTTCCGAGTCGGCGGGCAGCAGAGCACCGCAGCGCTCCATGCGACCCCGTCCGTGCGGCGGGCGGTCGCTGCCGCTGCTGCGGCGAGCGGCGCCACGCACGCCGGCCTGGCCGGCGAGGCGGCAGCGCTGTTCGACGTCAGCACCACGGCCAACGGCGACCTCGTCCGTATCGTGCCGATCGCCATCGTGGCCATCGCCGTGCTCCTGGCCCTCGTCCTGCGGAGCCTGGTGGCGCCGCTCTATCTCATCGTGAGCGTGGCGCTGTCGTACCTGGCAGCTCTGGGTGCTGCGACCGGGGTGTTCATCGATCTCCGGGGCGACAGCGGCCTCACCTTTGTGCTGCCGTTCTTGATGTTCATCTTCCTGCTGGCCCTGGGTGAGGACTACAACATCCTCGTCATGACCCGGATCCGTGAGGAGAACCACGACCGGACCCTGCGCGAGGCCGTGGTGGAAGCCGTGGCTCGCACCGGCCCCACGGTGACATCCGCCGGGGTGATCCTGGCGGGGAGCTTCGCCATGCTCGCCGTCGCCGGCGGCGGCAGCAACGGCGGCAGCGGCAACCAGATCCAGGCCATCGGCTTCGGGCTCGCCATCGGCATTCTGCTCGACACGTTCGTCGTGCGAACCGTTCTGGTGCCGTCCACCGTCGCTCTCCTCGGCCGATGGAATTGGTGGCCATCGCGCCTCGGACGATCCGGTCACCATCGGGCGGACGGACGGGGGGAGGAGCCCGAGTCCGCACCACCGGTCCACCGGGTCCACGTCCCGTGACACGAGCGGTGCGTATCGGCAGCATCACTGTACGTGTGCTTGATGGGCACCTACTGTGACCGACTTCTGTCGCTATGCAAGGTTTTTTTGCCCAACACCCGGAAACACTCGTCGGGGCAGGCCGCGTCGTGGATACTGAGCAGGTGCGAACGCGCTGGCCACGATCCCGCCCGTCAGGGGACGCCACCCGGATCGACCTGCTCGGCACGATCTTCCCACCGCGCCGGGCGGCGAACCTGGCCGCCTCGCTGTGGGCGACTGCCGGCGCCACCGCAGTGATCGGGGCGGTCCTCCCCCACGGCACCGGGGTCCGCATCGCCGGCTGGCTCGGCCTGGGAGCCGCTGCGCTCGTGGTGGCTGCATTGTGGCGTTGGCGTGGTGACCGGCTCTCTCGTCCTGTGCAGTTCTTCGTGTCGCTGGTGGCGGTGGCTGCGGTTGGCGGGGCCGTGGCGATGGCCCACGGGGTGCCCACAGCCTTCGCCGCCACCTTGGTGTACGTACCGGTCACCGTGTACGCCGCCGGCTTCTACCCCGACCGGGCCCTTGTCGTGTACCTCGTCTTCCTGGCCGTGACGTCCGCAGCCGCGCTCTTCACGGTCGGCGTCCCCGGCGCCCCGGCCACCTGGGGAGCGGTGGTCCTCACCACCGCCTCGGTCGCCGGCTGTATCCGAGCCCTGGAGCACGCGCTGGGCCGGGCGGCCAACACCGATCCGCTCACGGGGCTCATGAACCGGCGGGCTCTCGAACCGCTCCTGGAGCGTGAACTGGCTCGCTGCACCCGGCTCGGGCATCCGCTCTGCGTCGCGGTCATCGACCTGGACGGGTTCAAGCACGTCAACGACACCCTGGGCCACCACGGTGGGGACCGCCTGCTGGTCGCCGTCACCCGGTCCTGGCGGAGCGCACTGCGCACGTTCGACGTGCTGGCCCGGTCCGGTGGGGACGAGTTCCTGCTCGTGCTCCCATCCACGTCCGCCGGCGCGGCCAGTACCGTGCTTCGGCGCCTGCAACGCGTCCACGACCAGCAATTCTCGGCTGGCATTGCCCAGGCAACCCCCGGAAGCACCTCGGCGGCTCTTCTTCGAGCGGCGGATGCCGCCTGCTACGACGCGAAGCGACGGGGCCGCGGCCGGACCGTGGTCGCAGGCGACCGAGTCGCCGACGATCGCGATCGGTTCCGGTCCCCTGCCCTGGCGGTGGTGCGCCGCAGCAGCTGAGGGGTTCGATCCCTCCGGCGAGGTGCACCATGTCGCGCGGGGTCTCGCCAGGATGTAGCGTAGGCGCCCGCATGGCCAGTCGCATCGACATCGAGCTGACCAGCCGTCGTGAAGACGGCTCCTGGACTTGGCGCGCCGCCGGGGCCCGGCAACCGAAGGGCGTCGTCGACGCCGACTTGGTTCCGGTCGCCGCATCGGTGGGAGACCACCTGCGTGCCGAGGTCGACTTCGGCGTGGACGGCCTGGCCGTCACCGCGGTGATCCCGGCCAAGCCGGCACAGAGCACGGGATCGGCCGCGCCCCAACGCATCGAGATCATCGGATCCGGCCAGCCCACAGGCGGGGTTTCGGTCACCCTGGCCGGGGGTCGCCGGGCACCGAGCGGCGAGCACGGTCGCCCCGGCGGACCCGGCCGCGGCCGCCGGCCGGGCGCCGAGCGCGAAGGTGGCGGCACCGGCCGCGGCGCTCCTGGTCGGGCCGGGCCCCGGCCGGCTGCGGCTCGCCGCCCCGGCGGGAACGAGGCAGGGCCGGCAGGTGGCGGTACACGCCCCGGAGCCGACGCACGCCCCGGAGCCGACGGACGTCGCCCCGCCGCTCGTGGCGCCGGCCGGCCCCAGCACGAACGGCAGCCAGGACAACCGGGCCAGGCGAGTCGGCCAGAGCGTGGCGGGCGATCCGACCGCAGCGAGCCGGGCGAGCGGGGTCGGCGGCGATTCCAGCCGTCCACCACCTACCGCAACGCGGCGCTTGGCGAGCTGCGGCCCGAGGAACTGCCCGTGGCGGAGCAGCTCCTTCGCGGCGGCATCCCCCGGGTGCGCCAGGCCATCGAGGAGCAGAACGCCCGGACCCGCTCCGAGGGGCGCGACGAGGTCTCGGCCGCTCCCCTGCTGGCGATGGCAGAAGCACTGTTGCCGAAGATGAACTTGGCGGCGTGGAAGGACAGGGCGGCTTCCGCCCGGGCAGCAGGCCGTGAGACACCACTGCGGGAGCTTCGGTCGATCGTCACTGCAGCGTCGGCCGTCAACCTGGACGAGGAGGGGCGCTCCCTGGCAACAGCGCTCCGCACGGCGCTCGACGAGCGCGTCGAGGCATTGCGCGACGCCTGGCTCTCCCGCATGACCAAGGCGCTTGACGAGGGCCGGGTCCTCGATGCCCTGACTGCTGCCGGCCGGCCGCCGGAGCATGGCGCCCGGCTACCAGCCGACCTGGCCGTGCGCCTGGCCGAGCAGGCCGGGACAGCCATGACCGCCGATCTCACCCCGGAGTCGTGGAGTGCCCTGCTGCAGGCAGTGATCGACTCGCCGGTTCGTCGAACGGTGCATCCTGCAGCGCTCCCGGCCGGTGCCGACGACGCCCTTCGGGCCACGGCCCGCCGGGCTGCCGGGCTCGTCCCCGAGCTCGCCCGCCTGCTCGGGCTCCCGATCCCGCCTCCGCCCGGGCCCCGCCGCCCGGCGCCGGCCGCCCGACGCGCCTGACCGACTGCGACGCGCCTGACCCCGGTGCTCCGGGGGCTGCACGCGTGCGGCGGCGCAATGCGACGGTCCAGGTCATCCGCCCCATCGCAGCTCGGTCCGCCTGCAGGCCCGGATGACCCCCTCTGACACCCGCCAAGCGATGCTGGTGCACTGCGTTCGAGGCGCATCGCGATGGGCCGGGTCGTCGAGGTACCGCCACGCAGTCAGGAACCTGGCGGTGGCACCACCCCGTGGCGTCTGAGGAAGGCCAGCAGGCCGTCGACGAGGTCGTAGGTCGATACCTCGGCCACAGGCACCCACGCCAGGCGCCGGGCGTCGCTCCCGGCGGTTGCCGGCGATGTCCGGTCGACCTCCACCGCGAAGTCGGCGATCACGAAGTGGTGCCGGTGATCGATGCGCTCGACCCAGCCCACGAGCGGGCCGCAGCGACCCACCAGGCCGGTCTCCTCAGCCAGCTCGCGTTCGGCGGCCTGAGCCATCGGCTCACCCCACACCACGCGGCCACCGGGGACGGACCACAGGCCGGCATCGGGCTCGTGGTCCCGCTGCACCAGGAGCAGCGCCCCGTTGCGCCGGACGACGGCGCCGACGGCGAGCTCGGGGCGGCGCGGCGGCGTCACGACTGCGTGCCGGATGCCTCGTCGGTCACGGCAGGGAGCGGTGCATGGTGATGGAACGGGCGGTGAACCCCGATGCCTCCAAGAATTGCTTGACCGCCCGGTCTCCGGGCAGAGCGGTCGCGTCCGCACCGAGGCAGTGGGCAGCAGCGAACCAGCGGACAGCCTCGTCGAGCATCGCCCGGCCCACGCCCACGCCCCGGGCCGCCGGCTCCACGTAGCAGACCTCGACGACGCCGAGCGGGGTGCCGCGCACGTCGTCGACTCGAGCGACCAACACCCCGACGACAACGTCATCAATGGTCCCGACCAGCACACGGCGCCGTGGGTCGGTCCCGAGACGCTGCAAGCCGCCGGGGCGAGTCAGTGCCGTGGCGACCAGGTCGACCTCTCGGCGGGCGAGCAGGGGTCCTCCCCTTCGCTGCTGCACCTCGTTGAGTCCCTGCCGGCACAGCTCCGCGCAGCGGTGCTCGTCGCCGCGCTCGGCCAAACGCACGCCCTCGGCCACCGCCTCAGGCGCCGCCATCGCCTCCACCGGTTCCTGTCGCTGGCATCGTGGAACCGTCGTCCGCTCGGCGGGTGGCCCCGTCTGTACCCATGATCTGGTCTATCCGGCTCAAGATGGTCCTCCGGTGCCGTCCGGCACGCTCGTGCTCCCGGACGCGGGCAAGCTCTTGCGTCGACAGCCCGCCCAGCCGTTGCACCACCTGAGAGGCGGACAGGCTGTCGTAACCGGGGATGCCCAGGATGGTCGGCCCGTCGACACTTCCGGGCCCCGTCGCCGGTTTGGGGATCGTCGCCGCCGACGGGGCGACAGCGGCTGCCTCGGCGGCTCCGGTGGTGTGGGGCGCGCTCCCGCCGGCTGCTGGGCCGTCGACGCTCCGGCGCTCCGACGCAGCGCCACCCGCCTGGGCCCGGGACCGAGGGGGGCCTTGTCGGCTCGACGGAGCAGCCGGCGCCTGGAACTGACCGATCTGGGGTCGGAGCCGCTCCTCGGCCTGCCGACGGGCGAACTGCACGGCGAACTGCCCCACGATCCGGGCAGTGGTGACGCGGCCCTCGATCAGCTGGCGGCCTCGGGCGGCCAGGCGGGGCAACTCGTCGGCGACGGTGAGGACCAGGCCCGCCGGCGCATAGACGAGCGTGTCGAGCAGGACGTGGCGAGGCGTCTGGTGCTCAGTCATCGGTTCTCCTCACCTCTGTCCGACTCGCGGCCGGCACGGCCAGCGCTGGTCCGCGGTGGTGCGACCCGGAGAGCGGGCGCTCGCAGCGGTCAGACGCAGTCCCGGCACAGCATTCGTCCCGGATCGGCCAACTGGCTCGGATGCTTCACCAAAAAGCACGACCGGCAGACGAATTCGTCGGGCTGCTTGGGAAGGACACGGTCGGCGATCTCCGAACGGTCGTCGCCGTCGGACACCTCGTCGTCCTCGGCCACGTCCTCCTCGACGACGAGCCGCTCCTTCAAGATCTCGTCGAGGCTGGCCTCGACGTCTTCGTCGTCGACCTCGTCGTCGTCGTCCTCGGTCTCCTCCGCAGCTGCCGTTCGTGGTGGGCGTGGCTCGACCACCGCTGCCTCTTCAACCACCGGCTCGTCGACGACGTCAGCGACGTCGTCGACGTCGTCGACATCGTCGACGTCATCGAGCTCGTCCTCTGCGTCGACATCGACGTCGAGGTCGTCGACGTCGATGTCATCGACGTCGAGCTCGTCCGGTTCTGCGACTTCATCGAGATCGTCGGCCATCCCAGCCCTTCAGCAGCCTTCTCACAGCGGTCGTGACGCCGGGGGAGCATATCTGGAGTTCGGGCGGGCCGTGCCGAATGAGCCCATCCCGGTCGCTGCCCTGGGGGAGCACCGCTGGTGACGCTCGGGCCGACCCGGCCGGATGCTCCGCTTCGCACCTGGCCAGCAGGCACGTGTGCGGCGCTCCGGACGCCGGTACCACGGGCGCCAAGGTCGTGCTCTCAGCATGGGTCCCGTCGCCGTAGGCCCAGCATGCTGGGCTCCTCGGGTTCGAGGCGGGTGGGCTCGGGAAGCCTTTGGCACCGGTAGGTGCTGGCTGTAGGAGCCGACACCTGCCGTTCTCTACTCGGCACCCCGAGTGCCCACCGCCTCTTCGTACATCCCCCCTGACCCCCAGCGTGCCCCTGCCGAGCGGGCTCGAGGTCGGGTGGACGGGACTGGTCCCTTACTATGAGCCCTCAGCCCGGCGGCGTCAAACGCCCTGCACGCCGCGGCGCTCCGCCACCCGCTGCTCCGACTGCAGGCGCTCGAGCCCGTGGTCGTCGTGGTCGACGAACCGCATGGCGGCGGCGATGGTCCGGTGGCCCGCCTGTCGGGCGATCAGGTCGTGCATCTCCTGCGCCACCGTGCGGTAGGCCGGGTGCCCTTCGCGGCTTGATCGCAGCTCGATGAGGTGCATGGCCTCTCGGGCGTTCATCTGCAGGCTGAAGCGGATCCGGTAGCCGAACGCGACGGCGTACGCCGCCTGATCAGGCCACGGGCCGACGAGGGCCTGGTACAGCTCGCCCGAGCGGTCCAGTGACTGTTGGTAGGCGCCGCCAAGCCCGGCTTCCTCCACCAGCGCAGGGACCTCAGCACCGAGATGTGGGCCGAGCGGCTGCCACTCGATGGTGAGCATGCGGTGGCGCTGCAGGTCGCGAAACGCCCCATAGTCGCAGACGACATCGAAGCGATAGGACGTCCGCTCGAACGCCCGACCCGGCCGGTGACGCCGGTTCACCCGGTCGCCGACGTAGGCCCGCATGAGGGCATTGCGCTCCGCCTCGCCCAGCCGGGCCACCCGGCGGGTGATCTCCGACTCGGGGAGCGAGCTGTGGGGATAGCAGATCGCTGCCAGGACGGCGGTCTCGCCGTCGGGGTCCCAGTCCACCAGCTCAACGCCCGGCGATCCAGGCCAGGGCCCGGACGGTGCTGCTGTGCCGGACGCCCGCGGGGAGTCGAAGCCTGGGCGGTCCTGGAGCGCTCCGGGCACCACGGTGGTTCCAGGCACACCGTCGTCGGGCCACAGCCGGGCCACCACGTCGGCGGTGCGGCGGCCGGTCTCCTCGAGGTACGACACCCAGGTCCCCCCCCGGTCGGGGCGGTCGAGGCGGCTCAGGAACGACGGGATGACCTTGCGCAGCTCGACCACCATGAGCTCCGCATAACGCCGCGCTTCGGGAAGCGGGTGTGCGCGCATGCGCAGCAGCAGCTGCTCGTAGCTCTGGCCCGAGCCGTAGATGCCGACGTTCGACAGCGAGCCAGCCGGCAACAGGCCTCGCAGCGCGTCGAGCGCCTTGGCCCGAACGGCCCGGCGGTGCGGGATCTCGGCCTCGTCGGGTCGCCGCGGGAACCGCCGGGCCAACCACGCCGTCATGGTCGGCAGCAGCTCGGCATAGGTGTCGAACATGCGGTCCATGTCCCCCACGTAGCGGGCACCCAGCGGCGAGGCCAGCACGTCGGGATCTCGGTAGTAGCGGTAGTGGCCACTTCCGAGCCGGCTGTCATAGCCGATGTACCGGGTGGACTGCTCCAGGTACGCCATCAGACGGCCCCGCTCCAGGACCTTCGTGAGCAGGTTCGAGGACTGCTCGCACGCCAGGTGCACCCCGCCGAGCTGGGCCACGGAGTCGTCTCCGTACTCGCCGAACATGCGATCGTAGAGCGCTTCCGCCCGCCTGAGACCCACGGTGGCGTCGATCTCTGCGTCGCCACGAACGTCCAGGTCGTCGACGAACTCGTCCAGGAAGAGCCGGCGCAGGCTCTTCGGCGAACGGGAGTAACGAGCGAACAACGCCCCCTTCACGACCTCGGGGAGGTTGACCAGTGCGAAGACCGGGCTGTCGAGGCTGGTGACGTACCGCCGGAGGACGTCGGCCTCCTCCTCGGTGAACTGCTCCTCTGCGTAGGGCACCATGCGGAGGTCAGACTACGGCGACCGCGGACCGGGTGCGGGGATGCCCGAAGCGGTCCCGGGCGCGGGTGACGGTGCCCTGGCGGTTCACGTTGTGTGGTCTTCAGAGGACGCTCGGGTGTTCCTCATGGTGACAGGGGGCATGGCGTGCCCATCGGCGGGCCGATCGGTTGCCCCGCCCCCCGCCTCGGCCGCCTCCGGCGATGCCCCGGTGCCCACGGCCGGCGCCGGGCTGTGCCCGGCCCCGTCGCCGCCGATGCCGGCGCCCGGCGCCATCGTGGACGCTGCGACCCCGTGGTCGAGGGCGTCGGCGGCTGACGCCGCCGTCGTCGCCGTCTGCGGGTCAAGCGCCACCAGCGCCACTTGGCGCAGCAGGTCGACGAGTTGGCGGATGTTGCGGACGAAGTCACCCGGTGCCAGTTCGGCCCGGGTCAGGACCCGGTGCAGGCCCTGGCCTCGCGCCCATCGGGCTGCGACGTCGGCGAACCGGTCGTCAGGCCGGCGTGTGGGGGGCAGGTCGGCCCCGTCCTCGTCCTGACGGAGCCGGTCAGCCAGATCCATCAACGCCGAGATCCGCCCGGCCAGCCCTGCCGGCGGGCGGCCGTCGCCCTGGGCTCGGCGGGTGCGGACCTCGAAGGTCAGGCACGAGGCCATGGCGGCCAGGTCCGGGGCCGACAGGCCATCGAGCATGCCGCTGCACACGGCTTCGCTCACGAGCAGGTCGGACTCGTGGTACACCCGGGTCAGGGCCACCCCCCGTTCGGTCAGCTGCCAGCGCTTCCGGTCGACGTACCCCCACCGTTCCAGCAGGGCGAGCGTCCGGTCGAGGCGGCGAGACAGGGCCCGATGGTGTCGTTGGTCGAGGAACTGGGCGAACGACCGGTCGAGGACGTACTCGACCTGGTCGCGGGGGTAGCGGTGGACGAGGTTGGCTGCCAGGTTGTACGTCGGCCGGAACGACGACCGCAGGTCAGGTGGCTCGGAGGTGACGAGCCGGGCCACGTCGGCCACGAGGATGTGCGGGGACCAGGGCACCACCGCGTTGCCGACGACATCGAGGCCGCGGCGGCCCGCGCGCCCTGTGAGCTGGGCGTACTCCCCCGACGTCAGGCCCGATCGACCATGTTCGCGCACCTTGGTGAGTCGCTCGACCACGACCGTCCGGGCCGGCATGTTGATCCCGAGGGACAGGGTCTCTGTGGCGTACACCACGCCGAGCAAGCCGTCGGCGAAGCACGATTCTACGGTCTCGCGGAATGCGGGGATCATCCCCGCGTGGTGGGCGGCGAGCCCCATCTCCAGACCGGCGATCCACGGTCCGTACCCCAAGACCGACAGCTCGTCGTCAGGAAGCCCCTCGGTGCGCTCCTCGGCTCGCCTGCGGATCTCCTGCCGCTGCTCGGGGGTCGTCAGGCGCACGCCATCCATCAGGCACTGGCCGACGGCGTCGTCGCAGGCGGCCCGGCTGAAGATGAAGACGATGGCCGGGAGCATCGCCCGCTCGGCAAGGGCCTGCACGATCTCCGAACGCCTGGGCACCGCCAGGCGGGAGCGCCGGAGGCCGCCCGGTTGGCGGGCAAGGCGGTGCACATGGGCATCCAGCCGCGCCGCGTCTCGGTGCAGTCGGGTGCCGGCCAGCACCGGCACCAGGTCGATGTCGCGGGTGCCGCGTTCGGCGATCGCCACGTGGTTGCGAAGCTCGACCGGCCGGCGCCGCTCCACCACCACCTCCGTCGGTCCTCGGACCGACCGGATCCATGCGCCGAGCTCGGTGGCGTTGGCGACCGTGGCCGACAGGCACACCAGCACCACCTCGGGCGGCGCCAGGATGATCACCTCCTCCCACACCGAGCCCCGGTAGGGGTCCTGCAGGTAGTGGACCTCGTCGAGGACGACCAGGCCGAGCCCGCTCAACACCGGCGATCCAGCGAAGAGCATGTTGCGCAGCACCTCGGTCGTCATGACGACGACCGAGGCGTCGGGGCGGTGCGACACGTCGCCGGTGAGCAGGCCGACGGCCTCTGGTCCGTAGACACGTCGCAGGTCGGCGAACTTCTGGTTCGACAGCGCCTTCAGCGGGGTGGTGTAGAAGGCTTTTTGCCCCCGGGCGATCGCACGCGCCACAGCATGCTCCGCCACCACCGTCTTGCCCGATCCGGTGGGTGCCGACACCAGCACCGACGCGCCGCGGTCGAGGGCAGCTTCCGCCTCGACCTGGAACGGGTCGAGACGGAATCCCCCCTCACCTGGGCTGTCGCCCGCCGGGGTGCCCGATGCTCGGCCGGTGTCGAACCTCCCGGACCCGGTCACCGGGCCAGCAGGCGACCGATGACGATGGCCAGCTCGTAGAAGACGTACAGCGGAACGGCCAGAGCCAGCATCGAGAACGGGTCACCGCTCGGCGTGAAGATGGCGGCGCCCGCAACGATGATCACGAACGCCCAGCGACGCCCGTGGGCCAGTGTCCGGGGCTGCACCAGCCCGACGAGCTCCAGGCCCACCAGGACGAGGGGGAATTCGAACGCCACCCCGAACAGGGCCATGAGGGCCAGCACCAGGCTGAGGTAGCTGGTCGGGCTGTAGATCTGCCGGAGGCTCGGCCCCCCGATCGAGTCGAGGAACTGCATCGCATGCGGAAAGATCACATACGCCAGGGCGACCCCGAAGGCGAACAGCAGCACCGAGGCAAGGACGAACGGGATGAGGTAGCGCTTCTCCTTCCGGTTCAAGCCGGGAGTGATGAAGCGCCAGAGCTCCCACAAGATGATCGGCGAGCCGAGGAAGAGACCCCCGTAGGTGGCGACCTTCATCCGTACCGACAGGCCCTGCAGCGGGGCGGTCACGTAGAAGGTGCAGTGCCGGGGCCCGGTCACCTGGCAGTACGGGTGCTGGAGGAAGTCGATGATGGGCTGGTAGAGGACGAACGCAGCGATGCCCCCGGCCAGCACGGCGGCGGTGGCGATGAGGACCCGTGTCCGAAGCTCGCCGATGTGCTCGGCGAGGGTCATGGCATCGGGAGTGGGCCTGCCGGACCGTCGGAGCCGGGCCAGGAATTGGAGGGCCATGGGCGTCCGTCAGTTCATGGTCGGGTCGCCCACCCACCGGTTGGGGTCGCCAGCCGGTGCGGGTGCAGCGAGGGGATCGAGATTGCGTGCTGCGCCCGCGCTGCTGCCGGACGTACCCGGCGGTGTCAGCGGGTCACCTGCCGGGCCCGGTGCGCCGGCAGGCGAGGCCGCGGCCCCAGGCGCTGAGCCCACGTCCAGGTGGCTTGTCGCACCGGTGGGCGCGGCGCCAGCAGCAGCCGCGGCGCCAGCGGTCGCCTCACCGATGCCGCCACCGAGCGCGGAGCCAGCTCCCGTGCCCGGTCCAGCGGCGGCGGCAGCGCCCGCCTCGGCCGTCACCGCTTGAGCGGGTGCATCGTCTCTACCGGGTGCACCGTCGGCCCGTGCGGCGCCCTCGGCGGCTATGCCGTGCTCGTGATCGTCAGCCAGCCGGTCGAGCAGGCTGAGCGGCGACCGGACCGCTTGACCGATGGTCCGTGCGGCCGGCAGGTCTGGGAACGCCCCCCGGACCTCTTCCTCCAATCGGTCGCGCCAGTGGCGCACGTGGTTCCATGCCGCACCGGCCTGGCGAGCAGCTCGTGGCAGCTTGTCGGGTCCGAGGACGACCAGGGCCACGACCAGCACGACGAGCACCTTCGCCGGGTCCAAGGAGAACACGCGAGGAGTCTACGAGCCCGGTGTCATGGCCGGATAACCGCCATGCGTCGATGCAGGCGGTCGTCTGGGCTCAGAGCGAGCCGAGCCGGGAGAGCGGCCAGTACCGGAACACGACCTGGCCGACGAAGTCCTTGCCGGGGACCGGGCCGTAGAACCGGCTGTCGGCGGAATCGCCGCGGTTGTCCCCCATCATGAAGTAGTCGCCGGCTGGCACGTGCACAGGGGCGAAATTGGCGGTGGTGACCCCCGCGTGCAGCCAGGGCTCGTGCAGCAGCCGGCCGTCGATGTAGATGTTGCCGCCATGGGCCGAGATGGTCTCACCGGGCATGCCGATCACCCGCTTGACCAGGTCCTGGTAGTCCTTGGGCCACGCTGGCGGCCGCCGGAAGACGACGATGTCGCCCCGGTAGACCCGGTGCAGATGGAAGCTGAGCTTGTCGACGACGATGCGGTCCCCCGGCATCAACGTCGGCTCCATCGAGCCGGACGGGATGAAGAACGTCTCGAGCACGTAGGTTCGGACGAGCACGGCAACCACCAGGGCGACGACCAGGACCACGCCCCACTCGACCAGCCAGCGGGACCGCCGACGCCTGCGCCGCGGCTGCGCTGTCGCCGCGGCACCGGGGGCGGGTTGGTCCCCACCGCCGACGCCCGAGCCGGAGGCGCCGGGGCCGGCATCGCCCGGGTTCGCATCGCCGGTGCCAGGACCGCCCGGTCCCACACCCCCCGCACCTGCTCCGGCGGGGTCCCGGCCGATGGGCGTTCCGGCGGTGCCGGGAGGTGCGGTGACATCCGCCTGCCGGCCTGCCGATCTGGTCCCTTCCTCGTCGTTCACCATCGATCTCCTCGTCGTCGCTGTGTCGTCCAACCGAGCCTTCCGACCGCCCCGAGCCCGACGATGCGGCCGCCCCACTCGACAACCACCGGCCACGACCAGCACCGGCATCGGGTCCGGACCGAACGGCCGATGGCCAGGGAAGCCGACCCGCTGCACATGGCCTACGACCGAGCCCGGCCCCGGTGCCGACGACACGGGGTGGCCCACCGCTGCGGTCCACGCGCATGGCGCCATCGCCCTCGCTGGCTGTCGATCAGAGCCCGGCGATCAGCTTCTCCACCCGCTCGTCGTGCGACCGGAACGGGTCTTTCAGCAGCACCGTGCGCTGGGCCTGGTCGTTGAGCTTCAGATGCACCCAGTCGACCGTGAAATCCCGGCGTCGCTGCTTCGCCCGCCGGATGAACTCACCGCGAAGACGGGCCCGGGTCGTCTGCGGGGGGGTGGACGTGGCCTCCGTGATGGTGGCGTCGTCGACCACCCGCTCCATGCGCCCCCGGGCCTGCAGCCGGTAGAAGAGACCTCGCTCGCGGTTGACGTCGTGGTATTGCAGATCGAGCAACGAGACCTTCGGGTGCCCAAGGGGAATCTCGTGGCGCGCCCGGTAGGCCTCGATCAGCTGGTACTTGGCGACCCAGTCACACTGGCCGGCAAGCGACATCGGGTCCGTCTCCAGGGCGTGCAGGCAGTGCTCCCACATCTCGAGCGCCCGCTCCTCCTGGGGCTCCAGCCCTCGGGTGTCGCGGAACCGCAGGGCCCGGGCCAGGTACTCGGATTGGATGTCCAACGCGCTCACCTCACGCCCGTTGGCGAGCCGGACCTTGCGCCGGCAGGTGAGATCGTGGCTGATCTCGCGAATGGCCCGGATGGGGTTCTCCAGCGTCAGGTCCCTGAGCACGGTGCCGGGGTCCTCCAGCATGTGCAGCAGCAGGCTGGTGGCGCCGATCTTCAAGAACGTGGCGTACTCGCTCATGTTGGAGTCGCCCACGATGACGTGGAGACGGCGGAACCGCTCGGCATCCGCGTGGGGCTCGTCACGCGTGTTGATGATGGGCCGGCTGCGGGTGGTGGCCGACGACACCCCCTCCCAGATGTGCTCGGCCCGCTGGGACAGGCAGAAGGTGGCCCCACGCGCCGTCTGCAGGACCTTGCCTGCGCCGGCGTAGATCTGCCGGCTGACGAGGAACGGGATCAGCACCTCGGTGTAGTGCGAGAAGTCGTCCCGCCTGCTCGTCAGGTAGTTCTCGTGACAGCCGTAGGAATTTCCGGCCGAGTCGGTGTTGTTCTTGAAGAGGTAGATGGTCCCCCGGATCCCTTCCTCGCGCAGGCGGGCCTCCGCCCCCTCCACCAGGTGGTCCAGGATCTGCTCGCCCGCCTTGTCGTGGGCGACCAGCTCGTCGATCCGGTCACACTCGGGCGTGGCGTACTCGGGGTGGCTGCCCACGTCGAGGTAGAGGCGAGCGCCGTTGTCGAGGAACACGTTGGACGAGCGGCCCCAGCTCACGACCCGGCGGAACAGGTACCGCGCCACCTCGTCGGGGCTGAGGCGGCGCTGGCCGCGCAGCGTGCACGTCACCCCGTACTCGTTCTCCAGGCCGAAGATGCGGCGATCCACGGAGGTCACCGTAGTGCGGACGGGGGCCTCGGCCCCGCCACCACCTGGCGGGCTACCCTCTTCGCATGTCTGCCTCGCCGCTGGTGCCGCTCACGACGGTCGGCTCCAGGTTCGAAGCACAGGTCCTGGTCGCTCGCCTGGGTGCGGATGGCATCGTCGCCGCTCTGCAGGGCGGTGACACCGTCTACCCCCTGCCCGGTCCTGTGGACGTCCTGGTGGAGGCCGAACGGGCACCCGATGCACGCCAGCTCTTGCTGGCCGACGAGGTCGAGGCGGTGTTCGCCGACGGGCATCACCCCCCGGGCTGACAGTGCACGTCCTCGGTCAGCCGGGCGCCGGGTCGCCCTCCCCCGGTGCGTCCGGTGGCGGCGCGCTCGCAGCCGCGGACGGCTCTTCGCCCGATGCGTCGGCGCCGTCGGTGTCGTCGGCGTCGTCGGACAGCAGGTGGGCAAGCTCGGTGCCGTTGATGCGCCGGAACGCCCGCCGGGCATCCCCCCGGCCCAAGATGGCCACTTCGAGGTCCTGGGCGCCCAGTCGCCGGTCCGGTCCCTCCAGGGTCCGCCGGCAGGCGCCAAGCGCCGCTGCGAGCGTCCAACCGTCCTGGAACGACTGCCCGAACCGCTCGGCGAGCGATTCGGCGTCACCGCCGAGCACCGCGAACCGGTCCTCGTCGGTGATCGTGCCTTCGTAGGCGACGTGGTAGAGCTGGTCCTGCCGGCCATCGGAACCGAGCTCCGCGACCAGGATCTCCACCTCCAACGGCTTCATCTCGTGGGTGAAGACGGTGCCGAGGAATTGGGCGTAGAGGTTGGCGAGCGACCGGGCGTCGACATCTTCGCGACTGAACGCGAAGCCCTTGGTGTCCGCGTGTCGAATGCCGGCCACCCGGAGCTGGTCGAACTCGTTGTACTTCCCGACGCCGGCGAAGGCGATGCGGTCGTAGATCTCGCTGACTTTGTGCAGGGACCGCGAGGGGTTCTCTGCGACGATGAGGATGCCGTCGGCATAGGTGGTGGCCACCAGGGACCGGCCCCGCGCGATGCCTTTTTGCGCGTACTCGGCCCGGTCCTTCATGACCTGCTCGGGCGCCACGTAGAACGGCATGGTCATGACGCTCGCCCTCCGATGCCCCGTGCCACCACGTCGGCGAACCGCTCCGCCACCTCGTCTGCAGGCACCTGCTCGTACCCAGTCTCGGTGACGGTCGCTACCACGGGATAGATGCCGCGAACGAGATCGGGCCCACCGGTGGCGGAGTCCTCGTCGGCGGCGTTGTACAGCGCGGTGACCGCCAGCTCGATGGCGGCGGCCTTCGACAGCTCGGGGTGCCAGCCCAGCTTGACGGTGGTCCGGGCGTCACGGCCCCCAGAACCCGTTGCGGCGTGATCGGTCTCCTCGTAGTGCCCCCCGGTCACGTCATAGGTGAAGATCCGGCCCTGGGATCGCCGCAGGTCGAACCCGGCGAACAGGGGCACGACCACCAGGCCCTGGTAGGCCATGGGCAGGTGCTCCCGGACCATCTGGCCCAGCTGGTTCGCCTTGCCTTCCAGGCTGAGCGCGATGCCCTCCACTTTTTCGTAGTGCTCGAGCTGGGTCTGGAAGAGCTTCACCATCTGGACCGCCGGTCCTGCCGCTCCGGCGATCGCGACAGCGGAGTGCCGGTCAGCGGGAAAGACCTTCTCCATCGAGCGGTGCGCGATGAAGTTGCCCTCGGTGGCGCGCCGGTCCCCGGCCATGACCACGCCGTCGACGAAGCGCAGCGCCACCACCGTGGTGCCGTGGCGCACGGCGACGTCACCGGTGGCGGCTGACGCACCGCCGACGAGCTGAGCAGGCAGGGCCTGAGGATCTGCCCGGCGCAGCACGGCCGCAAAGCTCGGCCCCGGGTCGTCCCCCGGGGAGAACAGCGGGAGTGCCATCGGCTACTCCCCGCCCTTCTGCACGTAGTTGCGCACGAACTCCTCGGCGTTCTCCTCGAGGACCTCGTCGATCTCGTCGAGGAGGTCGTCGAGCTCGGCCTTCAGCTTCTCTCCTTGTCCAGCGGGGACAGGAGCCTCCTCCACCGCCGGCTCGTCGCGCGTGCTGGGCGCCTGCTTCCGCTTGAGCTCCCGTTCAGCCATCCCTGGGTTCCCTCTCTCCACTGCTCAGCCGTGCCACCAGGTCCGCCGGAGACGAGCACTGGTCGATCAGCGCCTCGACGTGGTCCGCGGTACCGCGCAGCGGATCCATCATAGGGATGCGCCGCAGCGGATCGGTCCCGAGGTCGAACACGAGCGAGTCCCAGTTGGCCCCGGAGACCGCACTGGCCCACTTGGCCAGGCACCGCCCCCGGAAGTATGCCCGGGTCGAGCGGGGTGGCTCGAACACGGCGCGCTCGACGTCGGCGGGGTCCACGAGGCGCTCGGTCGAAAGCCGGGCGAACAGCGACCGCTCGGGTCGAAGATCGTGGTACTGCAGGTCCACAGCGGCGAGCCGCCGGTCGTCCCACGACAGCCCGTGCCGATCGCGGTACGCCTCCACCAGCTGCAGCTTGGCCACCCAGTCGACCTGCCCGGACACCTCGGAGACGTCGGTCTCCAGGCCCTGGAGCACCTGCTCCCAGCGGCGGAGGATGTCGGTGCCGACGCCCTCCCCGCCCACGGCGTCGAACCCCTGATGCTCCGCGTACTTGCGTGCCCGCTCGAACAGCTCCCACTGCACCGACACCGCCGTCGCCCGGCGACCGTCGGCCAGGTCGATGGTGGTGCGCAGCGCCGGATCGGCCGCCACCTGCCGGATCGCCCGCACCGGGTTCGCTGGGACGACGTCGGCGGAGCCGAACACATCGTCCTCGATCATGGCCAGGACGAACGCGGTGGTCCCGACCTTCAAGAACGTCGACACCTCGGCCCGGTTGGCATCGCCGACGATGACGTGCAGGCGCCGGAAGCGGTGGGGATCGGCATGCGGCTCGTCGCGGGTGTTGACGATGGGGCGCTTGAGCGTTGTCTCGAGGCCGACCTCCTCCTCAAAGAACTCGGCACGCTGCGAGATCTGGAAGGGCACGCCCGAGGGTGCCTTAGCCGTCTCGGTTCCGACCTTGCCGGCGCCGCAGAAGACCTGCCGAGTCACGAAGTGGGCGGTGACGAGGTGAGCGATGCGGGAGAACGGCACCGCCCGGTCCATCAGGTAGTTCTCGTGCGTGCCGTAGGAGTTGCCCTTGCCGTCAGAATTGTTCTTGTAGACGACGATGCGCTGACCGGCGGGCAGCACCCGGTCCACAGCCCACATCGAGCGCCGCAGCACCTCTTCGCCGGCCAGGTCGAAGCGCACCAGCTCGGCGGCGTCGGCGCACTCCGGCGTGGAGAATTCCGGGTGGGCGTGGTCGACGTAGTACCTGGCCCCGTTCGTGAGCACCGCGTTCACGAGGTGCGTCTCCACCTCGGGCGGCAGCGCGCCTTCCCGGGCGTAGCCGCGGGCGTCGTTGCCGGGGGACTCGTCCTCGAAGTCCCAACCGGCCCGCGCGAGATCCGACACGTACGCGTTCACCAGCAGTGACGACGAGGTGACCGGGTTCCCGTCACCGCCGACGTGCTGGATCCCGTACTCGGTCTCGATGCCGCACACCTTCGGAACGGCCACAAGCAGGACCCTAGTGCGTCGATGCTCGGAGTGGTGTCACGATCCGGGGGCCGCGCCTGGGGAGCTACAGGTACTGCCCGGTGCCGACCCGCTCGATCGACCGACCGCCCTTGGTCTCGTCGCGATCAGCGAGCAGCGTCCTGACGTAGACGATCCGCTCCCCCTTCTTCCCTGAGATCCGGGCCCAGTCGTCCGGGTTCGTGGTGTTAGGCAGGTCCTCGTTCTCCTTGTACTCCCGCCGGATGGATTCGAGCAGGTCGGTGGTCCGGATGCCCGTGGCGTCACCGGAGATGGCCCGCTTGATGGCCAGCTTCTTCGCGCGGCGCACGATGTTCTCGATCATCGCACCCGATGCGAAGTCGCGGAAGTACAGGATCTCCTTGTCGCCGTTCTGGTAGGTCACCTCGAGGAACTTGTTCTCCTCGTCGGCCCGGTACATCTCCGTGACGGTGGCGTCGATCATGGCCAGGACGGTCTTGCCCGGGTCGCCTCCCCCCAGGCGGTTGACCTCCACCGGGTCGAGCGGCAGGTCCGCAGCCAGGTACCGACCGAAGATCTGCGCTGCGGCATCCTGGTCCGGGCGCTCGATCTTGATCTTGACGTCCAGGCGCCCCGGCCGGAGGATCGCCGGGTCGATCAGGTCCTCGCGGTTCGACGCGCCGATCACGATCACGTCTCGCAGGGTCTCCACCCCGTCGATCTCGGCCAGGAGCTGCGGCACGATGGTCGACTCCATGTCCGAGCTGATGCCCGTCCCCCGGGTGCGGAACAAGGAGTCCATCTCGTCGAAGAAGACGATGACGGGCACGCCCTCCTCTGCCTTCTCCCGTGCACGCTGGAACACCAGCCGGATCTGCCGCTCGGTCTCGCCGACGTACTTGTTGAGCAGCTCCGGGCCCTTGATGTTGAGGAAATAGCTCCGCACGGCGGCGTTGCCCGTCACCTGGGCAACCTTCTTCGCCAGGGAATTGGCCACCGCCTTGGCGATCAGGGTCTTGCCGCAGCCCGGCGGCCCGTAGAGCAGGATGCCCTTGGGCGCGGGGAGCCGGTACTCGCCGAACAGTGCCCGGTGCAGGTACGGCAGCTCGACGGCATCGGTGATCGCCTCGATCTGCTCGTCGAGCCCGCCGACGTCCCCATAGGTGACGTCAGGCACTTCCTCCAAGACGAGCTCCTCCACCTCCGGGCGCGGCAGCTTCTCCACCAGGAGCTGGGAACGGCTCTCCATCAGGACCGCGTCGCCGGCTCGCAGGTGCACGCCCTGCAGGGCATCGGCCAGCTCGACCACCCGCTCCTCGTCGGCTCGCCCGAACACGATGGCTCGGCGCTTGTCGGCCAGCACCTCCTTCAGGGTGACGACCTCGCCCGAGTCCTCGCCCGCACGGGCCAGGACGACGTTCAACGACTCGTTGAGGACGACTTCCTGGCCTCGCCGCAATGCGACCGCGTCGATCTCCGGATGGACGGCCACGCGCATCTTCCTGCCACCGGAGAAGACGTCGACGGTGCCGTCGTCGTTGGCGGCCAGGAACGTGCCGTAGGCGCTCGGGGGCTGGGTGAGCTTGTCGACCTCTTCGCGCAGCGCGGCGATGTGCTCTTTGGCCTGCTGCAGCGTGAACGTCAACTTCTCGTTCTGCGATACAGCGTGGGCGAGCTGCCCCTTGGTCTCGAGGAGGCGTTCCTCCAGACCTTGGACGCGCCCAGGCCCTTCGGAGAGCCGGCGCCGGAGCACCGTCACCTCTTCCTCGGCATGCTGCGCTCGATGTCGCAGCTCCTGGAGCTCCGCAAGCAGGGAGCGCTGTCGCTCTTCGTCCGACCCTGGCGTCGGAACCACCTCCCTCGGGCTCGAAGACAACCGCACGTCGACCATACACCGGCATGCCGGCGCATGAGCCCCATGCTCGGCGCCGGCTGTGTCCGGTGCCGCTCGCCGCTTGCCGCCGGTACCGAGCGCAGCCGGTAAGCTGCGGCTTCGTGCGACATCGGGATGCCTTCGGGTGACCCGCCACCGGCCCACCCGTGCCCGTAGGACCGGGTGTCGCCATCACCGATCGAGTTGACACGGTTGGACGTCAGTCGTTAGCTTCCCGCCGCCAGCGGTGGCACCAACTGCGGTATGAGAGGCAGGGAGAACAGGCGATGAAGGTCTGGATCGACCAGGATCTGTGCACCGGCGACGGGCTTTGCGAGGAGATCGCCCCTGCTGTCTTCACGCTCCTCGACGACGGCCTCGCGTATGTCAAGGACGGCGATGCGGTCAAGAGCGACCCCGGGGGATCGGCCGGCATGGCCCTGGTCCCCGAGGACCTCGAAGACGCAGTCACCGAGGCTGCCGAGGAGTGCCCCGGCGAGTGCATCTTTATCGAGCAGGGCTGACACGTTCATCGAGCAGGGCTGACACGCCCGTGCCGGCAGCGCACGACTGACCGGCGCCCATCGGCCGAGCATGAGGTCGCCTCTGGCGCTCGGCGTACGGCCCTCAGGTCGGGTCCTCGACCGGTTCTGGCTCGTCCTCGATCGGCGACCACGCCTGCAACTCCTCGCCGGTCGAGCTGGTTGGCGCCGGCACCTGGTCGTCGGCTCGCTCCACCAGGCGTGCCGTGGTGACGAACCCGGTGTGCGCGACCATGCGGTGGTCGGGTCGAACCGAACGCGTCTCGATGTGCCACGTACGACGAAGGACCTCGGCCGTCTCGGCCAGGGCGAACGGCGCCCGGGCCAGGGCGTTGCGCAGCGTTGCCGTCTGATTGATCGTCGGCAGGTAGGCGGCGAAGACCCCTCCGGGTCGCAGCGCTCCCAGCGCATGGGGGATCACCCGCCACGGCTCCGGAAGGTCGAGCACGATGCGATCCAGCCCAGAGGCGTCGATGCCCTCGTAGACGTCACGCAGCTCCACCCGGTACCGGGAGGTGCCGAGCCAGGTCGTCACGTTGGCCACCGCCCGTTCGGCGAAATCGGCCCGGATCTCGTACCCGAGCACGTCTGCACCGGCCCGCAGCATGGCCATCGACAGCGCTCCCGATCCGACTCCTGCTTCGAGGACACGGGCGCCGGGGCCGATGTCGGCCGCCACCAGGATGGCGCCGAGGTCCTTCGGGTAGATGACCTGCGCCCCACGCGGCATCTTCAGCACCACATCCGCCAACGTCGGTCGGACGACGAGGAACCGCCGTCCGGTCGTGCCGGTGACGGTGGCTCCTTCGTCCCGGCCGATGATGTCGTCGTGGGCGACGATCCCGGCATGGGTGTGGAACGACGTCCCCTGACCGAGCGCGATGAGGTACCGACGCTGTTTGGCGTCGAGGAGCAGCACCCGCTCCCCGGCCTGCAGGCTGCCTCGCTCGCCCAGCGCTCCCGGTACGCCGGCCGGTGGCGTCAGCACGCGCACCGCCGTCCCCGGGGCCCTGGGCGCCCCTCCTTCGATGTCGCCGCTCACCTGGTCAGCCGGCCGGATCGGGCGGCGTGGGTGTCTGGTGGACCGACACGCGTACGGTCTCCCCAGCGCGTACGGTGCCGCGCCACAACAGCTCGCCGGGCCGCACCGCAGCACGTCGGACGAGCCACACGGCCGCCATCACCAGCAGCCACACGGGTTCGCCGGCCCGGCGTCGCCGACGGGCCAGCCATTCGAGCGCAGTCAGCGCCCGATCTGTCGACGGCACTACGCCTCCCCTCCGCATCGCGGGCTGCGCCACGCCGCTGCGGTTTCGCGGGACGCCGTCACGCCCGCCGGATCTCGACGACCGCCGACTTCTGGCGCCCCGACCGTCGGCCCAAGAGGTAGGCGACGAGCACGACCAGCACGGCCACGCCGACGCCGGTGCCGATCAGCGCGGGACGCGCCGCGGTCACCTGCTCCTCCACCTCACCGGTCAGCGAGCGGATCTTCTCCTCGATGTCCTTTCGGGTGATGCGAGCGCGCTCGGACGACATCAGGGCTCCTTCGTGTTCCGTGTCGACGGCACGCTGGCGCGCCGACGCCCGGCTCCGCTCGCGACTCGCCAGACCGACAGCGCCAGGACGGCAAGCGCCGCGACCGCCGTGATGAGGTACGGCAACCAGGACCGATCGCCCCCAAACGCGTCCCCCGTCTCCCCTTGCAGGAGGCGAAGCAGGGCGATGAGCAGCAGGACCGCTCCTCCCGAGATCGCCAGCGAGCCGACAACCCCGAAGGCGACGAACCGGGCAGCACCGCGCAGCGGCCCGACCGTCTCCTGCTTGAGGTAGTCGGTGATGAGCCGCACGACGTCCTGGCCGGACGCGCCGATGGCCCCGCCGCGCCGCGCCGCGCCCGATGTCGATCGGTCTCGTCTTCCGGGCACGGTCCTCCTCGCTCGGACCGGCCGCCGCACCGTCGGCGCGATCCGGCCCGCCCCGGCCGCCATCCTGGCGTGCCGGAGACCCATCGTGCAAGGCCGCCGGTCGTGCCGGCGGCGGATCACACAAGGCCGCCGGTCGTGCCGGCGGCGGATCACACAAGGCCGCCGGTCGTGCCGGCGGCGGATCACACAAGGCCGCCGGTCGTGCCGGCGGCGGCGCGTCGACGGTGCCACCAGGCGCGACCAGGACTGCCGATGCCGATCGCGTCAAGCCAGTGGCCGAGCCACAGACGCGCCCGCGCTCTGGTCCGGGGCGTCGGCTCCCGTAGCCCGGGGCGTCAGCACGTAGGTGGAGCTCGCCGTGGCCACCAGGCGTTCCCCGTCCATCACGCGCGCCTCGGCAAAGACGACACGGCTGCCGCCGCCTACGACGGTGGCGGTACAGACCAGCGTGGTGCCCGCTCGCACGGCGCCGAGGAAGCTGACCTTCATCTCCACGTTGGCCGTCAGGACCTTGCGTCCCCGTGCCCAGGTGACGGTGGCCGCGCCCATGGCGGAGTCGCAGAACGCCCCGATGAACCCTCCCTGCACCACGCCCGCTGGGTTGAGGAACCGCTCGTCGGCCTGCATTCGCCAGCGCGTCCGGCCCGGCTCCGACTTTTCCTCACAAACCATGCCGAGCGTGAGATCACAGTTCGGGGGAACCTGCACGGTGGCCACCTGCGAGAACGTAGCCGCCCGCTACGGTTCCCGGCGATGGATGGCCAGCTTACGGTGCTGCGCGCCGAGCGGGTGGTGGCTCCGGGGGGGATCCTGTCGCCCGGAGAGGTGATCGTCTGCGCCGGCAGGATCGTCGGAGTCCGTACTGGGCCCAGACGCCGCGCACCAGACGCCGGGACGGTCCTTGCTCCCGGTTTCGTCGACCTGCAGGTCAACGGCGCCGGTCCGTTCGCGGTGCCCGACCTTCGCACGCCAGCGCGCTGGGAGCAGGTGGAGCGCCTGCTGGTGGCCGGAGGGACCACCACATGGTGTGCCACCCTGCTGTCGGGGCCGGCCAGGGAGCGCAACGCAGCGCTGCGCCGAGCAGCGACGCGCGCGGCGCTCCCTCCCCCGCTCCGGCCAGCTCCAGGCGCTCGTCCGGCCGGCGATCCTGCCGTTGGTGCCCCCACGCCTACTGGCGCCAGCGAGCGGGTAGGCGACGCAGCCGGAGGCGGCGTCGGTCCTGGTCGGGTGCGACAGCGTCCATGCCTGGCCGGTGTCCACCTGGAGGGGCCGTTCTTGAGTGTGCCCGGAGCGCACCCGCCCGAGCACGTGCGTGGCTCGGTGCCCGCACGCTGGGCAGCGGGCCTGCCCGCCGTCGTCCGGATCGTCACCCTCGCTCCCGAGCTCCCCGGTGCACGTGCCGCCATCTGGGCCCTGGCCCGCCGCGGCGTCGTCGTGGCGCTGGGCCACTCCCGCTGCACGGCCGACGAGGCACACGCGGCGTCGGCCGCCGGTGCCCGGCTGGTCACGCATCTCGGCAATGCCATGCGACCGCTGCACCAGCGGGATCCTGGTCTGCTCGGTGCTGGCCTGGCGGACCCGAGCCTGGCCGTCTCGCTCATCGCCGACCTGGTCCACGTCCACCCCGATCTCGCGCGGATCGCCTTCGCTGCGAAGGGCGCCGATCACGTCGTGCTCATCACCGACCGTGTCGCCGAGCCCGGCGTCACCGTCGGTGGCGGTCCACCGGAGGCGGACCTGCCTGCGACAGCCAGCGCACGCGAGCGAGCTGCACGGTTCGCCCGACGGCA
>JAJZLP010000120.1 GCA_021803325.1 Actinomycetes bacterium
GGTGCTGGCCGGGTTGCTGCTCCTCGCCGGTGGAGTGGCCGCTGCGATGCAGAACTCGACCAACCTCGTCCTCGCACGCCTGGTGGACCCTGGTCGTCAGGGACTGGCCTTCGGTCTGAAGCAGGCAGCAGTACCCATCTCCGCGGTGTTCGCCGGGATCACGGTCCCCACCATCGCCCTAACGGTCGGATGGCGCTGGGCCTTTGCATTCGCCTCACTCTTCACCCTGGCGACCGCGCTCACCGTTTCGCGGATCGTCCCCTCCGGCGCCACCCGGCACCGGAGCCTGCAGCGCCAGCCACTGCGGCCCCTGCGACCGCTGGTCGTGCTCAGCGCCGGCTTCGGTCTGGGCGTTTTCGCTGCCAGTGGGCTGACAGCCTTCTTGGTGACCGGAGCGGTTGCTGCAGGCATGTCCAAAGCGGTGGCAGGGTTGCTCTTCGCCCTGGCTGGGTTGGTGGCCGGTTCGTCGCGGGTACTCACTGGTTTCCTTGCCGACCGCAGGGGCCGGGGACATCTGCTAGTTGTTGCAGCCATGCTGGCAGCAGGCGCCGGAGGCTACTTCGTACTTGCCGGCGCATCGGTGAGCACATCGCCCGCGCTGTACATGGCGGGCGCGTTCCTCGTCTACGGCACCGGATGGAGCTGGAACGGATTGTTCAACTTCGCTGTGGTTCGCCTCTATCCCGACAGCCCGGCGCGGGCGACCAGCGTCACCCAAACCGGCGCCCGCCTGGCGGGCATCGCCGGCCCTATCGTGTTCGGCTTGCTGGTGGCGACAACCACCTACACCGTCGCCTGGTGCGTTGCCGGCAGCGCCTGCGTGGCCTCCGCCCTCGTCATCCTCCTTGGTCGCGCCATGCGCGGCCAAGTCGTCCCCACTGGGAGTTGAGCCTTCACCGGCCCAGCCAGGAGAGAAGCCTTTCGGCGCCCGCTCGGATGAGGTTCAACAGCTACCTCGCCGCCCGGTGCCTGCGCTTCGATACCGTTCGCTCGGCACGAAGAGCGACACCAAGACCATCTTCGTCGTCGCCCACTCGATGCTGGTCACCATCTGGCACCTCCTTGCCAACGAGTCCGACTACGAAGACCACGACGCGGACTGGTTCGACCATCGCAATAGACAACGATGCCTACCCCCGCCATCTCGGCCACCAGATCGGGCGACTCGGCTGAACGATCACCGCCGAGATGGTCACTGCCCAAAGCCGATCTCAGGGCTGACATAAAGAGCAGGGCTCCACCCCGCATCCCGATTTGGCATGCCCACACACGTGAACAGCTCAAGTCATGTTCCGATCAGGCCCACATGGCCCCCGGCAGGGACCGTCGGACTGTCACGAAGGATAGTTCTCACGCCGCTCAACGCGAATCATCGCCTCAGAGACCAGCCGTCAGGATCTCCACCACCCGCTCGGTATCGGTGAGGTCCGCCAGCACGGCGTCGGCGCCAGCACGGCAGAGCTCGTCCACCGAGTACCGCCCCGTGGCCACCAGCAGGCACCGCGTCCCGCCGGCTCGGGCGCAGGCCAGGTCGTTGGGCGTGTCCCCGACCACCCACACGTCCTGCGCCGCCACGTCCCGCCCGCGCATCTCGCGCTGGCGGGCCAGAGCCACGCCCACCAGCGCCCGGCGATCGGCGTCGTCGCTCCCGAACGCGCCTGCCTCGACGTCGATCCAGCGTTCGAGGCCGAACGCCGCCAGCTTGACCACCGCGTTGCCTGCCACGTTGCCCGTCAGGACCGACTGCGCCACCCGGTCGTCGGCGTCCAGGCGTTCGAGCACGGCGGCGGCGCCGTCGCATGAGCTCCCCTCGGCAGCCAGGCGGTGCCGGTCGGCAGCGAGCTCCCATTCGAGCCGGTGCAGGATCTCCGGCACCGACCCGGGCTCGTCCACCTCCATGAGGTCCAGGTACTCGTGGACGATCTGCGGATCGGTCTTGCCGCTCATGCGGATCCGCTCGTTCGGGGCACGGCCGAGGACGGCGAGCAACGCCCGGTCGAAGACGGCCGCGCCGAGGTCGCCGGCCCGAACGAGCGTGCCGTCGATGTCCCAGAGCACCAGCCGTCGGACCACGAGACGACCATACCGTGGGCCGTGCTCGGTAGGCTCCGTTCCATGCCCGACGCCCCAGCCGGCCATCACGAACCGGCTGTCGACCGGGGTCCGGACGGCCCTCCTGCTCCGAGCAGCAGCCGTGCTCCAGACCGCGACGTGGCTCCAGACCGCGACGTGGCTCCAGACAACCGTCCTGGTCGGAACAGCGACGTGGCTCCAGACCGCCGTCCTGTTCGGAACCGCGGCGTCGCCCCAGACAACCGTCCTGCCCGGAACAGCGGCGTCGCCCCAGACAACCGTCCTGGTCGGAACAGCGACGTCGCCCCAGACAACCGTCCTGGTCGGAACAGCGACGTCGCCCCGAACAGCGACAACATCCCGAACCGCGGCTCGGAGCCGCAGGCCCCGGCGTACGACGCGGTGCTGGTGCTGTCCTTCGGCGGGCCCGAGGGCCCCGAGGACGTCGACCCGTTCCTCCGCACCATGCTGCAGGGCCGCGACGTGCCCGAGGCGCGCATCGCCGAGGTGGCCGCGCATTACCACCACTTCGGGGGAGTGTCACCCATCAACGGGCAGAACCGGGCGCTCGTCGCTGCGTTGGCCGACGAGCTCGCCAACGCCGACATCGCGTTGCCGGTCTACTGGGGCAACCGGAATTGGGCACCGACTCTGGTCGACGAGGTACGCCGGATGCGTGACGACGGCATTCGGCGGGCCCTGGCTTTCGTCACGTCCGCCTATGCCTCGTACAGCGGCTGTCGCCAGTACCTCGACGACATCGATGCTGCCCGCGCCCAGGTGGGTGCCGGAGCACCGGTCATCGACAAGCTCCGGCTCTTCTTCAACCACCCTGGGTTCATCGAGACCTGGGTGGGTTCGCTGCTCCGGGCACTGAGCGAGGCAGCAGGAGCCCGGCAACTGAGCGAGGCAGCAGGAGCCTGGCAACCGGCGGGGGCTGCAGGATCCCGGCAAGCAGCGGAACCCACCAGGGAAAGACAGCCCACGGAACCCACCCAGACCCGGCAACTGGCGGGGCTCGCCTCGACCGCTGGCGTTGGAAGGCCAACGGATCCCTTCGAGACAACCAGTGCTCCGGCCGCACCACCATCCGAACCGGCCGTCCTGTTCTGCGCGCACAGCATCCCAATGTCGATGGCGGCAACATGCTCCTACGTCGAGCAGCTGACCGAGACGGCCCGCCTCGTCGCCGCCGGCGCTGGCGTGCCCGACGAGCGCTGGCAGCTCGTGTGGCAGAGCCGGTCGGGACCCCCGAGCCAGCCGTGGCTCACCCCCGACGTCGTCGACGCCATAGCCGAGCTCCGGGAAGGCACAGCCGCGGTGGTGCTGGCGCCGATCGGGTTCGTCTCCGACCACATGGAGGTCGTCTACGACCTTGACCTGGTGGCTGCGGACGCTGGGCGAACCCGAGGGCTGCAGGTCGTTCGTGCCGCGACACCAGGAACCGACCCTCGGTTCGTCGCCATGATCCGCGAGCTGGTGACCGAACGCCTCGATCCCGCGGCGTCCCGGCTGGCCGTCGGACGGCTCACGCCGGCGCCGGACCGCTGCGCCACCGGCTGCTGCCCGGCACCGGCCCGCAGATCCTGACCTGAGCCACGATCTGCGGGCACCGGCCGGCACTGGGGCCTCGCGTTGACCAGCCCTGCGGGTGAGGACGACAACCAGGTACGACCCACATGGCCCCTGGCAGGGCCGCCAGAACATGATGATGTTCCCGGCGCTCAGCGTGGATCACCACATCAACGGCTGCTCCGGGACCGGGCCCGGCCGGTGCTCATCGCTTCCGACCGCGCACCCGCCGTCGTGCCATGAGGACGAACACGACGCGGTGAACCGGCCACAGGAGCCGCCAGTACGCCAGTCCGAGCGCCCCACGAGGCCGGAATGCAGCCACCTGCAGGAGCGCATCGGGACGTGCCGAGCCGGTGCCGGCGGTCACCCGGTACCCGAGCCAGGCGTCGCCGAAGGTCCATGTCTTCGTCGACAGGACCACGCTGCCGGCGTCGACGTGCGCGACGGTCCACCAGTCGACAGTGGCACCTGCGGACAGCTGCGGCGGGCGGTGCAGCGCCAGGTGCTCACCGAAGAGCCTGCCGGCAGCCAGGCGCAGCCGCCACGCGCCGGGGACCCCGTACCACGACAGGTCCCCACCGATATCGAACAGGTCCTGACGCACCGCTTCAGCGTCGCCGGGCGTGATCGTGGCCACGGTCCGAACCACAAAGACGCCGTCAGCAAGACCTTCATCGATGTCGAACAGTCGCTGCTCCAGGTCGGCTCCCTGCTCGTCGAGCGCGGCCTTGATGGCATCCGCCACCGGCATCGGCTCGATCCCGAAGACCGCCGCCGCTCCGGGCCGCCGCACGACGACCTCCGTCGCCAAGCTCTCGATCAGGGCGTGGCTGATCCGGCGGTCAACAGGGGTCACGGCGTCGACCCAATGCGCGGAGAGCGACGGGGTGAGCAGTGGCACCTTGACGATCCGTCGCGGCGGCAACCCGCGGATCGCCGCGTACCGCTGCATCATCTCCTGGTATGTCGTGACGTCCGGCGTGCCGATCTCGTAGATTCCGCCGGGAACGTCTGGTGCCCGAACCAGGTACTCGAGCAGGTCCCGCTCGGCTATCGGCTGCAAACGGGTGTCGACCCAGCGGGGACACACCATGGCCGGCAGGCGCTCGGTCAGGTACCGCAGCATTTCGAACGAGATGCTCCCGGCGCCGAGCACCACGGCGGCTTGCAGTTCGACGACCGGGATCCCCGATCCCCGGAGCAGGTCGCCGACCTCGTGCCGGCTCGACAGGTGCCGGGACAAGGCACCCGGATCGCCGCCAGCGCCATGATCATCCGCGCCGCCGCCGCCAAGCCCGCCCAGGTACACCACCCGGCGCACACCCGCATCGCGTGCCGCGGTCGCGAACGACCTCGCCGCGGCGCGGTCACGCTCGGCGAAGTCGGGCCCCCCAGCCAGCGCGTGCACGAGGTAGTAGGCAGCGGAGACACCCACCAATGCCTGTGCCACAGCAGCCGTGTCGGCGACGTCGACGGCACGGCGATCGACGCCGGCTGCCACCGGGCCCTGTTCGACGGACCTGGCGATGGCGACCACCCGATGCCCGAGCTGCGTGAGCCGACCGACGAGCAACCGGCCCACATAGCCTGATGCGCCCACGACGGCTACCGCCATCGCCGCCTACGGGACCCGACCCCAGGCGCTCGGCCGAGCGCTACGCCCAGGTCCCCCCTCGCGCCGGTGGGCGCGCAGGCCGGGCCCCCGGAGGCTCCTGCTTTCCGGCGACGCCCGACCGCAGGACCGACGGAGCGAACCCATCGGGCATATCTTCGCGCTCGGATCCCGGGTCCACTCCGATGCACGAGGACCGACACACCTCGTCGCTAGTCTTCGCCCGTGCTCCACCTCGCTCGTGCCGGCTCGATCGGCCTGCTCGCCGACGCTCTCGCCGAGGTCCTTGCCGATCCGCTGCCGGACCCACTCGCTTCGGAGTGGGTGGCGGTGCCGACCGGGGCCATGCAGCGGTGGCTGGCACTGGAGCTGGCCCGGTCACTCGGCGCCAGCCGCGGCGCCGTCGACAGGAGCGCCCTCGAACGTGGCGATCCCAGCGACAGGAGCACCGTCGAACGTGGCGATCCCAGCGACGACGGTTTCGGCAACGACGGTTTCGGCAACGACGGTTTCGGCAAGGGATCTCCCGGCGGCGACGGCATCAGCGCCAACGTGACCTTCGCCTTCCCCGGCTCGCTCCGCTCCGCCGTGCTCGACGCCGGACGGCCCCGCGACACCTCCGATCCCTGGCGGGTCGAGCACCTCGTCTGGGTTCTGCTCGACGTCCTGGGCGCCGGATCACACGATCCTGATCTCGGCCCGCTCACCCAGCTCCCTGAAGGGGCCACCCGCTTCGGCCGCGCCCGCCGCCTGGCCGACCTGTTCGACCGGTACGCAGCGCGCCGACCGGACATGGTGCTCCAGTGGCATGCCGGCACCGACGTGGACGCAGCCGGGCAGCCGCTCGCACCCCATGACCAGTGGCAGCCGCACGTGTGGCGGCTCGTTCGTCGTCACATCGGATCGCCGAGCCCGCCGGAACGGCTGCCGGAGCTGCTGGCTCGGCTGCGTTCGGGGA
>JAJZLP010000139.1 GCA_021803325.1 Actinomycetes bacterium
CGGAAGCGGCCGTGCGTGCTCTCGCTCACGTGTCCGCGCCATTCATGCTGCGGTCCCGGTCACGAGCGCGCTGTGGGCCCGGCGGCGGAGACCGACCCACCGCCGTCCACGTCGATCAGGTGCGGCAGCCTGCCCTCGGCCCTGTCCAAGGCAGCGTGGATCAGCGCACGGAACAGCGGGTGAGGACGGTCCGGGCGGCTCTTGAACTCCGGGTGTGCCTGGGTACCCACCCAAAACGGATGATCGTCGAGCTCCACGAACTCGACCAGCAGGTCGTCTGGCGACGTGCCCGAGCACTGGAGACCCACCCCTTCGAGCGTGGACCGGTACTTGGGGTTCACCTCGTAGCGGTGTCGGTGCCGCTCGGACACGATCTCCTGCCCGTAGGCGGCGGCGACCCGCGAGCCCGGACGCAGCCGTGCGACGTAGGCGCCCAACCGCATCGTCCCGCCGAGCTCGACCACGTCGTGCTGCTCGTCCATCAGGTCGATCACCGGGTGCGACGTCGACACGTCGAACTCTCGGGAGTTGGCGCCCTGCAGGCCGGCGAGCTCCCGGGCGACGTCGATCACCATCACCTGGAGCCCCAGGCACAGACCCAGGCACGGCACCTCGTGGGTGCGTGCATAGCGGGCGGCGGCGATCTTTCCCTCGATGCCCCGCTCACCGAACCCGCCGGGGATGACGATGGCGTCGAGCTGGGCCATGTGGTCGCCCGCGAGCAGGTGCTCGACCTCCTCGGCGGCAACCCATTCGATGTCCACCGAGGTGCCCTGCTCAAAACCTGCGTGGCGCATGGCCTCCACGACCGACAGGTAGGCGTCGGGCAGGTTGACGTACTTGCCGACCAACCCGATGCGAACCGCCCGGTCCGTGGCGTGCACATGCCCCACCACACGCTCCCAGCCCGACAGGTCGATGGGATGCTCGGCAGCGTCGAGAGCGAGGGTGCGCAGCACCACGTCGTCGAGGCCTTCGCCGTGCATCACCACCGGGATGTCGTAGATGCTCGGCGCGTCCACCGCGGATACCACGGCCGCCACCGGCACGTCGCACAGCAACGAGATCTTTCGCTTCAGCTCGATCGAGATGTCCCGGTCGGAGCGGCACACGATGACATCGGGTTGGATGCCGCGACTGCGAAGCTCTGTCACCGAATGCTGCGTCGGCTTGGTCTTCTGCTCCCCGGTGGGTGGCAGGTACGGCACCAGCGTCAGATGGACGTAGCAGACGTTGTCGCGCCCGACATCGTGACGGAACTGCCGGAGGGCCTCCAAGAACGGGACGATCTCGATGTCGCCCACCGTGCCGCCCACCTCCACGATGACCACGTCGACGGCGTCGACCGCGACCCGGCGGATCCGCTCCTTGATCTCGTCGGTCACGTGCGGGATCACCTGCACCGTCTTGCCCAGGTAGTCGCCGCGGCGCTCCTTGGCGATCACCTGCCTGTAGATCTTGCCGGTGGTCGTGTTGGAGTCACGTCGGAGGTTCTCGTCGATGAACCGTTCGTAGTGACCGAGGTCGAGGTCGGTCTCCCCGCCGTCCTCGGTGACGAACACCTCGCCATGCTCGTAGGGGTTCATCGTCCCGGGGTCGACGTTGATGTACGGGTCGAGCTTGATCATCGTGACCCGCAGGCCCCGGCACTTGAGCAGCCGGCCCAACGCCGAGGCGGTCAGGCCCTTGCCGAGCGACGACGAGACGCCGCCGGTGACGAACACATACTTGGTCACGAGCACCTTCTTGGCCGCACCCCGTCACGGTAGATCACGGCCCCACCGTACCGGGGGACCGCGTCGCCCGCCGCAGCCGACCGCACGGCCCGGACCGAAGACGACCGCCGAACGCAGAGCGGAGCACCGCCCGATCCTCCGGCCTGTTCGCCGAGGCACCGCAGGTCAGACCACCCCGCCGGCCAGACCACCACCCCGCCGGACAGACCACATCGCCGGCCAGACCACCACCCCGCCGGACAGAACACATCGCCGGCCAGACCACCACCCCGCCGGACAGAACAACCCGTCGGCCGCCGCACCACCCGCCGCGCCGATCCACCATGTCGTTCGACCGGTACACCACCAGGATCACCTGCCCGCCGATCTCCCCCCGGGTCAGGCGATGGCGTGCGCCTGCTCGAGAAGCTCCGCCGCGTGGCGCCGAGCAGTGGTCGAGCCGGGCTGCCCCGACAGCATCCGAGCCAGCTCCACCAGGCGATCGTCGCCGACCACCGATTGCACCCGGGCCACCGTCCGACCGCCTGCCGTCTCCTTCCCCACCGTCAGGTGCCGGTCGGCGAAGGCCGCCACCTGCGGAAGGTGTGTCACCACCAGAACCTGGTGGCGGCGGCCCAGCTCCCACAGTGCCCGACCCACCGCGATCGCCGCCGTACCACCGATGCCGGCGTCCACCTCGTCGAACACCATCGTCGGAGGCGCCTCGGACAACACCAGGCGAAGCGCCAGCATGGCGCGGGCAAGCTCGCCGCCTGAAGCCACCTTCGCCAGAGGCAGGACCGCCTCGCCTGGGTTGGCGCAGAAACGGATCTCGACATCATCGCCTGGGTCGACATCACCCACATGCACCTGCAACAGCGCTCGGGGCATCCCCAGAGAACGCAACCGCTCCTCGACCGCCGACGCCAACCTCGGCGCCGCCTGGCGGCGAGCCTCCCCGACGACGTGCTCGGCCGCGGCGACGTCGGCCTGCAGCCCCGCCAGGCGCCGGGCTGCCGCTTCGGCGTCGGCTTCGGCATCCGCCAGGTCCTGCAGCTCGCGACGCGTCGCCTCGGCGTGGGCCAGCACCGCTGCGAGGTCGCCCCCGTACTTGCGAGCGAGCACCCGCAGGAGCTGACGCCGGGAACGCACCTCGTCCAAGCGGCCCGGGTCCTCCTCCCATGTCTCTGCGACAGTCCGCAGCTCGCCGGCGACGTCTTCGAGCTCCGCGTGGACTGCAGCCAGCCGGTCGGCCAGCGCTGCCAGCGGGAACGATGCGGCAAGCAACGCCCGAGCCCGGCCGACGCCGTCAGCAGCCCCTCCGCCGTCGAGTCCGACCAGCAATGCCTGCGCGTGCCCGGCTGCCTCGCGATGCGCCGCCATCTCCGCCAGGCGGTCCTCCTCGTCGGCGAGGCGCTGGTCCTCGCCGTCGCCCTCGATGGCGGCGGCGGCGATCTCGTCCACCTGGAAGCGCAGCAGCTCGACGTGCCGGGCCCGGATGCTGCTGTCCCCTCCCATCCCCTCGAGCGCGGCCGTGGCCTGGCGGACCGCGGCGCGCGCCCGGCCGAGCGGACCGAGGTCCACCGCTGCGAAGGCGTCCAAGGCCCGCCGCTGCGCCGCGGGGTCGACCAGCGCACGGTGCGCATGCTGGCCGTGCAGCTCGACCAGGCCGGGCCCGCGCTCGGCCAAGGCGGACAGTGGCGCCATTCGACTGTCGATCCAGGCGCGCGACCGTCCCCGAGCCGCCACGGTCCGGGAGAGGACGAGCTCGTCGGACCCGTCGGACCCGTCGGACCCGTCGGCGAGGAGGAACCGTCCTTCGACAACCGCTTCGTCGGCCCCGGGTCGCACCACCGCCGGGTCGCCGCGGCCACCCACGAGCAGCGCCAGGGCACCGACAACCAGGGTCTTGCCGGCACCGGTCTCACCGGTCAGCACCGTCATCCCCGCTCCCAGCTCGATGCGAGCCGATTCGATGACTCCCAGGTCCCTGACGGTGAGATCGACGAGCATCGCGGTCAGCGGTCGCTCAACTTGAACCGTGACCGCACGATGGCGTGGAAATCCCGGCGACCGAACACGACGAGCAGCGCGTCGTGCGGTGCTGCCCGGCACGCCACATGGTCCCCGGGCTCGAGCGAGCCGGCCGACACGCCGTCGACCACCAGAGTGGCGGCCAACGGACCGGCGACGGTCAGGCCGAGCAGCTCGTCGGGTTCGAGCACCAACGGGCGGTCGAACAGCATGTGCGCGGCGATCGGGGTCACCACCATCGCCCGCAGGCGGGGGCTCAGGATCGGGCCCCGAACCGACAGGTTGTAGGCCGTCGATCCGGTCGGTGTGGCCACCAACAGGCCGTCTGCGGCATACGTCACGAACGGCCGATCGGCGATGGACGTGGCCAGGCGCACGGTGTGGCCTGGTACCTCCTTCTCCACCACTGCCTCGTTCAGCGCCAGGTGGTGCACGGGCGATGCCCCTCCGGCCACACGGTGCACGGCGATGTCGAGCATCATGCGGCGCTCCACCGTGTACCCGCCGGTGACGAAGCGGTCCAAGGCCCACTCCAGGCTCGATGGCTCCACCTCGGTCAAGTAGCCCAGCCGGCCAAGGTTCACCCCAAGCACGGGCACGCCTCGAGGCGCAGCCCACGCCACCGTGCGGAGCATGGTGCCGTCGCCACCCAGGCTCACGGCCAGATCAACCGTGGGCTCATCGTCGGGACTGCCGGCACCTCCGGCGACAGGAGTGGCACCAGCATCGGCGTCCCCCAGGACCACCGCGTCATGGTGGCGGCTGACCAGCCACGACCGAGCCCGCTCGACCAGCGCCGTGGCCTCAGGTCGGTGGGTATGGAGAACGAAGGCGACGGTGGCCATCGATCATCCCCCGACGACGCCGGCACCGGCATCGTCGGCACCGGCGTCAAGGGCTCCGGCGTCGCCCGCGCCGACGCCAGGTGCTCCAGGGTCGCCGGCTCGTTCGGCGCGTGCGCCCGAAACGTCGGCTCCGGCGTCATCGGCTCTTGCATCAGGCACGCCGACGTCAAGTGCAGCGGTGTCAGACGCTCCGACGTCAAGTGCAGCGGTGTCAGACGCTCCGACGTCAGGTGCCGCGGTGTCAGGTGCTTCACCAACCGCTGCGGACAGCATGGGCTCGAGCGCCTGCAGCCGTGCCACCTTCGCCTCGTCGTCCATGCCTCTGACAGCCGTCGGCTCGGCCGTATTCGTTCCGACGACGCCCCGCACGAAGACCTCGGCGTTGCCGGCCGGGCCCAACACCGGAGACGCGGTGGCCCCAACGACCTCGACCCCGACGTCCACCAGTGCTGCGGCCACGCGCCGGACCGCCTGCAATCGGATGTCCGCGTCGCGCACGACGCCCGCTCCACGGGCAACGACCGCCCGCCCCGCCTCGAACTGCGGCTTCACCAGCACGACGATGTCACTGCCCGGGCCGCGTGCGCACCGGACCAGTTCCGGCACGAGCGTCGTGAGCGAGATGAACGACACGTCGGCCACGATCACGTCTGCTGAACCGATCAGCTCCGGATGCTCCTGGCACAGCGAGCGGGCGTTGGTCCGCTCCAGGCTCACCACCCGCTCGTCACCTCGGATCCGCGGGTGCAGCTGCCCATGACCGGCGTCGACCGCAACGACCCGGGCCGCATGGCGCCGGAGCAGGCAGTCGGTGAAACCTCCCGTCGATGCCCCCACGTCCAAGCAGGTCCGCCCGGCCACATCCATAGCGAACCGAGCGAGGGCGTGATCGAGCTTCTCACCACCGCGCGAGACGAAGCGAGCCGGGGGCCCCGCCACCGCCACCGCCTGACCTGGTGCCACCAAGCGAGCGCACTTGGCCGCGACGGCCCCATCCACCAAGACCCTGCCCTCTGCCACCAGGCGTTCGGCCTGCTGGCGGGACGGCACAAGCCGGCGCCGCACCATCTCGACGTCGAGACGGCGGCGGAGCACCGTGCTCAACCGTTGTCGCTGCGACCTGCGCCACGGGTCGAACGAGCCGACGCGCCCGCTCGGGGACCGGAACGCACCGGTGCCTTCCTGGCGACACCCGCCTTCTTCGCCGTCGCCCGCTTGGCAGCAGGCGCCGACCCCGCAGCCTTCTTCGCACCGGTCCGCTTGGCCGCCGCCGTCCCCGCAGCCTTCTTCGCACCGGTCCGCTTGGCAGCAGCAGCCGTGCTCGCAGCCTTCTTCGCACCGGTCCGCTTGGCAGCAGCAGCCGTGCTCGCAGCCTTCTTCGCACCGGTCCGCTTGGCAGCAGCAGCCGTGCTCGCCGAAGAGCCCCGCTTCGCCGGTGCCGCTGCCGTCGAACCCCGGCGCGAGCCCGCTGTCCGCTCCGCCTGGCCCGTGGCGGCCCTCCCCGCTGCTGCAGCGGCCGCCAACAGGTCAGCGACCCGGGCAGC
>JAJZLP010000334.1 GCA_021803325.1 Actinomycetes bacterium
GCCGCCCGTCGTACCATCCGCATGACCTCCAGGCACTCCGGCCCGCATTCGTCCAGCGGCTGAACCTGTCTCCGCAGGTGACGACCCATCCGCCCCAGCCGCTCCCGACGTCCCAGCCGATCCCGACGTCCCAGCCGATCCCGACGTCCCAGCCGATCCCGACGTCCCAGCCGCTCCCGACGTCCCAGCCTCCCCCAATGACCCCGAAGACCCATCTCCAGCAGAACCGACCGCGACCTGGCCCGCTCCAAACCTTCTCCAAATCCGGATCCGGCGCCGCCGGATACGACTCTGGGCACCAGCACCAGCACCACGGTCCGCCCCAGCACCAGCACCAGCACCAGCACCAGCACCAGCACCAGCACCAGCACCAGCACCAGCACCAGCCAACCGATCAACCCGCCCGCTCCGCCGGTCAGCGCGATCGAGCGACCGCCGCACATCCTGGAAGGCGGTGTAGTTGCCCACATAGTCAACAGTGGGAGACCCGGCGCGGTGCAACGCCGCAACCTGATCGACCTCGACCTCATGGTCGACGCGGGCATACCGCAGGCGCACCGCGAGGTCCCTGGCCCGCTCGCCGGTCGCCACCACGAACCGCCCCTGCAACCGCTCGAGCTCCACGTCCCACAGCCACGACGGGTCGTGACCGTCCGCGACCCGGGCGTTGATACCTACGACGACCGGGTTCGACTCTCCTGCCAGGAGATCCAGGAGCTCGGCCCACCCTGCTGGGTTCTTGGCCAGTAGCAGCCGGGCACGCACGGACTCGTGTGCCACTACCGCGTAGCGACCTTCGACGTCGGCGACGTCTGCCATGGCGGCAAGGGCCCGCCCGGCATCGACCCCGAGCGCCTCGGCGGCCACGGCGGCCATGGCGGCATTCGCGAGGTTGAAGCGACCAGGTAGGAGACTGGCTACGTCCAGCCGGCGGCCGTCGCTGATCGCGAGTGTTGCGCCTCGGAGGACGGCGTCAGGCTCGGGCCGGCTCAACCCGCAGGTCGGGCACCGCCATCCTCCGTCAGCACCGAATTCGATCCGACCATCACACGCGGGGCACCCAGTGGCGTCCGCCCGCCACAACTGGCCCGCCGCCACCCAACGGACGTGCTCCGCCGCCGATGCCGCCCAGGCCACCAGGGGATCGTCGGCGTTCGCCACCACCGTCGCCGATCCCAGGCGGCTCATCGCTGCCCGCCAACGCGTCGCTATGGCCCGCACCTCGCTGACCCGGTCGAGCTGATCGCGAGACAGGTTGAGCAACGCCACGACCGCAGGTCCGACCGCGTCAGCTACAGACGCCAGGTACGCCTCGTCGACCTCCAGCACCGCCGGGCTGTCAGGCGCCGCCGCTGCCAATGCTGCAGCGATCCCAGCAGGCAGGTTCGCCCCTGCCGCCGACGTCGCCACCCTTCCAGTTCCACCGAGCGCGGTCACGAGCAGGCGGGTGGTCGTCGTCTTGCCGTTGGTGGCGCTCACCAGCGCCACCTGGCGATCCGCCGCCAACGACCGAACCAGGTCGGGCGCGATAGCCAGTCCCACCCTGCCTCCGACGACCGACCCGCTCCCCCGCCCAAGCCAGCGAGATGCCCGGCCGACAGCGACCGTGGCCCGCGCCGCCAGTCGAACCCGAGCGGTGCTCACCGGTACGGAGGGAGACGATGCTGCTCCCTGTCCACCCGAGCGCGCCCGATCACCTCGCCCTGCGCCCAGGCGGCATGGCCCGCTCCACCTCGCTATCGCTGGGGGACCGCACGTCGCCCGCCTCGGGCGGGAGCTGGGACGCGATCGCCGCCATCAGACGTTCCGTCGCCGCCACGGGATCGCTGGCTGCTTCCGAAGCCACGTCGATCGGCGGTCCCACCCGGATACGCACCGTCGGCGGCTTCGCCACGGCAGTCACGGCGGGGACCCGGGCGGCCCGCGGCCAGACCGCCTCGGTCCCCCACAGTCCGATGGGCACGACAGGAGCGCCGGTCATTGCTGCGAGCCGCGCGCAACCGGTCTTGCCGTGAAGGGTCGGATCGAAGAATGCCCGACCTCGCGGGATCGTTCCCTGCGGCATGATCAGCACCGGCTCACCGGCCTGGAGCGCCTGGCGTGCCGCTCCCAACGCCCGCGCTGGGTCGTTGTCCCGATCGACAGGGATGCCGCCCAACGCCCGCGCTATCCATCCCAGCCCGGGGGCATCGAACACTTCGCGCTTGCCGAGGAACCGCACCGGCCGGCCCAGGCGGGCTGCGACGATCGCCAGCGCCACCACGTCGAAGTAGCTCCGATGATTGGCCGCCAACAGCACCGGCCCCCGGACCGGGATGTTCTCGATACCGTCCAGATCGAAACGGGCGTAGGGAAAGGACTCGGGGCGGACAACCAGCCGGAGAAGATGGTAGGTCTCGAGACCGGCCACCTTGGGGACGCCCGCTGGTCGATCCCAGTGCTCGATGGGCCACCGCGCCATCGTCGCCACCATGCGCAGCCTGATATCAGGTTGCACGGCGTGCGGGTGGCCGATACTGCGCAACAACGGCACGTCGAACACGCTGTCGGAATAGGCGTGGCTGGCTGACAGGTCGACGGCGTGCTCCCTCGCCCATTTCCGGACGGCTGTGAGCTTGCCGACGCCCCAGACGAAGGAACCCTCGATCCGGCCCGTGTACCGCCCGTCTTCGCTGTCGTAGCGGGTGGCGATCACGTCGTCGAAGCCGAGAAGCCGTGCGAACGGCGCGACCAGGTCCACCGGCGAGGTCGTCGCCAGCACGATCCGCCTACCAGCGGAGCGATGCTCCGCCAGCACGCCAGGGGCATACGGCTGGAGGATCTCCAGAAGCTCCGGAGCTGCGAGCTCCCCGGCCCGCTGGACCGACTCGACCGGCCACCCTCGTACGAAGCGAGCGGCTGCCCGGACCATGGCCATGAACGGCAGGCTCTCGCCGAGAGCGTCGTAGACGCCGTAGAAAAACCGCTCGCCTGGAAGGTTCGGACGTCCCTCGAACAACCCCTCGACCCGCATCGCCGCGCTCAGGACGAGCCCGCTCGCACCCGAGAGCAAGGTGCGGTCGAGATCGACGAACACCGCCCCACGTGCTGGAGGCCGTCCACCCCGGTCGCCGGTCGGTCTCCGCCCGTTGCCCCGGGCCGTCCCGGGCTGCACCGTCGCCATGGACGAGACGATACTGCGGCCACATCACCCGACGAAGCAGTCCGGGTGCTGACCGGGGGCCGACCAGAGAGGCCGACCAGAGAGGCCCACCAGAGAGGCCCACCAGAGAGGCCCACCAGAGAGGCCCACCAGAGAGGCCCACCAGAGAGGCCCACCAGAGAGGCCCACCAGAGAGGCCCACCAGAGAGGCCACATTGATGCCCGGACGCGGCGAAGGGACCGGAGGGGGGGAGTCCGGTCCCTTCGCATGACTCAACAGGTAGTGGAGGGGGGGGAATCCAGCTCCCTGTGGTCTGATGACCATTGTGCTCTACCGCTCGCGATCAGTCAAACAGGTATGAGCGATATCTGATATCGTTTTTAGAGATGGAGCTCCGACATCTCCAAGCCCTGGTTGCCGTGGCCGAGCACCGCTCGTTCTCCGCCGCGGCAGATGCCTTGGGTACGGTGCAGTCGAACGTCTCCGCCCATGTCGCACGCCTTGAGCGCGAGCTCGGCGCCACCCTCATCGAGCGTCCTGGCGGTCGCCTGACCACTGAGGGTGATATCGTCGTGAGCCGCGCCTACCGGGTGCTTGGTGAGGTGGACGCGCTGACTGCAGATATCGGGGCCCTCCGTCAGGAACTGGCGGGAACGGTGCGCTGCGGAATGATCGGCACCATCGCTCGGTGGGTGGTTCCCGCCCTGCTTTCGGACCTGTCCGAGCGGCACCCGAAGCTCCGCCTGGTCGTGTCGGAGGGCTCCACGGCGGTGCTCGAGCCGGCGCTCAGCAGCGGTCGGTTGGACCTGGCCCTCCTGAGCGCCCCGGTGCCCACGCGGGAGCTGAGCTTTGAGCCGCTCCTCCAGGAGGACGTTGTGCTCGTGGTCCCGGTCGACAACGACCCCTTCCCCGGATGCGACACCGTCAACCTCCAGCAACTGGGCGATCTCGACCTGCTCCTCCCCGCCAATGGCACGCCGTTCCGCAGCGAGATCGACGCCACCTTCAAGCGGGTGAACATCGCACTTCGCCCTCTGGCCGAGCTCGATGGCGTTCGCCTCATCGCGTCGCTCGTGTTCGAGGGCTATGGACCGGCAATCCTGCCGGCCACAGCCGTCCCGGACCACCTACGCTCCCGGTTCCGCTCGTTGCGAATCGACGGCATGCCTCCGCGAACCGTTGGGCTGGCCGAGCGGAGCCGAGGTTTGCCGGCAGCCCCTTCACGCGCCGTCATCGACGCGATCCGGCGTCTCGCCCGGATCGCTGATCCCCTGCCCCTCGGGCTCCGGCCGATAGAGCCCGAGGCCGTCACAAAGGCAGAAGGGTCGCTGCGGATCCTCGGCGTTCCCAACGGCTGAGCCATTCGCCGCGAGCTCGACCTGGCGGGATCCGCGCAACCCCCAGGATCCGACGCGTGGCGACCGTTTCAACATTCCAGCCGCCTCGGCGACCGCCACATGGGCCACAGCGAGACCACACCGTCGACGGAGCGGACGACACCTGTGACCTCGAAGCCATGACGCATGTAGAACGGAACGTTCTGCCGTTTGGACGACTCCACATATGCTGGCATTCCCTCGTCATCGACGACCTTCAGCATGGATCGCAGCAGCGCCGATCCGACGCCTCGGCCCTGTACTGGGGGGTCGGTGCCCAACGTGGCGAGGTACCAGTGTTCCTGTGTTGGCCGTGCCCGCTCGACATCGGCAAGAAGCCGAAAGCTGGCCGATGCACGGCCACCGAGGACAACATCGGCGAGCACGGGAGCCAGCCGCATGGCGTCCCGCCAGGTGGCGGCGCGAGGCGCTCCAGGTCGCACCCAGACTGCAGCACCCGACGCACGTGACGTCGTCCACACTTCCCCAGATCCCATGACCATGGTCCGCAGCTGCACACCGAAGAACCTTCGAAGCCCACGGGCCCTGGCCCGCTCCCCGTCGAAGAGGTAACACGCGACAGGATCATCGGCAAAAGCTCGGGCAAGCACCTGGACCAAGGCATGAACGTCGTCCCGCCCGGCCAACCGCACCTCCGGTTCCCCCCTCGACCAACCAGCAGCGGCCTCCCAGGGTCCGATGCCGCTCACCGCTCGCTGGCTCCAGCGTGGCGCCCTGCAGTCCGCCGTGCGAGTCCCCGGCTTTGCGTGGTGCACGAGCCTGCCAACAATCCACCCGAGCCGGCGAGGAGCACATCGGCCGCATCGAGATGCCCGCCGAGATCAGCGAGACGAACCATCACCCCCATGCTACGACCGGCGTACGTTCGCCGCGCAGGTCCCGAAGCCTGGGTCGACCGGCGCCGCCGGCTGGCGCGTGCTCTTGCGACTGGCACTGCGACTGGGGTTGGGAATGGCACTGCGACTGGGGTTGGGACTGGCACTCGGATTGGGGTTGGGACTGGGACTCGGGTTGGGACTGGGACTCGGGTTGGGACTGGGACTCGGGTTGGGACTGCGACTCGGGTTGGGACTGGCACTCGGATTGGGACTGGCACTCGGGTTGGAACTGGCACTCGGATTGGGACTGGCACTCGGATTGGGACTGGGACTCGGGTTGGGACTGCGACTCGGGTTGGGACTGGCACTCGGATTGGGGTTGGGACTGGGGTTGGAACTGGGATCACCGGCAACCCGCTCCGCTTCTTCGGCGAGGGGCCCGCCAACCGGCTCCAGCCGCCACAGTCCAGCGGGCGACAGTTCCAGGTGGTGCGTCCGGCCGCGGGAGCCGTCCGGCGCTGGCCAAACGCATCGCCTCCCCGCTGTACCGGTCGCCGAAGGCGCCACCCGGTGCCTCGACAACAAGCGGCGCCACCCGCCGCTACGCCGGGTACGAGGATGAGGCCTTGCGAACATCCACCCGGATCATGCGGTCGAACTGCACGGGCTGCCACTGGTTCGGCGTGAACCGCAGGTGTCCCCAGCCGTCGGCCAGGTGCAGCCACTTCACCATGCCGGGCTCGATCACCGTGCCGTCGTCC
>JAJZLP010000251.1 GCA_021803325.1 Actinomycetes bacterium
GCCTGGTGCTGGACAACTTCAGCCCGCACCTGTCGACCAGGAAGGACAGTCGCGTCGGCGAATGGGCGGCCGCCAACAACGTCGAGCTTGCTTACGTCCCCACGGACGCCAGCTGGCTCAACCGCATATGGGTTTACCGGCCTTTGGGGGTCGGTCTCCGCCTCGCGGCCTGAGCATCCACCTCGGGCGCCTGGCGGGGTCGCATACTCGACTCCAAGGAGAGCCTGATGGACCTCAGGGTTGTTCGCAGTGAGGGTGCCTATCGCCTGGCCGGTGGTGGCCCGATCGACGAGTTGGCCAACAGCTACCTCGGCCATCTCTCAGTTCGTGGCTTCGCGCAGGGCACGGTGCGGGGCTACGCGTTCGACCTGTTGAACTTCGGCCGGTTCTTGGCTGAGCGGGGAGCGACGGCCGTCGACGTCGTGGCGACCGACTTGTTCGACTACCTGGACTGGCAGGGTCGCCCGACGCCGAGCGCAGGGGCGAAGGTGGTCAGCGTGTCGGCCCGGCGGGGGGCGGCTCCAGCGACGATGAACCGGCGGATCGCCGCGGTGCGGGGGATGTTCGAGTACGCGGTCATCGCCGGCGTCCGCACCGACAGCCCGGTGCCGGCAGGGCGGCGGGCGACCGGCCTGAGACCGAAGGCGCGGGGCATGCTCGGCCACATCGGTCCCCGCAAGGCGGCGACGGGAGGGCGCTTGGTCCGCCAGCCTCGGCGGCTGCCTGAGAGCGTGGAGCCGGCCGAGGTCTCGGCGTTCATCTCCGACCTGGGCAGCCACCGGGACCGGGCGATGGCTCTGGCGATGGTGCTCGGCGGCCTGCGGGCCGCGGAGGTCCGCGGTTTGCGGCTGGCGGATGTGGACATGGGCCTGCGTCGGGTGCGGGTGATCGGCAAGGGCAACCGGGAGCGTACCGTTCCTGTCGACGGGGCGTTCTTCGTCGAGGTCGCCGCCTACTTGCACGCCGAACGCCCGAAGGGTTGCCGGACGCCGGAGTGTTTCGTGGTGCTGCGCGGCCCGACCACGGGGGCAGCGATGACGGAGGCGGGGATGCGCCGGATCTTCCGAACTCACCGGGCGAGCTCTGGCGCCACCCGGGTGCGACCGCACCGGCTTCGCCACACCTACGGCACCGAGCTGGCCGGCGCCGGGATCGACCTTCTGGTGTTGCGCGAGCTGATGGGGCACGCGTCGCCGGAGACCACCGCCGGCTACGTGCACCTCTCGCCCGACACGCTGGCGGCCGAGTTCGCCCAGGCCCGGGCGGCCCTGCGATGAGCGTCTCTGCGCTCGCCACCCTGCAAGCAGCCGAGGCGCCCGACGTGTTGATCGACTACGCCCGGTTCGTGGCCGGCCTTCCGATCGGCCCGGACGCCAAGCGGCTGCGGCGCAACGCAGCCCGCCGCCTGCTCGAAGCGCACCCGGACCTGACCGCCTGGATGCTCCGAGCGGCCCCCGCTCGCCTCGCCGACCTGGCCCGGAGCGGGGCGTGGTCGTTCATCACATGGTGCTTCCTCGAAGGCGCCTTGACTCCCGACCTGGACCTGCTGTTGGCCAAGACGCCCGGCGACCTCTACGCGGAGTGGGGCCGCCGTCATCCCGGCGACGTCGAACGGATCATCGAGGTCGCCGGACGGTTCCGCTGGTCGGAGAACTGGGCCCGAGACGTCAGCCGGGGCGGCCTCGCGATCATGTGCCTTTGGGCGGCCAAGACCCTCGCCGAGCTGACCGACGACGACTTCGACGCCTTCACCGCCGCGGTCGACGCTGCTCCCTCCGCCGGGCGCGACACCCGAAGCCACAACCACGCCAGAGCCTTCAGTCTCCACCAGGCCTGCTACGAGCTGGGCATCTGCTCGGCCACGCCTCGCCACAACCGGCCGCGGGCAGCCACCTTGGCCGAGACGCTCGAAGCTCTCCCACAGCCAGAGATCCGCCGGGTGGCGCTGCGCTACTTGGAGGTCGTCGCCACCACCTTGCGGCCTTCCACGGTCCTCATGAGAGCCGACAGCCTGATCGTCTTCGGCGAGTACCTGGCCGCCGACCACCCACAGGTGCGCCGGCTCGAGCAGCTCGAACGAGCGCATGTCGACGGGTTCTTGATCTGGAACCACGGCCGCCCGTGGCGGGGATGGCTGGCCCGGGACAAGCCCGTCTCTGCCTCGGTGTCCAAGCGGGCGGTCGTCGATCTCCGCGCCTTCTTCGAAGACCTCGCCATCTGGGGCTGGGCCGAGCGGCCCTCCCGGCCGTTGGTCTTCGCCTCCGACGTCCCTCGCCTCGACCGGCCCCTTCCCCGGGCGCTTCCTCCCGACGCCGACCGGGACCTCATGGCCGCGGTCGCCTCCCTCGACGACCCCTTCACCCGAACCGGCATCACCATCCTGCGCGGCACCGGGATGCGCCTCGGCGAGCTGCTCGACCTCGAGCTCGACTGCCTGTGGGACACCCCCACTCACGGCACCTGGGTCAAGGTCCCCCTCGGCAAGCTCGGCACCGAGCGGACCGTCCCCCTCGACGCCGCCACCCTCGCCGCCTTCGACGCCTGGATGGCGCACCGGGGACGCCAACGGCCCGTCGCCCATCCCCGCGACGGCCGACCCGCCGAGTTCCTCTTCATGGACCGAGGACGCCGTCTCAGCGCCTACAAGCTCCGCCACGGTCTCGACACCGCCGTCACCGCCGCCGGACTGACCGGCAGGGCCGGCAAACCCCTCCACGTCACCCCCCACCAGCTGCGCCACACCTACGCCACCAGCCTCGTCAACGCCGGCATGTCACTCCAAGCGCTGATGGCCGTCCTCGGTCACGTCTCCGCCGAGATGACCCTGCGCTACGCCTCCATCGCCTCGCCAACCGTGCGCGCCGCCTACGAGGCGGCCATGGGCAAGGTCCGCACCCGCAGCGCCCTGGTCATCGCGCCGCTCGCCAAGACCGCCGTGCCCGACCGGGTCGACTGGCTCCGCTCGGAGATGCTCAAGACCCGCGTCGCCCACGGCTACTGCTCCCGGGACCTCGTCGCCGACGCCTGCCCCTACGCCAACATCTGCGAGCAGTGCGACAACTTCGTCACCACCACCGAGTTCGGCCCAGCCCTCCAGGCTCAACTCGACGACATCACCGCCCTACGCGACGACGCCACCAGCCGAGGATGGGGCTCCGAAGCCGCCCGCCACCAACGGGTGATCGACAGCATCGACAAGCACCTACGGCGCCTCAAGAACTCGGGATGATCGAGAACTTCCCCTTGACCTGACCCGAGGGCCGGTTAATCGAGTGCCACTTCGCTGCTCTCCGCTACTTCGCCCTGGACGGCACGGACCACAAGGACCATTTCGAACAGGGTGATATGGTCCGCCGCTACATCGCCTGGCGGAACCGCCATGCCAACGATGAGGCACTTCGTGTCATTTCAAAGCGCGCAAAGGTTGCCTGAAGGGGCACTAGGATCTCGCGCCGCCTTCGCTAGGCCTTAGCAGCTCCGCCGTCAATCGCTACGCGAACAGCCTCGCGGCTGACGAGTGAGAGGCCCCGTGCTAGCCATAGTTGTTCAGGGGTGTTGGTACGCTACGACCTCAGCTGTTCGGCTATCTGGCCGCCTGGAATGACGTAACGGTCGTCGTGAACCCGGTACCGAGGGGTCTGGCCACGAGATAGTGGTGTTCGGGCCGGCGGGCTCGGAGGGTGCCACTGATTCACACTCCTCAAACGCTGTCGAGGGTGTGCCACTGGCAGAGGTGGACGCGTTGATGATGGCGTTACGCACCGACCAGGACAGGGCGATTATCGAAGCCTGGGCGGATGTCGCGACCCGGAACGCCCGCCCGGAGTTTTCGACAGATCGCGTGTGCGTGGTGTTGAGAAGCGCCTGCCGCGGGCGGCCGTTCAGTCTCCGCCGGCTTGGATGAAGATCGTTGACGGTGCTGGCAGTCGGACCGACATCAGCCGCACCTGTTTCACGCGCGCGAGCGAGGTTTTGGGATGGCATTCGAGGCCGCGTAGGCGCACGCGGGCCACTGGTCGATCGAGTCCATCCGGACCTATCCGCATTTGGCCAACGTCTGGCTGGGTACCGAGTACGTACGCGCCTTTCGGATGGTCGACGCGGAACTGGTGCAATGAGCGCCGCTCTTGCCCCGCGGACCGGTCAAGGCCTAGCGGCTGTCGACCTCGAGGCGCTGGAAGCGACCGGAACGTACTTGGGTCACCCGGTGGTCTCGGTGACCCGTGACTCATACTACCGGCTCGGTGCCGAGGGTCGCAGGGGCCTGACCGTTTACGAGCGGTGCCCTTCCTCCCTGCGGCGGCGTCCGTGGCGCCCACACCCATGTGATCCGGGCGGCGTGCTCATTGGCGGACACGATGCGCGTCCCGCCCCCGAGGTCGGCGGCACAAGCCGATGGGGTGGCGACCCAGCATTCCCGTGGTGACGCCTGCGGCGACCGCTGTCGGGGTCGTGGGTCGCTGTGGTGCCAGGACATGACCGTCACGGCCGAAGCGTGGGCTCGGACCCCGCGGTTGGCACCGGTTCCTGCCTGACCCGGCGTCCGGCCAACCCTTGGCCACCTCGCCACGCGGGCGCCGGTCGACGCCCTCGGCCGTTGGCGTAGACTAGGAGGCTGTGCCGAACGGTCGTCTGTACAGTGTCCCGGCGTCGCTTTGGTCTCAGCACGGTCATGGCACCGTTATGCTGGCATCTCGGGCGCCGTTCCGGTCTCGCGATTGCCTGGGCCATCCGGCTCAGAAATGCCGGTTGACCAGGGAAGGTACACTCTAAGTCGCCAACTCGGGGACGTAGCTCAGTGGCTAGAGCACCTGCTTTGCACGCAGGGGGTCGTGGGTTCGAGTCCCATCGTCTCCACGCAATCGCTGGTCAGGCGCCTCGGCGGCGCGGGGCTCTACGAAAGGGCTGAGACCAGGACCGAGCGCACCGGGTACCGCCCGAAGGCGCTGTTGGCCGAAGCCGGCGACATCGAGCTCGGCATCCACAAGCCCCGGCGGGGTAGCGTCGTCCCCGCCGTATTTGAGCTCAGGAGGCGCATCGCCAGGCCCCCTACGCCGTGGCCATGCTGGCCTATGTGGACGGGGTCTCGACGCGAGCGGTGGACGAGCTTGTCTGGGGCCTCGTCACCGCCAGCGGCATCTCCCACAGCGAGGTCAGCCGCACCTGCGTCGACCTGGACGAAGCCGTAGCGGCCGTCCGGGACCGGCGCCCGCACCACAGCCGCCACATGTGCGGGGTGCTTCGCGCCGCTGGTCTCCCTGTGCAGGCTCTGGAGCAGTGGGACGGGGCCGTTGGCACCGAGTCGATAAGAGTGGGCACCATCAAGGGTTCCAAGGGTCAAGTCCAAGGGGCTCGAGTTCGATGCGGTGTACCTCGCCAACTTCGGTTCTCGGCTGTCAGCCATTACCCAGGAAGAGCGGGACCGCCGCCGTCGCGAGCTGTTCGTGGCGATTACTCGCGCCCGTTCGTACCTGTGGACAGGGTGTGTCGTGTAGCCGCAAGCACCCCCGCCAAGGCGCTACCTCTATCGGGCCCACTCACGAGCGGCCGGAGATGGGCGGCCCGTCAGCCGCCCCGGTCGCGCCCGTGGAGCCTCAGTGAGCCGGTTCCGAGACGACCACGACGCCGGTGGCCGGCCGGTAGTTCGGCCCGCTGGCGGTGACGCTGTAGCTGCCCGGTGTGCTCGTCTTTGAGAAGGTGACGGTAACGGTGCCGCCGGCATTGGTCCTGGCTAGGTGCGTGCCCACCTTCACCGTGGCACCCGCGACCGGGTCGCCGGCATCGGTAACACGGAAGACGACCTGCTTTGCCTTACCGGCCACTACTGTCACGTGGCTGGGCCCCAGGGCCAGGGGCACGATCGCCTGAGTGAAGAGGTCCTCGATCTTCAACTGCTGGTCCACGCACTGCAATGCGATGTCCGAGCGCCCCCACTGGCCGGGCCCGAGGCCTATCAGGCCGTGCTCGGCGCACGGAGTGGCCAGGGTGGTCACGGGCCCGAACAGGGTGACGCTCTTGTTGGTACGTACGAGCGAGACCGTGTTCTTGCTCTCGTTGTACCAGGCCACCCAGATCCGGCCGT
>JAJZLP010000331.1 GCA_021803325.1 Actinomycetes bacterium
GCTCCGGCTCGGCGCCAGGTAGGACGAGGCAGATCTCCTCGCCGCCGAACCGGGCTGCGAGATCCTCGTCGCGCAGCACCGACCGGACCAGGCGGGCCAGGTCGCTCAGCACGTCGTCGCCGGCAAGATGCCCGTACCGGTCGTTGAACAGCTTGAAGTCGTCGAGGTCGATCATGGCCACGGACAGCGGACGCCCGGTGCGGGCGCACGACGCGGCGATCTGCGGGAACCGCTCGATGAGCGTCCTGCGATTACCAAGCCCGGTCAGCGGGTCCACCCGGGACTGGGAGTACAGCTCGTTGGTCATCTGCACGACCTGTCGGTGCAGGCGCCGGGTCTCACGGACGTTGGCGTAGTGGCGGGCCGACCCGAGCAGCACCAGCACGCACAGCGCGCACGCGATGGCGATCCCAGGTCCGGGGCCGGAGCCGGCTCCCAGGCCGAGCTGGGCCAGCAGGCCGGCCACGCTGGCAGCGGCCACAGCCGGCACGAAGTCCCACCGCCTGAGCTGCGCCTGGGGGGTGAGGCGGCCGAGCCCGTCGATCCGCCGGCGCTGTTCGACCAGCGGCAGGATCAGGAACAGGCCGAAATTGGCGCAGCCGGCGACGATGAACGGCACGGCCGGCAGCCGGTACCGTGCCAGTGCCATGGCCACCTGCGCCCACAGGTCGCCGGCGGAGACGACGAGGAGCGCCAGCAGCCACCGGGCGGTGCGCCGGTCGCGCTGTGCGACGCGAGCCATCAGCATGAGCGCTCCGCAGGCGATACCGGGAAGGACCACGGCCAGGAACACGAACGGCAGCGTCAGCCACAGGACCGCCTGGTGGTGCGCCAGTGCCGGCACCAGCGCGACCAGCGGCGACGCGGCCAGCGCTACCGTCACCGTCACCAGGTCGAGCCCGTCGACCGACATTGCCCGGAGCCCGGCCGTGTCGCGCAGGAGCATCGTCACGTGGGCGCACCAGAAGATCCCGGCGACGATGCCGAAGGCGGCGGCGAGGGGGCCGAGCTTCACCAGGACCGACTCCACAGGTCCGATCGCCCGCGGCACGAACGACGCACTGAAGGACAGCGCTGGCCCGCTCACGACGACTGCTGTCATCACGAGGTCGATGGCGATCTCCGACCGGTCGCGCCCGCCCATGCCGTTGCGCAGCGTGTCGCGGATCACCAATCCCCAGCAGATCAGCGCGGCGGCTCCGAACACGCCGGCCACCAGCCGGGTGGTGGCCCAGACGGCGGTGCCCGGCGGGTGGCCCATCAGCCATCCGGCGAACTGCACGACCGCGGACAGGTAGCCGAAGACGAAGAAGCAGCGAAGCCCGTACAGCCAAGCCCACCATGTGCCCCGCAGCGACGGGTGGCTGCGGCGCACCAGCAGTCGGGAGACCGCCAGCGCCGGGATGGTGAACAGGCCAGCGGCCAGTACCAGCTCCACCTGGAACGGCAGTCCCGTATGGGTGGCGGCGACCAGCACGGCAGCCACCGCGGTCGCCATCACCCACCACGCCAGCCCGCCGCGCCGCCAGCTCGCCGGGAACACCCAGTCCGCCGGTTCGGCTGCATCGGGTGATGGATCAGCATGCGGCACCGTCGCCGCGAAGGCCGGGGAAGAGCGGTGACCGGGTGGCACCGGGCCAGTCGTCGGCACCACTATCGCCTCCCGGTCCTGGTGGTCATGGCCTCCCCGTCCGCCGCCAACCCGATCGTCGAGCAGGCATCGCTCTGTCGTTCCCCTGGCTCGCCGGATCACGAGGCGCCCGGCCCGGTGGCAGCGCAGTAGGTGCCGGAGCGTCCGGCTGTGTAGCCGCGAAGGAGCCACCTGTGATGTGATCGGCGCGGCTAGCGAGTGCCTGAAGTTTCGTGAACACGGTCACGAGGGTGGCGCCGGTGAGGTGTCGGCATCAGCGGGCGCGCCGGTAGGGGGCTTGGGCTGGTGCTGGGGCTGGGGCTGGGGCTGGGGTGCTGGCGGCGGCGGCGACGGTGACGGCGACGGGGTTGCGGGCCCGGCGAGCCCGCTGACGTGCGCTGTCGCGCTCCGGGTCGCTACAGCCCGTTGCCGCCAGGTGATTGGGCGACGGCGCACTGGGCGCCCAGCGCATGCACCAGTAGGCCCAGGGGTACCCGGGGGCTTTCGCTGATGGTGGTCATCAGCGCCTGCCACTGACCGTCTTGGCCGGCGGCGGTGGCGGCGTCGGGCTGGGCCAGCTCGAGCTGGGCGACGGCAGCCTGGTAGCCGGCGGCGGCCAGGGCCGGGGTCGGGGCGTGCAGCGAACGCTCGTACAGGTTGATCGACCGCTCGACGTGGACGCACGAGCGGCGAGCCAGAGCGAGAGCGGCGCTACTCGAGCAGGAGCTGAGGACCGCGGCCAGGGCGACGAGCGACCCTGCGGTCAGGAGCAGGCGGCGAGCCCGCATCCTCATCCGTCGAGCCAGGCTGGCGCCGAGTCCAACAGGAATTGGCTGACCGCCAGGCACCGGTCGAAGACGTCGCAGAGGAGCTCCTCGCCAGCGAGGATGCGGGCCAGCGACACCGGGTACCGGGCCACGATGGAGAGTCGCCGCTCGGGAGCGTCGGTGGCCGACGGGAACGAGTCGATGGCGGACACCTCGAGCGGCAGGTCGACACCGCCCACGCCGGCCAGGTCCATCGTCAGGCGGAGGAGGTCCGGTCCGTGCGGGAGCGGGGGGAGCGCCCAGGTGAAGGTCAACGGGAAGTGGAACTCGTCCGGAGGTTCCTGCTCCTCGGGCAGGTCGACGACAGCGTCCTCGAACGACAGCAGCACCCTCGGCTCCACTTCGAGCGCGAGGTGCAGGTCGAGTGGGCCCCCGCAGCCTTCTTCGGGGTGGAGGTCGACCTCCCAGGTCTGGCGGAGCGAGTAGGTCTCGACGAAGTGCCGCTCGTCGTGGACGTGGAAGCCGTGGTCCACCGAGTGGTCCTTGAGGTCGGCAACGTACCCGGCGACGTCGATCACGGCCACAGTTCGCAGAGCCTAACGGCTCGGCCGCGGGCTCTCGGCACCGCAGGCTGCGTCGGGTCCCCGGCAGGGTGCTCAGCGGGCTCGTGGGCGGGCCCGCCGGCCCAGAGACCGGTAGGGTCATCGGGTGCCTGACGTGTCCGTGCTCCTGACGACCTGCCACGACGTGGTGGACGCGGTCGCCGCTGCCATCGCCGGCGTGGGCGACTGGTCTCCTGCGGGGGAGCGCGCCGGGCAGTACGCCATCGACCTGGTGGCAGACGCAGCTGCGTTGGCCGTCCTCGATCGTCCCGGCCTCGGCGTCCTGTCCGAGGAGAGTGGCCTGCACCGGTCCGACGCGCCGCTCATGGCGGTGGTGGACCCGGTCGACGGGTCGACCAATGCCGCCCACGGCATCCCGTGGTATGCGACCAGCATCTGCGTGGTCGACGGTGACGGCCCGCTCGTGGCCGTGGTGGCCAACCAGGCGACCGGGGAACGGTACGAGGCGATCCGGGGCACCGGGGCGCGCCGTGACGGCGTGCGGATCGAGCCCCGCCGGGTCACCGCGATGGGCTCCGCCATCGTGGCGCTCACCGGGTACCCGGCTCGCCACCTGGGCTGGGCCCAGTTCCGGGCGTTCGGGGCGGCGGCGCTCGACCTGTGTGCGGTCGCCGACGGGCGTGTCGACGCCTTCGCCGTGTGCGGCGGCGCACATCTGGCGCCGTGGGACTACCTCGGCGGCATGCTCGTGTGCCGGGAGGCCAGCGCTACGGTGCGGAGCGTCGGTACTGCGCAGCGTGGTGGTGTGCCGGCGGGCACGGTTTCTGGTGGCGGTGGGCCTGGCGGCGGTGGGCCTGGTGGCGGTGGGCCTGGGGGGGAGCTGTCCGGGGACGACCTCGTCGTGCTGCAGCCGTCGGCGCGCCGCGCCCTGGTCGCCGCCGGAACCGTCGAGCTGCGCGACAGCCTGGTCGCGCTGCTGGCGGGTGTGGGTGCGGGTGCTGGTGCTGGTGCTGGTGCTGGTGCGGGTGCTGGTGCTGGTGCTGGTGCTGGTGCTGGTGCTGGTGCTGGTGCTGGTGCGAACCTGCTGTCCGGGTCGCCGTCGGGCGCCTGAGCGCGGAACGCCGGGGACCCGACACGTCATGGCGCCGAGGCGCACGGACCGGTCCGATGGCGAATCCCGTCGCCGCGTTCGGGGACGTTCGGTTCCGGCCAAGCCGGGGACGCGCAGCGGTGGAGCGAGCACTCGTCGGACCCGGCTGTCGCACTGGCGTGCGGACGGCGTTCCGAAGACACGCTTCCCCACCGAGGCGGAGGCCAATCGCTTCGCGCTCCAGGTGCGGCTGGAGCACGGCAACGACCTGGGTGCCTACCCGTGCGAGCTCTGCGGTGGGTGGCATCTGGGTGGCCGGGGGGAGTGAACGGTCGGCCGGGCCTGTGGAACCTCGCGCGTGGGCCTGCGGGCCCGTGTCCCTGGGCCCGGAAGTTCGCTCCGCTGGGCCTGCGGGTTCGAGTGTCTGGATCAGCGGGCTTGGGCGGCTGGGCCTGCGGGGCGAGCCGCTCCAGGCCGCACCACCCAGGCGCGCACGTAGCCGAGCCCTTTGAGGCGGCGTGGGCGCAGCTGCCTGAGGCGAAGGTCGTCGTCGTCGATCACTTGCATGGCGGTGTCCTCGTCGGCCAGGACGGTCCCAGGATGGGCGAGCTCGACCAGCCGAGCGGCCCGGTTCACGGTGTCGCCATACAGGTCGCCCTCCATCTCGGCGACGGGTCCGGACGCCAGCCCGGCGCAGGCGTCGGGGAGCGCCGGCTCCCCGGAGCAGGCGTGGACCAGAGCCAACGCGCCGGCCGCCGCCGACGGGCCGTCCGGGAACACGAACAGGACGGCATCGCCGATCGTCTTGACGACCCGGCCGCCGTGGATCACGAGATGTCGGGTGGCAAGCTCCTGAAAGCGGCTCACCAGCTCGGGGACGTCATCAGGATCGAGCGTGGCGGTCAGTCGCGTGTAGCCGACGAGGTCGGCAAATCCCACCACCGCGGACGTGCGAGGTTGCAGATGGCGGTCCAGGGCGGCAAGAAGGTGGCGTCGCCACGAGTACTCGACGAACCGGTCCATGGTGGGCACGACAACATCGGCGATCGTGTCAGTCAGCTCCTGCAGGCTGTGGATGGCGGCTCCGCCGCTGAGCCTGACACCATCCGTCTCGGCGCTGGTCAGGTTGGTCGGGCTGGCAGGATCGCGGTCCGCCGTGGCGGCCAGGGCCAGGACTGCCGGTGCGATCAGCTGCGCGTAGGTGGCTGACACGCGGGCGAGGGCTTGGCCGAGCACGCGGGCGAGGGCGACAGCGACCTCGTCGCCGACGAGGCCGGCCTGTTGGGTGGCGATGAGCAGTTGGAAGGCGTCGATGTCGCTTTGAGCGAACAGCGGCTGGTCGCGCGCCACCGGCGGGAACCCCAGCTCCATCCACAGGGGGTCGATGTCGTCGATGGGAATGCCGACCGCTTCGCCAACCTGGTCGGCGGTGAAGCGGCGGGATCCCAGGATGCGGTCGGCGAGGCCGTCGACGAAGCTGTGGTTGTCGGTGGTGCTGTGGTTGTCGGTGGTGCTGTGGTTGTCGGTGGTGCTGTGGTCCGGCGTCAGGGCAGCCTGGCCGCCGGTCGCCTCGGGCGCCCTGCCGGTGAGCGGGGTGCGGGGCTCCTCAGCGGGCATGGCTGCCAGTCTCGCAGGTGACTGCCGGGGCCGGGGCCGGGGCCGGGGCCTGCCGGCACCAGCACTCGACACCACCGGTCGAGGACGCGGTCTCGGACCGTCTCGAGGTGCTCGAGCGCGGGTCCCTGCTCGCCGATCCACCGGAGGCTCCGGCCTGCAGAGCCACCCCACCTCCGGACTGTGCCGGCGCTCGGACCCTTCCCACGAGCAGGCCATGCTGGTCTTGAGGTCTTGCCGGCCTCCTGGTCTTGCCGACCTTGAGGTCCTGCCGACCTTCAGGTCCTGTCCAACCTCGGACCCCCAACACCAGCGGCGGCCTTGACAGCTTCACTGGCCGGCTCAGGCACGTACGTGCACTTCGGGTCCTCGGCAAGCGGGTCGCC
>JAJZLP010000281.1 GCA_021803325.1 Actinomycetes bacterium
CGCCTGGCTCACCTGGTCGAACGTGTCTCAGGCCGTGCACGACGGCCTCGGCCACGCCATGGTCGACACCCTGATGGTGTCGCTGGCGGCCGCGCTCATCGGCACGGTGGCAGCAGCGGGGCTCGCCGTCGTGGCGGAGCGGACCACGGCAGCGGGTCGCCGCTTCTTCGTGCTGGGATTGTGGGCGGTCCTGCTCTGCCCGTCCTACCTCATCGCCGTGGGTTGGGAGGAGATCGTCCTGCGGTCGGGGCTGCTCGGCGCGGCCGGACTGTGGAGCGCCGGGGTCCAGCACCTGGTGATGGGCCCGGTCGGCGTGGCGCTCGTGCTGGGTCTGAAGGGAACGCCGTTCGCCTACTTCGCGCTGGCCCCGTCGCTGGCGGCTGTCGGCGGCGACCTGGAGCACGCAGCCCGAGTGCACGGCGGCGGTCGGACCGCGGTCGTGCGCACGGTGGGGCCCATCCTGCTCCCGGCGGTGCTGTCGGGCTTCGTCATCGTGTTCGCCGAGTCGGTCGGCGACTTCGGCGTGGCGTCGACCATCGCCGCCTCGGCGCACTTCCCGGTAGCGAGCTACGTGCTGTACGAGTCGATCTCGACGTTCCCCGCCAATTTCGGCGTGGCGGCCGTCGTGGGCTGGGCGCTGGTGGCATCTGTGGGTGGGGCCCTTGCCGTCCAGGCAGTGTTGCTGCGTGGTCGGAGCTTCGCCGTGGTGTCGGGCCGCACCCGACCGGCGAAGCCTCGCCAGCTGACCTGGCGGGGCCAGGTCGTTGCCGTGGGCTCGTCGGCGGGGTTCTTCGCCGTGGCGCTCGGCGTTCCCGCGGTGGGCGTCCTGTCGTCGTCGCTGATGGTGCCGTTCCACGGCCTGCACGCGTCGGCGTTCACGCTGGCCAACTACCGCGGGCTGCTCGGCGTCCAGGGGCTCGGTGGCCCCGTCCGGTTCTCCGGCGAGATCGCCGCTGTCGGTGCCGTGGCCACCGTGACCCTCGGTGCGGTGCTGGCCAGGACCATGGCGGCGTCGCGCCGTGGCGTGGCGGCAACGGTGCTCGATCTCACGCTGCTGGCGGCGGTGGCGCTGCCAGGGGTGGTGTTCGCAGCGGGCTACATCTTCGCCTACGACCTGCCTGTCGTCACCAACATGGGCATCGCCCTGTACGGCACCGTCCCGCTGCTCGGCATGGCGTACGTCGCCAACGCTGTTCCGCAGTCGTCGCGGATCCTGCTCGGCCCCTTCGCCCAGGTCCAAGAGTCGCTCCTCGCCGCGGCCCGGGTGCACGGCGCCGGCGTGGCCCGGGCTTGGCGGCGGGGCGTGCTGCCACTTTTGGCCCGCCCGATCGTGTGGGCAGCGCTGCTGGCCTTCGCCGCGCTGTTCCTGGAGCTGCCCATCTCCGAGCTGCTGGCGCCCCCGGGCGTCGTGCCGGTCTCCGTGGCGATCCTGCGGGTGCTGGGGAAGGCGGACATCGGGCTGGGGACGGCACTGTCCGTCGTGGCTGTCGCCGTCACGCTTGCCGTGGTGGCGGCCGTCCTGCTGGTGTTCCGCCTGGTGGCGCCGCCGGGTTGGCGGCGGTGGCAGACCGTCGACGATCGGGCCGGCGGCAGAGCGGGAACGGGTGCATAGGAGCGGATGGTGAAGATGGTGCGAGCACGAACGCCAGAGCACGTCGCCGGGAGCACACTCGCGCCCCGGATCGAGGTGGCGTCGCTGACGAAGCGGTTCGGCAACAAGGTCGCGGTGGACGCCGTGGATCTGGCGGTCGATCCCGGCACCTTCCTGGTGCTGCTCGGGCCATCGGGCAGCGGCAAGTCGACGTTGCTCCGCTGTCTCGCCGGCATCGAGCGGGCCACGGCCGGGTGCATCCGGCTCGGGGCTGTCGAGGTCGACGGGCCCGGAGGCCACCTGCCGCCCGAGCGCCGGGACCTGGCCATGGTCTTCCAGGACTACGCCCTGTGGCCGCACCTCACTGCCGAGCAGAACGTCGCCTTCGCTCTGAAGCGCTGCCGGCTCTCCCCCGACGAGCGCAGGCGGCAGGCGCGAAGCATGCTCGACCACGTCGGGCTGGCCGCCTTGCACGAGCGCTATCCGGGCCAGCTCTCCGGTGGTGAGCAGCAGCGCGTGGCACTGGCCCGCGCCCTCGCCGGCCGGCCGGGATTGCTGCTGTTCGACGAGCCGCTCTCGAACCTCGATGCCGATCGCCGGGAGCGCCTGCGGATCGACATCGGTGCCATGGTCCGGGAGCAGGGGGCGACAGCGGTCTACATCACGCACGACCAGGCCGAGGCGTTCGCTTTGGCGGATGTGATCGGCGTCCTCGAGTCGGGGCGGCTCGTGCAGATCGGCCAGCCCGAGGACGTCTACCGCAATCCGGCTGACGCGTTCGTGGCGCGGTTCACCGGGCTCGCCGGTGAGCTCGCGGGGCGGGTGGCGGCCGACGGTGCCGATGCGCCGCCTTTCGGAAACGGATCGGCGTGCGGCGGTCCGCCAGGCGTGGTGTTGGTGGACATCGGGGGGTTCGTGGTCCGAGGCCGGCCCGTGGGACGGCGCGACCTGCAGCCTGGGCAGCCGGTCCGGATCCTCGTCCGGCCGTCGGCACTGCGGTTCTCAGGCCCGTCGGCCACGCAAGGACCCGGTGCGACGCCCCATGTCGCCGCGCAGCCGGGGCCGTGGGCCGAGGTGCCGGCGATCGTACGTGACGCAGCGTTCCGTGGCTGGGGCTACGAGCATGTCATCGAAGTTGCCGGCGGGCACCGGCTGGCCGGTGTGCCGGCCGACCGCCGCCTGCCTGTTGCCGCCGTGTCATCGGTGACACTGGCGGTAGACGGCTGCCTGGTGGTGGACGACGACGATGCGCGTCCCCCCGGTGCGGCGGTGACGGCGATACGGCCGACCGGCACGGAGATCAGGTCGTCGGTGGACGCGCTGGCCGAGCCGTCGTGGGATCCGGTGCCGGCGTGATGCCTGCAGCCGTGGCGCCGCCTGTGGTCGCGGTGCTGGCCACGAACCGTGCCAGGAGCTCCCGGTCTTGGGGGTGAGTCAGCCGGTCTGCAGCATCCTCCACCGTCCACCAGTCGACCACGTCGACCTCGGCGTCCGCCGGCCGTGGCTGCCGGTGGACCACCTGCATGGCCCAGTAGCCGACGACCTTGTGGGCGCCGCTGCTGGTGGGGTAGCTGACCTCGCCGAGGTGCGCACCGATGGTGCAGCGAAGGCCAGTCTCCTCCTCGACCTCGCGCACCGCCGTCGCCGTCGCCGCCTCGCCCGGTTCGACCTTGCCCTTGGGAAAGCTCCAGTCGTCGTAGCGGGGCCGGTGGACCACGGCCACGATGGTGCGGCCCCGGTCGTCGTGCTCCCAGACCACCCCGCCGTAGGCGAGGATCGTCGGCGGCCCGCACTCGCTCGCACCCGAGCTGACGCGGCTGGCGGCACGGGCTCCGGCGCTGCTCGGTGCGCTGGCGCCAGGTCGTGGACCGAGATCGGGGCCGGGGCCGGCGGTCTCGTCGGCATCCGCCCGATCGGTGTCCACGGGGGCGAGCGTAGCGGCCGTGCAACTGGCATCCTCGTCCGCCGCACCTACGATGGGGAGCAGTCATGATCGCTGCCGTCCACACCAGCTCCGTCGTCCTCGTGGTGGCCGTCTTCCTGGCCAGCGCAGTGGAGATGGTCGAGGCCCTCACCATCGTGCTGGCCGTGAGCGTGACCCGCGGGCGTCGAGCGGCGCTCGCCGGTGCTCTGGCGGCGGTGGCGCTGCTGGGTGCGCTCGTCGCCGCTGTCGGGCCGGCGTTGGTGCATGTGCCGCTGTCGACGCTCCGCATGGTCATCGGTGGGCTGCTGCTGGTGTTCGGCCTGCAATGGCTGCGCAAAGCAATCCTGCGGGCAGCCGGTCTGAAAGCCAAGCACGACGAGGACGCCATCTTCGCCGAGCAGGTCGCCGAGCTGTCGGGTACCGGTGACCGGGGGGCAGGTTCCGCAGCCGGTACCGGAGGCTCCCGGGGATCACGGTGGCTGGGCCGGATCGACCGGGCCGGCGCGGTCGTGTCGTTCAAGGGTGTCTTCCTCGAAGGGCTCGAGGTGGTCGTGGTGGTGCTGACACTGGGGTCGACGTCGCACGACGTGCCGCTCGCCGCCCTCGCCGCGGGTGCGGCCGTGATCGTCGTCGGTGCCATCGGCGCGCTCGTGGCACGCCAGCTGTCTGGTGTGCCGGAGAACGCCATGAAGATGGCGGTCGGACTGATGCTGGTGAGTTTCGGCACCTTCTGGAGCGGGGAAGGCATACACGTTCGCTGGCCGGGCTCAGACCTGGCCATCGTGGCGCTCGTCGCCTTCTACGGCCTATCGGCGTGGGCTGTGGTCCGGCTGCTGGCCGGCCGCCGGTCAGCCGGGCGCCGGTCAGCCGGGCGCCGGTCAGCCGGGCGACAGCCGGTCCCGGAGGTCGAGCATGCCTGAGCGCAGCTGGCCGGTCCGCTGGGTGGTGGCATTCGGCCGGTTCTGGGTCGACTTCCTGGTGGGAGACACCCCAGAGCTGTTGGTGGGGGCGGTCGTGGTGCTCGGGGCGGCCGCTGCCATCGCCGCGTCCGGATCGGTCGGGGCTTCGGCCGTGGCGGTCGCCTTCCTGCCGCTCGCCGTCCTGTGCGTGCTCGGGATCTCCCTGGCCCGCGCCCGCTCCGGTCGTCGCTGACGCGGCGCCGGGCGCTCAGCGCCTCGGGGGCATCCGGGGCGTCACGAGCCTCGGCGTCGGGCTGGAGCGAGGACGCCCCCGGTCCTGGCGCCGACGCCGCCGGCACTGACGGCGTTGTCGGTTCCGGTGGGGGTGAGGAGAAGAGCGGCAAGGCCGCGTCCGGCGTGGCTCCACCCGAACGGGCGGGTTCCGGTCAGATGCTGCTGCCTCGACAGCGTTCGGGCACAACGAGTGGTGCGCGCCATGCCAAGAGCGATATTGTACGGATGCCGAGCGGCTCGATGTCGCACGGCGGGGCACACGCCGAGTGCCGCCCAGGCGAGGTTGGCGACAGCGACGCGCGATGTTCCTTTTCGGACGGTCGAGGTAGATGCCGGCGAAAGGGCAACGATGCGGGAGTCCCTCCCTGGTTCGGCGGCGATGGTGACGGTTCGAGCAGGAGTGGCGGGCCGTGCCCGTCGTCGAAGTGGCCGGGCCTCCAAGCCGGCGAGGCCAGGGATGTGGGCATGACCGGTGGACCGTTCGGTGGTGACGCTCCTGAGCGGATCGATGCGCGCTCCCCGAGCCAGCCGCGGACCGTCGGCATGGTGTGGGAGGGCTTGGTCCGCAGTGTGCAGGTGCTGTCGGCCACGGTCTCCGACCTGCCGGTCGACCTCCGTCGGCCCACGGTCGATGCTGCGGTGGCCATCGTGGAAGAGGTCGGGTTCGCCGCAGGCTGGTTGGTCCGCCAGGCACTCGCACCGGACGAGGTCCATGTCGCGCCGGCATCGGAGATCGGCGGCGAGGCGTCGGCGTTCGACGTCGAGCGGAGCGGCGCCACGACAGGGATCCGCGTGGTGCAGGTGCCTCCGGAGGATGCCGGCGACGTCTGGGAGCCTGGTGCTGAGCCGGCTGTGACGGTCGGGGGCGAGCGACCCGGGACCGCTGTCACCGACGTTCCTGTGGTGCTGCTCGACGAGCTCCGCCATGCAGCCGGACCGGGCCCCGAGGGGATCGACGAGCTGGCTGCCCTGGCGGCACGGCTGGTCGAGGAAGCCCGTCTGCGGCGCCACACGGCTGCAGATGCGGTGCGAACCGTCGAGGTCGTGCCCGAGCTGCGGGTGGGAGCTGGGCCCGGACCGGCACCGGGAGCGGGGCCTGCTCCGGGGGCTGGGTCTCTCCATCCAGCGGGGCCGTCGCCGGGGCATGATCGTGGACAGGGAGCGGGGTGCTCACCTGGCCTTGGGGCCGGGTTTGGGGCCGGGTTTGGGGCCGGGTTTGGGGCCGGGTTTGGGGCCGGGTTTGGGGCCGGGTTTGGGGCCGGGCCGGGGCCTGGGTTTGAGTTTGAGGCTGAGCCTGGGTCTGAGCCGGGGCCAGGGTTTGGGGCTGGGCCTGGG
>JAJZLP010000155.1:0-12373 GCA_021803325.1 Actinomycetes bacterium
ATGGCGGCACCGTCATCCAAGGCCAGAGGCCGCTGATCCCAGGGGTCGACGCACCATGACGCAGATCACGCACGAGCCGGTGTCGGTTGCCTGGCGGCCGGACCGCCCACCTGTCGAGGTGGGGACTGTCGACGGGCTTGACAGCCTGCTTGACGCCTACGACGAGGAAGCCAGGTCGGGTGGGGAGCGGTGGCTCGTTCACCTCGTGGCCGGTGACGGACAGCTGCGCCTGTGGCTAGGGGTGGGGGCTGAGCTGGTACCCGTCGGGATTGAGGACGACCACGCAGGCGCCGAGGTGCCCTGGTCGCTCAGTGCGGGTGATCTACCCGAAGGCGAAGGCACCTGGTGGGCCGACGACAACACCGAATCCGAGTTGTCACCTACCTCGTTGGTGCCCATGGCTGATGCCCGGGAAGCCGCCCGGCGCTGGCTACACACCAGACGTTCCCCGGACAATGTGCGTTGGATGTAGAGAACGTGACCATGCAGGCGGTGGGGGTGCCGTGAGGTCGGGGGTGGTGCCGCGGGCGGAGGTTGAGCGGCTGAGCGCGAGGATCGCCGGGTGGGGGCCCGGTCACCCGAGATCACACCGCGACGCTTGGGCCATCGACGTGCATGATCCGGTTTGTGCGCTGTCCCCCAGGTTCACCCGTGATCCATGGTGGGGCTCGCACCCGGCCAGGGCCTTGCGGCTCACGCCAGTGTGGTGGCGCCGGCCGACTCCGGCAGGCGGCCGGTGGATCCCGTCCGTGCCGCAGAGTCGGGGGCTAGATGTTCGAGCACGCCTTCGAACACCTGGGCGAGCACCTGGAGCTGGTCGGGCGTGAGCCGGTCGATGAAGTGCCGCCGGACCTGACGAACGTGCTGTGGGGCGGCGCGGCGAAGGCGGTCCAGCCCGGCCCGGGTGAGCACAGCGAACGTCCCTCGCCGGTCCTCGGGGCACAGCGCCCGCTCGACCAGACCCTCGCGGGCGAGGCTGTCGATCCGACGGGTCAGTCCGCTCGGAGAGAGCAGCATCCGGTCGGCCAGCTCGCTCATCCGGAGTCGATGGTCCGGTGCTTCGGAGAGGGTGACGAGCACCCCATAGTCGGGGACGCTGATCTCCTGGGTCGCCTGGAGCTCGGCGTCGAGCAGACCTAGAAGCCTGCTGTGCGTAGCAAGATAGCCACGCCACGCTCGCATTTCGAGTGGTGTGAGCCAGCGGATGTCGTCGGCCATGCCGTCGAGGTTAGCGGCCGTCGCCGCCTCTACCAGGTCGTTCTGTGCTCGAATCCCGCTCCGGGGCTGGGAATTGCGCGAGTTTGGGGAACCGGTGCACGCACGTGTGCACCCCGGCGTCGAACGAGGTGTGCCCGGTCCCCGGTCGTGCTCAGGTGGTGACCGTTCCCGTTCCGATCGGGGCGGAGCTCCCGAATCCCGACGGCGTGGGCTCGTCCGAGGCGCCCGCAGGTCGGGGCCCGGCGTCCTCGTCGGCAGCGGCATCCTCCGAGCTGGCGGCCAGGGGCCCGGGCAGCACCGGCAGGCGGTCTCTGCGGCGCCAGAGCACTGCACCCATGATGATGCCGGCGGCGAACAGCGTCAGTCCGGCGATCTGGACGAGGGTGGACCCCAGATGACCGGGGTAGTTGAGCCACAGGTGCTGCTCGATGTACCGCTCCAAGCCCCACAGGGTCATGGTGACGGCCACAAGAAAGCCGCGCGGGCGGGTGGCCACCCGGCGCTCGACGAGCAGCAGCACGCCGAAGACCACGAAGGACTCGATGCTCTGGAAGATCGGCACGGGCAGTCGCTTGCCCACCTGGTCGGCGTAGTACATGCCGAACCACGCGGTGGTCGGGTGGCCGCCGCCGCGCACCATCAACTGGGGGCCGAGGAGGCGACCGACGCCCCAGGCTGCCATCAGCACCGGTGATACCAGGTCGAGGAGAGTGGTTGCCGAGAGCGAGGGGCAGCGCCGTCGGGCGAGGATGACGCCGGTGGGGATGGCGAAGATCAGGCCGCCGAACGACGACAGGCCCCCGTTCCACACGGCGAGGATCTGGGCCGGGTCGCTCGAGTAGTCGGACCAGTTGCTGGCCACGTGGAGCACGCGTGCTCCGACGATGGCTGCGACGATGACCCAGACGAAGACGGCAGTCAGCCACTGGTAGGGGTACCCAGCCCGGCGAAGGCGCCGCTCGAAATATCGGAACGCGAACCAGAAGGTGATGGCGAGACCGATGCCGTAGGTGTGGATCTGCAGCTTCCAGATGTGGAAGACGACAGGGATCGGTCGCACGGCGGTTCCTCGTCCGGTCGGGGTGTTGGGTCGGTGTGCGGGTGTGGATCGCCGCAGGCGGTTGCCGCCCGTTTCGACGTTGCTCCAGCGTACCGTGGCCGGCGGGTTGCGGGAGTCGCGGGCTGGGCGCAGCCAGGGAGAGGTCGGCGGGCCTCGGGCGGGCGGGCCTCGGGCGGGCGGGCCTCGGGCGGGCGGGCCTCGGGCGGGCGGGCCTCGGGCGGGCGGGCCTCGGGCAGGGTGCGGACCCTGTGCCAGGTGACCGGCGGGCGGCCTGGCGAGCCATGGCGCACCGAGCTGGCGCACCCTATGGTGAGCGGTCGGGCTCGCGCATAGTGCGCCGGCAGGCTTGTGCTGCCGGCGCCGGGCACCGAAGCAGGTGGGTCGGCGCACTCGCGTGGGTTCTGGCCAGCGGCGGTCGGCGCCACCGCCAACCCGGCGGGTCCTGGCGACCGCCACGGTGGATGGCGCCAAGACGGATGGCGCCACGGTGGATGGCGCCAAGACGGAGGGGGTTGCAGGTGACCAGCGGTGACGCAGGTGGCAACGCAGGTGGCGGCAGACCAGCCGGAGGCACGCCGACCATCGGCGGCACCGGTGGGCCTGGCTCCGGCGTCCGCCTGGACGGCAAGGTCGCGCTCGTCACAGGTGGCGCGTCGGGTATCGGCCTGGCATCGGCCCGGCGCTTCGCCCGGGCGGGGGCGACGGTCGTGGTCGTCGACCTCGACGGCGACCAGGCTGCGGCGGTGGCCGCCGAGCTCGGCGGCGCCGCGCTGCGAGCAGACGTTGCGTCGTCGGATGCGTGGCCGTCGGTGGTCGCTGCCGGGCGTGCCGTCGGCGGGATCGACATCGTCCACCTGAACGCAGGGGTCACGACCGGGCAGCAGGAGATCACCGAGCTGACCGACGAGGAGTACCGCCGGATCATGGGCGTCAACGTCGACCACGTCGTGTTCGGGACCCGGGCGTGCGTGCCCGAGATGGCCGCCCGGGGCGGCGGCGCCATCGTCGTCACGGCGTCACTGGCCGGACTGGTGGCGCTCCCGGGTGACCCGGTGTACACGTTGTCCAAGCACGCGGTCGTGGGCTTCGTGCGGGCCATGGCGCCCCGCCTGCAGGAGCAGAGGATCACGATGAACGCCGTCTGCCCCGGAATGGTCGACACCCCGCTGCTCGCCGGCGAGGTCCGTGACCTGCTTGTCGACTCCGGCTTCCCCCTGATCGATCCCGATGCGGTGGCCGGCGCGGTGGTCGACTGCGCCACCGGTGAGGCCACCGGCATGCTCATGACCGTCCAAGCCGGCAGTGACCCGGTGGCCTACCGGTTCGCTCGCCCGCCGGGGCCGAGGGTCGCCGGTGCGGAGGGTCGGGTGCCCCCCGGCTGGCTCGGCGATCCCGGCCAGCCGCCGCCCGTCACCAGCTGAGGTCGGCTCGATGGTCCCGGCCAGCCGCCCCCGTCACCAGCTGAGGTCGGCTCGACGGTCCCGTCCAGCCGCCGCCGTCGCCAACGCGTGCGCGTCGCCCGTGACCGCCTGAGCCAGCCGGCAGACCTCGCCGGCCGGTAGGGTCGGAGCGGTGCACGCGATCGAGCGATTGCGGTGGCTCGCCGGGACCCAGTGGGCGCCGGCAGGCGAGCTGGCCGCCGAAGCGGCGTGGGCGCTCGGCGAGCTCGCCTCGGAGGAGCCTGCCGCCGTGCTGCCGTCGTGCCGGCGGCTGTTGGAGCGCCATCCCGCCTGCGGACCGCTGTGGTGGGTCGCCGCCACCGTCGTCGGCGCCGGGGACCAGGTCGAGGCGGCCGGTGCGTGTGCGGACGCCCTGATGAGCGACGCCACCGAAGACCTTGTCGACGAGGCGCTGGCATCGGGCAGGCGGGCGGTGCGGCGGGGGTCCTTGGCTGATGTGGTCGGTGCCGAGATCGTGGTGGTCGCAGTCGAGGCGCTGGGGGCCCACGGCATGGTCATCGAACGCGGCCGGATCGGTCTGGTCGAGGCGGCTCGGCAGGTCGAGGTGCCGATCTGGCTGGTGGCCGGCGTCGGGTGCCTGCTGCCACCACGGCTGTTCTCCGCCCTCGTCGACCGGCTTTCCATGGATGGTCGCCCGCGCGAGACGATGATCGTGGGATCCTCGGGCCACCGCCGCGGTGCCTGGGAGCCCGGAGGCATGGTGGCCGACGAGCTCGGTGGTGTCACCGACGTGGTGGGCCCCACCGGCCTGGTCCCACTGGGCCGGGCGCTGGCCGGTGCGAGCTGCCCCGAACCGCCCGAGCTGCTCGGCGGCTGGCGGGCTCCGGGGTGACCGTGCCTTCGGACCATCTCCGCACCACGGCGCCGGGTGGAGGGGGGCGCCCGCGGGCGGGTCCGGGGGCCGGCGACGGCGGCCTCGTCGGCCGGTACCTGGCGCTCGGGCTTGCGCTCGGCCGGCACGTCGACGGCCTCGTCGATGCCTACTACGGCCCTCCCGAGATCGCCGTCCGGGCGCGCCAGGGGGCTCTGTGCCCGCCGGGAGTGCTCATCGCCGAGGCGAGGCGTCTGCTTGCCGACCTGCACAGCGGCATGCCGCTGCAGGGACCTGGCCGGGGGGCGGCTGGCGACGAGGAGCGGCCCGTCGGTGCGGCGGGCGCGCCGAGCGGCGCCGACTCGGGCCGTCGCCGCTGGCTGGCGGCCCAGGTGCGCGGATTGGAGACCACTGCCCGGCGGGTCGGCGGCGAGCCGATCGGCTATGCCGACGAGGTCGAGGCGTGCTACGGCGTCCGGCCGCAGCCGGTGCCCGAGGACGTGCTCGCTGCCGCCCACCACCAGCTCGACGAGGCGCTCCCTGGCACCGGGCCCATCGGCGAGCGCCTGGCTGACTGGCGCGAAGCGCACGCCGTGCCCGTCGACCGGCTTTCGGCCGCCATCACCTCGTTGGCCGAGGAGCTTCGTCGGCGCACGGCCGCCGTCATCGGCCTGCCCGACGGTGAGGAGGTCGCCTTCGAGCTCGTGTCGCAGCAACCGTGGTCCGGGTTCAACTGGTACCACGGAGGTCTCCGGTCGACCGTCGCGGTGAACACCGACCTTCCTGTCCTGTCGCTGGCGCTGCCTCATCTCGTCGCCCACGAGGCCTATCCCGGGCACCACACGGAGCACAGCCGGAAGGAGGTGGGCCTCGTCCGTGGCCGCCGTTGGCTCGAGGAGACCATCTTCCTGGTGGGGACGCCGCAGTGCCTGCTGGCAGAGGGCCTTGCCGATCTCGGGTTGGAGGTCCTCGCCGGTCCACAGCACCAGGTGCTCGCGTCCGAGCTGTTCCGCCCGCTCGGGATCCGGTACGACGAGGAGATCGCCATCCGGGTCGCCGAGGCCAGCGAGGTGCTGGCGTCGGCGCGGGCGAACGCGGCGTGGCGGCTCCACGCCGACGGCGCAGATGTGGGCACGGTGACCCAGGAGCTGTCCCGCTGGGCCCTGCTGCCGAGCGCCCGTGCCGCCAAGGCAGTGGAATTCCTGGTGCATCCGACCTGGCGCGCCTATGTAACGTGCTACGTCGACGGCCTGCGCCTGTGCCGGCAGTACGTGGCCGGGGATCCGGCACGGTTCGTGCGCCTGGTGTCCGAGCAGGTCGTCCCGGCGGACCTGTCGACCTGACCGGCCTGGCGGCCCATGGGGCCTGGGCGCAGCGACCGGGCGGCTCGGCTTCGCCTCCTCGCGAACGTCGCTCCCGCCGGCTGATGGCCTCCGAGCGTGGGGAACGGGCCCCGGCTCGCGCCGACCATCGGCTCGTGCTTGTACGATCGGGCCGTCCCGCGGTCCCCGGACGGCAACCGGGACAGGCGTTGCACCTGCTGCCGGGCCCGGAGGATCGGACCGGCGAGATGGTGCCGGCGCGCGCCCACTTCGCCAGGAGGTTCACCGTCGTGCCAGGCCGTTCGAAGGTCGTACGTGGGATCCGCCGCAGTGCGGCCGGTCTGCTGAGCCGGGGTGACGACCCTGGGACAGGTACAGCAAGCGGTGCCGGTGCGGCAGCGCCGGGGGGCTCGCCCGCGGCGTCGGGTCCGGCCCCGCTCTGGCCGTCGTACCCACCGCCGCACTATCGGGGTCAGCTCCACCCCGGTTTCCAGGCGCAGATGGCGCAGCTCCGCTCGCAGGCACAGCGCCAGGACTGCAACTGGTACCACACGTTCGAGCTCCCCGACGGCACGGTCATCCCCGGCGCGTGGGATCTCCGCGGCGGCGAGGACGCCTACCTCGGTGGGACCGAGCTGAGCGGCAAGCGTGTCCTCGAGCTCGGTCCCGCTTCGGGGTACCTGACCTTCCACATGGAGCGACAGGGCGCAGAGGTGGTGTCGTTCGAAGGCGGCTTCGACGTGTCGGTGGACCTGCTGCCGGTCAACGGCGAGGAGCTCGTCCACGAGAAGATGAAGCTCATGCGCGAGACGGTCGACCGGGTGCACAACAGCTGGTGGTTCATGCACCGGCAGTACGGGTCGGCGGCCAAGCTCGTCCACGGCAACATCTACGACCTGCCCGGCGATCTCGGCGAGTTCGACATCGCCGTCTTCGGGGCCATCATGCTGCACCTGCGCGAGCCGTGGGGTGCGCTGGCCGAAGCAGCGCGGCGCACTCGTCAGCGGGTGGTGGTCACCGATCTCATCCAAGACCGCAGCGCGCCGCTCGACAGCAACATCATGCGGTTCTCGCCGTTGGCGACCCACGAGATCTCGAACTGGTGGTCGATCTATCCGGGGGCCGTGGTGTCGATGCTGGAGCGGCTCGGCTTCCGCGGCGCCCGCATCACCGAGCACGAGCAGACCCACCACCTCGGCCACGACATGGATGCCGATCCTGTGCGCATCCCGATGTTCACGGTGGTGGCTGACCGAGCCTGACCTGGGCGCTGTGGTCGGGGAGCGACGGTCTGGTGGGCGGGTGCCTGACCTGGGCGCTGTGGTCGGGGAGCGACGGTCTGGTGGGCGGGTGCCTGACCCGGGTGCTGTGGTCGGGGAGTGGGGTCTGGTGGGCGGGGTCCGTCGAACCGTTGCGCTGCCTGCGGTTAGCATTGCCGGCATGTCTGCACGCACCCGCACCATGCCGCGTCGATCCTGCTTCTCCACGCCGGGTTCGAACGAACGCTTCTTGGAGAAGGCGCCGAACGTACCGGCCGACATGTCGTTCCTCGACCTCGAAGACTCGGTCGCTCCCCTCGAGAAGGAGGCGGCTCGGGCCAAGGTCGTCGAGGCGATCCGCAACCAGCCGTGGGACGAGCGGGTGCTGTGCGTTCGCATCAACGCGTGGGACACCGAGTGGACCTACGGCGATGTGATCGAGGTGGTCGGCAACGCCGGCGAGCGGTTGGACGAGGTCATGCTCCCCAAGGTGCAGCAGGCGGCCGAGGTGATCGCCCTCGACCTGCTGTTGACCCAGGTGGAGAAGAAGGCGGGCTTGCCGGTGGGGCACATCGGGATCGAGGCGCAGATCGAGACCACCCGTGGGCTCATCAACGTCGAGGAGATCTGTGCGGCCTCTCCCCGGCTCGAGACGATCATCTTCGGACCTGCGGACTTCGCCGCGTCGATGGAGATGCCGGTGCTTACCGGGGGCGTGCAGATCCCCGAGTACCCCGGAGACCACTTCCACTACGTGTTCTCCAAGATCCTGATGGCCGGCAGGGCGAACGGGCTGCAGGTCATCGACGGCCCGTTCCTGAAGGTGCGCGAGCCGGAGCTGCTCCGGGACTTCGCCCAGCGCACCCGGGTGCTCGGCTACGACGGGAAGTGGGCGCTCACCCCCGACCAGGTGACCATCATGAACGAGGTGTACTCGCCCACCCAGGAGCAGTTCGACCACGCATGGGACATCCTCGACGCCTACCAGAAGGCAACCGAAGAGGACCGTCGGGGTGCCGTGATGTTCGGCGACGAGATGATCGACGAGGCCAGCCGCAAGATGGCGGTCAAGTTCGTCTCGCGCGGCGAGCGGGCGGGCCTGTCTCGTTCGGGTCGGTAGGAGCCGAATCTCGACCGACACACCGGCGTGGCCGCCAGCGTGCGGCTAGCCGGGGTGTGGTCGGCCCGTGTGTGGCTGGCCGGGTTTCGATGACGGTGCCCGGCGCGAGACGGCGCCGGGTACCGCATCCACGTCAGGTGCGTGTGACTTGGCTGATGGACGCCACGATCCGGTCGAGCGCCCGCGCCCCGGCATCGAGGACGCCGTCCATGCTCACGAACCCGTGGATCATGCCGGGGTAGCGTTCCAATTCCACCGGGACGCCTGCATCCGCGAGGCGGCGGGCGTAGGCCTCGCCCTCGTCGCGCAACGGGTCGAACTCGGCGGTGATCACGAGTGCCGGCGGCAGACCGGACAGGTCCTCGGCGAACAGCGGCGAGATGTCCGGGTCGTGGACGTCCGTGCCGTCGGGCAGGTAGTTCTGCATGAACCACACCATGTCGTCGGTGGTGAGGAAGTACCCTTCGCCGTTCTCGGCGTGCGAGGGGTGCGACCCGGTGAAGTCGGTGACCGGGTATGCCAGGACCTGCAGCGCGACGGACGGCGTGCCGGCACGCGCCGCTCGGCGGGCGACAACGGCGGCGAGGTTGCCACCGGCACTGTCACCGGCCACCACCAGGCGTGACGGGTCGGCGCCCAGTGAGGGGGCGACGTCCGCGGCCCAGCGGGTTGCGGCGGTGGCGTCGTCGACTGCTGCCGGAAAGGGGTGCTCGGGAGCCAGGCGGTAGTCCACGCTCACGACCGTGGCGGGAACGCCGGCGGCGAGCTGCCGGCACAGTGGGTCGTGGCTGTCGAGCCCGCCCAGGACGAAGCCGCCGCCATGGAAGTAGACGACGATGGGGAGCGGTTCGGTGCCCGTGGCCTCGGGACGGTAGATGCGGACGGGGATGGTCCCGCCGGGGCCGGGGATCGAGCGGTCCTGGCTGGAGACCGGCGACGACGGTTGACGGGCGAGCGCGGCGCCCGCAGCGAGCAGCTCGCGCGCCTCGGCCAGGTCCACCTCGGCCAGCGGTCTTCCGCCGCCGGCGGCGAGGTCGTCGAGCAGCGAGCGAGCTTGGGGGTCGAGGGGCACGGTATCTCCGGTGGTCGGGGTGTGCGGTGGTCGAGGGTCTGCGGTGGTGGGGGGTGTGCGGTGGTCGAGGGTGTGCGGTGGTCGAGGGTGTGCGGTGGTCGAGGGTCTGCGGTGGTGGGGGTGTGCGGGTTTCAGCGCACAACGTGGCCGTCTGGGCGTACCACATACCAGTACCCGCCCGCATTGAAGATGTCCTGGCCGGTGTGCGCCCCAGGGGCGCTGTCTCCGGTCCAGCGGTAGAGGGGCCATCCGCCATAGGTGACCTGGACGCCGCCGCCTGGCCGGATGGTCGTGGCAAGCAGCGCGCGGTCGACTCCGGGTCCGGCGATCGGCGCGGCGGTGCCCGGGGCGAGGGTGACCGGTGGCCAGACGGCAGGGCAGACACCTGTGCAGCGTGACCGACCGCCGTGCGCGTCGGGGGCGTAGGCGTACAGGGTGTAGCCCTGGCCGTCGACGAGGACCGTGCCGAGGGAGCCGACGGTGGCGGCGGTGATCTCGTCGGCCGGGCCGACCGCGCTGGGCGCCGGGTGTGCCGGGCTCGATCCGCAGGCCGCCACCAGGGCGCCGGCCGCGACCACGGCGGCGGCTGCCAAGCCCCGTCTCACCCCGAGCCCCGTCTCACCCCGATGCCTGCTCGACCAGCCGCCGGGCCACCACCTTCAGGGCCAGCGTCTCGTCGGCACCTTCGAAGATCGACAGCACCCGGGCGTCAGCGAAGTAGCGACTGACGGGGAACTCCTCGGCATAGCCCATGCCGCCGTGGATCTGCATCGCCTCGCGCGTCACCCACTCGGCCGCCCGGCACACGTACGCCTTGAGCATGGATGCCTCGAGTGTGCCCTCGCCCTTGGCCATCAGCCGTGCGACGTCGTACGAGAACTGGCGGGTGGCCTGGATGATGACCGCCATGCGGGCGAGCTTCACCCGGGTGAGCTGGTACTGCAGGATCGGCTGGCCGAAGACGGTGCGGTTGGCGGCGTAGTCGACAGCAGCCTCGTAGGCGGCTTGCATGACGCCGAGCGCCCGCGCTGCGGTCTGCAGGCGGCCGTTCTCAAAGCCGGCCATCTGCAGGTAGAAGCCCCGGCCGATACCTTCCGGACCGCCCACCAGGTTGGCGTCGGGGACGAACCAGTTGGCGAAGGCGATCTCATAGGAGTGCATGCCCCGGTAGCCCAGGGTGTCGATGGGCCGCCCCTCCATCGTGCCGACCGGGTCGGTGCGGCCCTCGGCCGCGGGGTCCTGGGTGAACGCGAACCCGTGGCCGTCGCCGCGTGGCTTGGGCACGACGAACAGGGAGAGGCCGCGGTGGGCCTTGGACCGGTCCGGGTCGGTACGGGCGAGCAGCATGACGACGTCAGCCCGGGCCGCGAAGGTGCACCAGGTCTTCACCCCGTTGACGAGCCAGCCGCCCTCGGTTGGCGTGGCGCTGGTCACGACGTTGGCTACGTCCGAGCCGAAATCCGGCTCGGTGACCGCCACCGCGTTCATGATCTCGCCCGACGCGAGCTTCGGCAGCCAATATCGCTTCTGCTCCTCCGTGCCGCCTGCCAGCAGCGCCCGGGCCAGGATCTCGGGCCGGGTGATGAGCGAACCGCCGGCACCGAGCGATCCCCAGGCCAGCTCCTCGGTCGCCACCACCATGCCGAGATAGTCGCTGTCGCCCCCGCTGGCGAAGCCGCCGTACTCCTCGGGGATCGACAGCCCGAGCGCGCCCATGTCGCCGAGACCGGAGATGATCTCCTCGGGGATGTCGGCGTTCTCCCGGTGGATGTGCTCGGCACGGGGGCGGAGCTGTTCCTCGGCGAACCGGTGGAACGTGTCGCGCACGAGCTCGAAGTCGGCGTCGAGGTGGCGGTCACCGGTCACCCCGAACAGTGCGGCGAGGGTGCCCGGTGCCCGGTGGGCGGCCACAAAGCCGGCGGCGGGCGCCATCCAGCCCGGGTCCACACCCCACTCGGCTTCTCTTCCCACGATCCGCCCGGCGAGCTCGCTCAGGGCGTCGGCGACGAATGCACACGCCAAACGGGCCTCGTCGGTGCCCGCGGCGCCGTAGTCGATGGCGGCCTGCGCGGTGCGGACAGCGGCGGCGGCGTGTGCCAGGTCGTAGGCGAGGACCTGGTTGGCGTCGATGGCCCCGGCAGGCACCAACCGGGCAGTGGCGGTGTCCACGACGCCGGAGGCACAGCGGAGCGCATCGGACGCGGCGGCGAGGTCGGGAGCTGGCGTGTCGGTCACGCCGGCCAAGGTTACCGGCCCCGGCCGGGGCCCGGCAGCTGCCGGGTGGTCGCAGCACCCGCAGCCGGCTCGGGCGCCTGCGAAGGTGCGGACGAACCGGGGTGGGTCAGGCGGCCCGAACGCGACCGAGGACGGTCACCAGCGGCGGCAGGACGACGGGGTCCTCGCCGGGGTCGACCCCGGTCGAGGCGGCCAGGTAGGCGGTGACGGGCCCAGGTCCAACGCCGGCGGGGGCTTCGGCCCAGGCGTCGACCAGCTCCAGTCCGGCGTCGCGGGCGAGCGCTGGCAGCAGGGCGCCGATGTCGGGATGGCGAGCGTCGGGCATCGACAGGGCGAGGCCGCCCACCCGGCCGGCTGTCGTGATCGGCTCCTGGGCGACCACCCACCCGCCGGGGCGCACAGCCCCGGCCATGCGGGCCAGGACCAGCGCAGGGTCGATCACGTGGAGCAGGAGGAACCGGCAGAACGCCAGGTCGACGGGCTCGGGCAGGACGAGGTCCTCTGCAGCCTGGGTGATCGCCAGGACCTGGCTGTGCTCGGCGGCGGCGGCGGCCACCTCGTCGCGGGCGAGCGGATCGCTGTCGACCGAGTAGACGCGGCCAGTGTGACCGACCACCGCTGCCAGCGCTACCGATACGTCACCGCCGCCGGCTCCGACGTCCACGCAACGCCACCCCGGGCCGACGCCAAGCCGGTCGAGAGCGGTGGCCAACGGCCGCCGGTACACGTCGTCACGCAGGGCATCGGGCACCGGCACACGCTAGCGCCGCGGTCGGTATGGCCTTGCCCCTGGCGGCGAGGCGGGGCATGTCACCC
>JAJZLP010000155.1:12473-32506 GCA_021803325.1 Actinomycetes bacterium
GCGCCGCGGTCGGTATGGCCTTGCCCCTGGCGGCGAGGCGGGGCATGTCACCCGCTCGGCCGGAGGATGTCGCTGGAGCGGGATCTGCGCCGCGGTCGGCACGGCCCCGCTCCGGGCGGTCAGGTGGGGGACGTCACCCGCTCGGCCGCAGGATGCCGGTGGAGCGGGAGCTGCGCCGTGGCCGGGGACGGTGCGAGCGGCGCCGGGCCGGCACCGCGGTTCGGGGCCGCTGCCGTCGTGGCGCAGGCGCAGGCGCAGGCCGCCGCGGCGGTGCCGGCACGCAGCGCCCCGAGGTGGGTCGACGGGTGGTCGCCCGGAGGGCAGTAGCCTCGGCTCCCGTGAAAGTGACCATGCTCCTCTGTGACTCGGCGCAGGTGGCCGACGGCAAGCTGTTCATCCTGGGGGGCGGTTGGTCGCTCACCGGGCCCGATCCCATGCCCTCGGCCATCGCTGTCAAGGTCGACGTCGGCTGGCACGAGGTGGACATGGCCCACCATTGGGAGCTGTTCCTGGAGGATGCCGACGGCCAGCCGGTCCTGGTCGAGACGCCCGAAGGCAACCAACCCATCGAGGTGCGGGGCGAGTTCCGAGTGGCTCGACCGGCCCAGGTGCCCGAGGGCACGCCGATCGACGTAGCCCTGGCCGTGAACCTCGGCCCCCTGCCACTCGCCCCGGGCAACCGGTTCACGTGGCGGCTGTCGATCGACGGGGACTCTCAGGTCGACTGGGCCCTGGCCTTCACCACCCGCCCGCGGGCGGACGGCTGAGCCTGCGCGTCGTCGATGCCGGAGCGCGCCCGGCCGGGGTGGCCGACTGCTCGCAGGCGGTCGTGACCGGTCCGGATGACCGGTGGCGGACTGCCGGGTGGCGGTCGGTCGGGTGGAGAGCGGTAGGGCTGCTGGTGATCGCCGGCGCCGGTGCCGTCCTGGTCCAGCGGGCCGCTGTCGGCGCGCGGGTCACCGCCACGCTCGGCGCTGGCGCGCCAGGACCGGGCATCGGCCCCTGGTGGGCGGCGACAGCCGGCATGATCGTGCTGGCGGGCACCGGGGCGCTTCCGGCGTGGCGACTGGTCGGCCGGCGGCCGCTCGCCGTGTTCCTGGCACCGTGCGTCGGTGCTGTGGTCGCAGCCGTCTCCGCCGCGGTGACGACTGCCGCGGCGAGCGAGCCGTTGCGCTGGTTCGTCGCTTTCGCCGCAGCCATCAACGCGGCAGCGCTGGCGGCGGTCGCCGCCGGCCGCGAGGGGCACGCTGGGGGGGAGGGGCCGGCGCGCCGGAAGCGGGTTGTCCCCGGTGGACTGCCAGCTGGCCTGCTCGTCCTCGGCGTGTGTGGCTTTGGCGCCAGTGCGCTGGGGCGTCTCGGCCCGACCCCGGCGGCGGCCGGGACCTGGCTGGCGCTCGCCGCACTGCTCGTCCACGGGCACCATGCGGTGCATCCGGCACTCGTCGTGTCGGCGGTGCGAGGCGCGCACCTGGTCGCATCCCCACTGGCCAGTGGGAGCGCGGCGGTGACCTGGCTCGTCACCGGCACCCGGTCGGTCGCAGCCGCCAGCAGCGTTGTCGCCCTGGTCACCGTTAGTGCCATCGGGGCGGCGACCTGCGCCGTGGCCGAGATCGGCTGGGCAGTCCCCGGCCGGCGGCTGCCGGGGTCCGGGCATGTCACCAGTGCGACAGCCCTGACAGCCCTGGTCGGCGCCGCCTGCTTCGGGCTGGCGGCGTTCGGCGTCTCCGGGGCTGCCGTGTTCGACGGCTCGCTCACGCCGCTGTGGTCGGCCGGTGCGGCCGGTGCAGCCGTGCTCGGGCTGGTGATGGCACCCACCGGCTGGCGCCTGCGCGGGGCGCTCGTGCTCGGGGCTGTCGCTGCTCTCACGGCGCCGGAAGGCGCGATCGTGGGACTGGGCCTGGTCGTCCTCGTCACGTTGCGGCGCGCCGCCATCCACCGTCGGACCGGTGGGGTCGCCGGGCGGGTGGCGGACGTGGCCGGCGGTCTGGTGGCCGCGGCAGCGGTGCTTGCCTGGCCCGTGGTGGCCGTGGTGGCCGGGGCGGGCCCGGTGCGCCTGGGGTTGCCGTCGGCGCTCCTGGCTGGTCGGCTCGACGGGGCCTGGCGTGCCATGGCGGCGGGCCTGCTGCCCGCAGCGGTGGCTGGCGTGGTCGCTGCCGTCTCAGGTGTGGTGCTCGGCCGGGAGCGCCGACGGCAGGGCCTCGGATCCGATGCGGGCGTTGCCGCCACTGCCCTGCTCGGCCTCGGCCTGGCGTTGGTGGTGGCCGGATGGGACGTGCCGACGGTGCGAGCCTGGTTCACGGAGGCGGCGGCGAGCGCTGTTGTCCTGCCCGCACTGCTGGCGGTCGCAGCCATGGTCGCGTGGGCGGTGACCGGCATGCAGGTGGTGCTCGGGCGGTCGGGGCCGGTCGGAGCAGCCGATGTGGTCGGACCGGGATCGCCGGGATCGCCGGCCGCAACCGGCATGTCCGGGGGTGCCGCTGGGTGGGGTGCCACCATGGCTCCGCCGGCCCGACCCGCAGCCGGGCTCTCGCTCGGTCCTGATGGTGGCGGGACCCCGTCCGCTCCCGACGGGCCGGCGTTTCGACCCGCAGATGGCGGTGGGGCCCCGTCCGCTCCCCCCGAACCGGTGCTCCGACCCGCAGCTGGCGGCGGGCGCGCGCCGATGGCCTCGATGGCCGTCGCCCCGGTGTGGCCGGCGGCTCGGGTGGACGGCCTCGCTCCCGGCGTACTACACCCACGGGCATGACGACCTACGACCGGCCGTTCGGCCGCGCCCTGGAGGACTTCGAGATCGGTGACGTCTACCGGCACTGGCCCGGCAAGACGATCACCGAGGCCGACGACCACCTCTTCTGCATGATCACCATGAACCACCACCCGTTGCACACCAATCAGTGGTTCGCCGAGCACGAGACGGTCCACGGCCGGAACGTCGTCGTCGGCAACCTCGTGTACTCCTTGGTGCTCGGTATGAGCGTGCCCGACGTGAGCGGGTCGGCCATCGCCAACCTGGAGATCGAAACGCTCGTCCACCGCTACCCGACCTTCCACGGTGACACCATCTACGCCGAGACCCGGGTGCTCGACAAGGCCCCGTCGTCGTCCAAGCCCGACCGCGGCATCGTGACGGTGGAGACCAAGGGCTTCAACCAGGACGGGCGCGAAGTGTGCTCGTTCCGGCGCAAGGTGATGGTCTGGACTCGTGAGGCGCTGCCGGTGCGCCGCCGCCCGTACGGTGACGACATCTGGTCCTGACGCGGCGTCTGGTCCTGACACGGCGTCTGGTCCTGACACGGCAACGAGGCCTGTGCTGGTTTCCGCGCCGCCAGCCGGTTCGGTGCGGGTGCCGGGTGGGGGATCGCGGGTGTCTCGTGGACCGGCGCTGGTTTCCGCGCCGTTAGCCGGTTCGGTGCGGGTGCCGGGTGGGGGATCGCGGGTGTCTCGTGGACCTGTGCTGGTTTCCGCGCCGTTAGCCGGTTCGGTGCGGGTGCCGGCTGGGGGATCGCGGCCGGACGTGGGCGCGCACCAGGTGCTGTCGGTCTCCGGCGAGAGCGACGGTGCGGACGCGCCAGGGCCGGTGCTCGACCCGGCTGGGCGTGGGGTTGCCGCGTTCCGCCGCGGCATCCTGGGCCTGCAGGCAGTGTTGCGTCCGTTGCCGTGGCGCCAGACCCGCGCGCCATGGCCGGTCATGGTCAGCGAGGTCATGCTGCAGCAGACCCAGGCATCACGGGTGGTGGGGCCCTGGGTCGACTTCGTCGCGCAGTTCCCTGATCCGGGCACGTGCGCAGCGGCGCCGACCGGGGCGGTGGTCCGGGCGTGGGCCGGGCTCGGTTACAACCGTCGGGCTGTGCGGCTGCGCGCCGCGGCTGCTGCCATGGTGGAGCGCCATGCCAGCCAGGTCCCTGCCGATCTGCATGACCTGCTCGCCCTGCCCGGGATCGGGCCGTACACGGCTCGGGCGGTGCTGGCGTTCGCCTACGAGCAGGACGTGGCCGTGGTCGACACCAACGTTCGCCGGGTCCTGAGCCGGTCGGTGCTCGGGCGGCGGGCTGCCCCCGGGGAATTGCAGGCACTGGCCGATGCCTTGGTGCCGCCCGGGCGAGGCTGGGCCTGGAACCAGGGGATCCTGGAGCTCGGCGCCACGGTATGCACCAGCCGCGCTCCACGGTGCGAGCGGTGCCCGCTCGAGCGGCACTGCCAGTGGCGGGCGGCGGGCCGGCCCGATCCCGATCCGGCCGCGGGCACGCCGGTTCAGGCGCCTTTCGACGGGTCGGACCGCCAGGGGCGGGGTCGGCTGGTGCAGCGGCTCCGTGCCGGCCCGCTCGCCGCCGGAACGCTCGCGGCTGCCGCCGGCTGGCCCGACGACCCTGAGCGGGCCGAGCGGGTGGCGGGCATGCTCCTTGCCGACGGGCTCGCTGTCCGCGACAGCAGCGGTGCGTTGCGGCTCGCCTGACCGTGAGGGCCACCCGTGCTAACGGGGGCGGTGCTGGTCTGGCGGTGCCGGCGGTCCTGGTCTGGCGGTGCTGGCGCCGTCCTGGTGGTGCTGGCGGTGCTGGCGCCGGCCTGGTGGGGGCGGTGCTGGTCTGGCGGTGCCGGCGGTCCTGGTCTGGCGGTGCTGGCGCCGGGATCCAATCGGCTCCTGGCGTTCGGGAAGCCTGCGCTCAGGGCCGCAGGAAGTCCAGGATGGCGGCGTTCACCTCGGCGGGCCGCTCCAGGTGCAGGAAGTGCCCGGCTCCCTCCACAACGTGGACCCTGGATCCCGGCGCCAGCGCGTCGGCCACGCCGGCTGCCAGCTCCACGCCCATGCAGCCGTCGTCGGTGCCGTGGAGGTACAGCGTGGGTTGGGGTGGGATGCCGTCGGCCGCCTGCTGGGCGGCGTCGTGCTCAGGGAGGCGTGGTCCAGCCCCGAACATGGCTCTGTAGTACCCGAGGGCAGCGCGCACGCGGTCTTCTTCGGCCAGCGACCGGCGCACGCCGGCCATGTCCGCGGCCGGGTCGTATGCCGGTGACCAGAGACGCCACAGCTGCTCGATGAAGGCGAAGTCGTCCGTGGCAACGACGGCGTCGGCCAGCGGCGACTGGAAGAAGAACACGTAGAAGCTGCGGCGGAGCTGGTCGAACGTGAAGAAGCCGCTCGCGCCGACCGGTAGCGGCGGGACGCTCAAGGCGACCACCCGCCGCCAGCGGCCGGGGGCCACGCCGGCCGCTCCGTAGGCGGCGAACGCCCCCCAGTCGTGGCCGATCACGACGGCATCGGGGGTGCCGCCGAGCGCCTGGTGGAGCCCGACCGCGTCTGCGGCCAAGGCGCCGGTCTGGTAGCAGCCGTCTGTGGGGACGGCGCTCGGGGCATATCCACGCAGGAACGGGGCAACGGCGTGGTAGCCGGCGTCGGCCAGCTGTGGCATCAGGTGGCGCCAGGTGCTCGCGGTGTCGGGAAAGCCGTGCAGGCAGAGCGCCAGCGGGCCGTCTGGCGGCCCCATCTCTTGGTAGGCCAGCTCCAGACCGTTCACAGGGACGGTTCGCGTCGACACGGGGTGCGAGAGTAGTGTGCGCCGACGAAGCAGGGGAGGTTCCCCGTCCGGCAGCGGTACTGTCCTGCGGCGGTACTGTCCCTGTTCGTGCTGCTGGCTTCGCAGCGGTGCAGCTTCACAGCGGTGCGGTGTCCGATGGTCCGGTCTCCGACAGGCGAGTGCGGTCCCCGACAGATGAGGGAGAGCGTTGGTGCGCGTGGGCTTCTTCGGGGTGCGGGGGTCCTGCCCGTGCTCCAGCGACGAGCACCGCCGATACGGGGGCAACACCGCGTGCACCACGGTGGAGGTGGCCGGCGAGCCCCCCATCATCCTTGACCTCGGAACCGGACTGCGTCCGCTCGGCGTGGAGCTCGAGCGCAAGGCGCCGGAGACGCCGGTGGCGTGGACGGCGTTGCTCACCCACCTGCACTGGGACCACTTGATCGGATTGCCGTTCTTCCCGCCGGTGCTGCGACCCGGAGCCCACCTCGACGTGTACGGGCCCGGCCAGGACGGGGTGTTGCTGCAGGACGTCGTCGACTCGGTGGTGAAGCCGCCGTTCTTCCCCGTCCAGGTGGACGAGCTCCGGGGCTCGATCCGCTTTCACGAGATCGACGAAGGCGTGCTCGAAGTCGGCTCGGCCCGGGTCGTGGTGCATCGAGTGCCGCACGTGGGGACAACCCTCGGTTTCCGGATCGAGGCCGAGGGGGTCTCGGTCGTCTACCTGCCCGACCACCAGGCGCCGCAGGACATGGAAGCGGTGGACCCGGCTGTCCTGGAGCTGTGCGCTGACGCCGATCTGCTGATCCACGACGCCCAGTACACCGCGGCCGAGTATGCGGCCCGACCGGACTGGGGCCATTCGACCCCGGGGTACGCCGTTCACGTCGCGGCCGAGGCGGGGGCGAAGACGCTGGTGCTCTTCCACCACGATCCGATGCACCTGGACGGCGACGTCGATCGCATCGTCGACGCTGCACGCCGCCTGCCCGAGGCAGCGCGGCTGCGGGCGGTCCTCGGCGCCGCCGAGGGGATGGTGCTGCAGGTCGGCCCGGGAGCGGTCGAGGTCGGGTCGGTGCATGGATGACCGCACGCCAGAGCCCTGAGGAACCCTCGGCCGTGGACCCGCAGCGGTTCCGGGATGTCCTCGGGCGGTTCGCGTCGGGTGTGACCGTAGTGACAGCGGTGACGGACACGGGACCGCTGGGCTTCACCTGCCAGGCGTTCACCTCGCTGTCGCTCGATCCGCCCATGGTGGCGCTGGCGCCCGGCAAGCAGTCGACCAGCTGGCCGAAGATCGCGGCGGCCGGATCGTTCTGCGTCAACATCCTGGCTGAGGGCCAGGAGGACGTGTGCCGGACCTTCGCGACACCAGGGGCACAACGGCTCGACAAATTCGATGTTGTCACCTGGCGGCCGGCGGCTGGTGGCGCCCCGATCATCGACGGTGTGCTCGCCTGGATCGAGTGCGCGCTCGTGGCCGTCCACGACGCTGGCGACCACGAGCTGGTGCTCGGCCGCGTGCTGGACCTCGGCGTGGGCTCCGGCTCGCCACTGGTGTTCTACCGGGGTGCCTTCGAGCGCCTCGACAGCCCCCGCTAGTCTGCCTCCGTGCCGAAGATCGTGCCGTCCTCAACCATCGCCGACGTCGTGCATGTCGAGCCGGACGTCCACGGTGACGACCGGGGCCGGTTCGTCGAGACCTACCGGCGATCGTGGCTGCCGCTCGGGCGCGAGATGATCCAGGGGAACCGGTCGGAGAAGCAGGCGGGTGCCGTGGTCGGCCTGCACTACCACCTCCACCAGGCCGACTATTGGTACGTGCTGCGGGGACGGGCCCGGGTCGTGCTGCACGACCTGCGTCGCGGATCGGCCACGGAGGGCGCGACGGAGCACGTCGATCTCGACGGTGACGAGGATCGCGGGCTGTTCATCCCGCCGGGCGTCGCCCACGGGTTCGCGTCGCTGACCGACGTGCTCCTGTGGTACCTGGTCGACGGGTACTACAACGCCGCCGACGAGCTCGGCGTGGCGTGGGACGACCCGGACATCGGGGCCGAATGGGGGATCGTCGATCCCATCCTGTCGCCTCGTGACACCGCCAACCCCCGTCGCTGCGACCTCGACCCGGCGCTGGTCCCCAACGTCGGCCTCCGCACCTGACCTGCGAGCAGGATCGGGAGCCCGCCGGGGCGCCGCGGTACCACACCGGCAGTGGATTGGGTTGAATGGAGAGGTGACCGTTGGCCTCGTCGCCGTTGGTGCTGCGTTGGTGCTCCTCGTCGCGTTCCAGTTCGTGTGGCGGAAGGTTGTCGATGAGCGGCGTTCGGTGCAGGACTACCAGCACACCCTCGACACGCTGCGGGTCGTTTCCAGCCGCAACGAGCCCCAGCGCGTCCGACCCGTTGCCATGCCACATGGGGCCAGTATGGGCGGACCGGATGCCGCCCAGCACCGTGGGACAGATGTGCCCGAGCCGGGAGCGGGGCCGGGACCCGAGGACGAGGTTCCCGACCAGCGGGATCTGCAACCGGTCCACCACGATCCTCGGCCCGACGGCAACGGCCAGCAGACGCGCCGGCATGACCAGCGGATCAGTGAACCCGTTGCGGGAGGAGCGGGAGGAGATGGTGCCGGCCGGGAGGCCCGGCCGCCACGGGGTCCGGCGGTGCCGACGCGGGTCGTCGCTGCAGCCACGGTGGCATCAGACGAGCCGACTCGGATGCTCGCCCGGGTGCGGGTGCCCGGCGAGGATCCCGGCGATGGCGGTCCGGGCGGGGGCAGCGTCCCCGTCGCTGACGGGGACAGCCCCCCCAGTCTGGGCGCGGACAGCACCAGCGCGTCGATCCTGATCTTCGACGATGTGGCCACCTCGCCGGTAGCGTCGCCGCCGGCACGGGCATCCACGTCGGCGACGCGCGGTGTGGCGGCGCGTGGAGCGGTGACAGGTGAACCGGCGGCGCAGTGGCAAGCGGTCCCACAGGCACCGACCCTGGCGTCAGGGGCGTCGGCTGGCGAGACCGAGCGTCGGATCCGGTCGGGTCAGGGGTCGGGTCGGGTGATGAAGGTCGTGACGGTCGCCGCCGCCGTGCTCCTCGTCGCTGCTGTCGCGACGATGATCGCCGCCCTGGCGCGACCAGGGCACCGGGTCGCCACTGGGGCCAGCTCCGTCGGCGGGACGTCGCATCCGCCGACCGGGCAGCCCACCAGCGGGTCCGGGGGGGGCCGGTCGAGCGGGGCCCGGGATGGGTCAACTGGCCGGTCCCCGGCACCGACGACCGTGCAGCCGACGTCCGCGACCTTGTATGCCGCTACGGTCGCGGCCCCTGCCGCCGGCTACACCGTCGTGGTGTCGGCAACCGGCAACTGCTGGATCGAGGGCCAGCGGACCGACACCGGACAGGACGTGTGGTCCGGGACGCTGGCAGCAGGCCAACAGCACCGGTTCTCCTTTGCCGGTCCCGTCGTGCTCAGGATCGGCGCTGCGAACGCCGCCGTCTCGATGAACGGTGAACCGGTGGCGTTGCCCAGCGGCTACCAGGCGCCCTACAACGTGACGTTCCAGCCGAGCTGACCGGTTGCCCCGCGGCCGCCCGGTCGTTCACCGGTCGAGGCCCATCTCCGTGAGCACGAACGCAAGGACGAAGGCCTCGTCGCGCCACGCGTCGTACCGGCCGGATGGTCCGCCGTGGCCGGCCTGGAGCTCCACGCGCAACAGGACACGGTTGTCGGGATGGGCGGCGCGCAGTCGTTGCACCCACTTTGCCGGCTCCCAGTAGCCGACCCGGGGGTCTTCCAGACCGGCGGTGGCCAGGACATCCGGATAGCGGACGTCGCGTACGTTGTCATACGGGGAGTACGCCCGCATGACGGCGTAGATCCCCGGGTCGGCGACCGGGTCGCCCCACTCGTCTCGTTCGATGACGGTGAGGGGCAAGGTGTCGTCGAGCATGGTGGTGAGGCAGTCGACGAACGGGACCTCCGCCACCACCGCCCGGAACCGCTGCGGCGCCAGGTTCATGACCGCCCCCATGAGCAGCCCGCCGGCCGACCCCCCGCGCGCCACCAGTCGGGAGCCGTCGACCCAGCCGGACGCGGCGAGCATGTCGGCGCAGGCGACGAAGTCCGAGAACGAGGTCGGCTTGGCCGCCAGCTTCCCCTCCTCGTACCAGCGCCGTCCCAGCTCGCCTCCGCCGCGCACGTGTGCGATGGCGAACACGGCCCCTCGGTCGAGCAGGCTGAGGCGGATCGAGGAGAACACGGGGTCGATGCTGTGCTCGTAGGCGCCGTACCCGTACAGGAGGCACGGGGCGGTGCCATCGACGGGGGTGTCGGACCGGCGGACGACCGACACCGGCACGCGGGAGCCGTCGGGGGCGTCCGCCCACAGGCGATCCGAGACGTAGGCGCTCGGGTCGAACCCGCCGAGCACCTCCTGGCGCTTGCGCAGCACCGCCTGGCGTGTCCCCACGTCGAGGTCGAAGACGGACCGGGGTGTCACGAGCGACGAGTACTCGTAGCGCAGGGTCGTGGACGCGAGCTCCGGGTTGGGGCCGGCCCACGAGGTCGAGGGTGTGTCCGGGCACGGCACCAGCCAGCCGTCGTCAAGCGGCTCGGCGAACGGGTCGGGACCGGCAGGCAGCGGCAGCACCCGGATCCGGGCGCTGCCGTCGATCCGCTCGTGGAGCACCAGGTGGCCAGCCATGACGTCCAGAGCGTCGATCCGCGATCCGGGGCGCTCAGGCACGACTTCAACCCAGGTGTGCAGGCCTGTGCCTGTGCCTGTGCCTGTGCCTGTGCCTGTGCCTGTGCCTGTGCCTGTGCCTGTGCCTGTGCCTGTGCCTGTGCCTGGTGTGCCGGACGGAAGGGCGATCACGTGGAAGTTCTCGGCGCCGTCGTTGGTGAGGACCAGGAAGGTCCCGCTGTGGTGCTCGACGGTGTACTCCACGCCGGCCCGGCGGGGCATCACCGTGGTGAACGTCCCGGTTGGATCGGCGCAGTGAAGCGCTCGCACCTCCGAGGTCACCTTGGAGTGAAGCTCCAGCAGGACGTAGCAGCCGTCCTTGGTGCGAGACACCCCCAGGTGGAAGTGCTCGTCGTCCTCCTGGTAGACGAGGACGTCAGTGGCCGAGTCGGTCGACACGGCGTGCCGCCACAGCTGGAACGGCCGGTTGGCGGCGTCAGGCCGGGTGTAGAAGACGGTGGCGTCGTCTGCCCAGGCGATGCCATACGACGTGCCGTCGATCACATCGGGGAGGTCCGCCGCAGGCGTGTCGCTGTCCGGCGCTGTGAGCGCCCGCACGCGGAGCGTGAACCGTTCGTCGCCGGTCATGTCGACGCTGTAGGCGAGGCGTCCGTGCCCGGGGCTGACGGCGAGATCCCCGACGGCGAGGTAGGCAGCCTCGCCGGCGAGGGCGTTCTCGTCGAGCAGGACCTGCTCGTCGGGATGTCCCGGCGCTCCGGCGCCGACGGCCGACAATGCTGGTGGGGTGTCACGATCTGGTCCAATCGAGCGGGGCACGCGGCAGTGCAGTGGGTAGTCGAGGCCGGTGACGGTTCGCTGGTAGTACCACCACGCGTCCTTGGCCACCGGCACCGACAGGTCGGTCTCCACGATGCGCGAGCGGATCTCCTCGAACAGGCGATCCCGCAGTGGGCGCATCGTCGCGGTCATCGCGTCGGTGTAGGCCTGCTCGGCTCGGAGGTGGGCGAGCACAGCCGGATCGTCTCGGTCCTGCAGCCACGCCCAGTCGTCGATGCGCGTGTCCCCGTGCGCCCTGAGGGACTTCGGCCGGCGCTCGGCCATCGGCGGTCGGGGTTCGGTGTTGTCGTGCATCGGGCGATGATGCCCGATCGTGGGCCCGAGGGGTATCCCCAGGCGGCTCGGGGTTGTTACTATGGCGGTAGGGGAAATCCGCCTACCTGTGCCGGCACCCCTCCGCCTCGGCGGTCGGCCGGCACCCAGGAGCGCACCATGGCCACTGTGGACCTCGATATCGGTCGATACAAGCTGGGCTGGAGCGACGCGGAGAACTACGTCTTCAAGCCGAAGAAGGGGCTCTCCGAGGAGATCGTCCGAGAGATGTCCGAGATGAAGCGCGAACCGGAGTGGATGCGGACCTTCCGTCTCCGCTCGCTCAAGCGCTTCTACGCCAAGCCGATGGCCCCGTGGTTCGCGGTCAACATGCCGGACCTCGACTTCGACGACATCTTCTACTACATCAAGCCGACCGATTCGCAGGTGAAGGACTGGGACGCGCTCCCCGACGCCATCAAGTCGACCTACGAGAAGTTGGGGATCCCCGAGGCGGAGCGCAAGTACCTGGCCGGCGTGACCGCCCAGTACGAGTCCGAAGTGGTCTTCCACCGCAACCGCGAGGACCTGGCGCGCATGGGGGTCCTGTTCTGCGACATGGACACCGCCGTGCGCGAGTACCCCGACCTCGTGCGGCGCTGGTTCGGAACGATCATCCCGCCGAACGACAACAAGTTCGCCGCGCTCAACTCGGCGGTGTGGTCGGGTGGATCGTTCATCTACGTCCCGCCCGGTGTGGTGGTGGACCAGCCCTTGCAGGCCTACTTCCGGATCAACGCCGAGAACATGGGCCAGTTCGAGCGCACGCTGATCATCGCCGACGAGGGCGCCCAGGTGCACTATGTCGAGGGCTGCTCGGCGCCGGTCTACTCGACCGACTCGCTGCACTCGGCGGTGGTGGAGCTGGTAGCCCTTCCGGGCAGCCGGATCACCTACACGACCATCCAGAACTGGTCGAACAACGTCTACAACCTGGTGACCAAGCGGGCTCGGGCCGAGGCGGAGGCACATGTCGAGTGGATCGACGGCAATATCGGGTCCCGGCTCACCATGAAGTACCCGTCGGTGTACCTGATGGGGCCGAAGGCGTCCGGCGAGGTCCTGTCGGTCGCTTACGCCGGAGCGGGCCAGCACCAGGACGCCGGGGCGAAGATGGTGCACGCGGCGCCGGAGACCACGTCGACGATCGTGTCGAAGTCGATCTCCAAGGATGGTGGGGTGTCCACCTACCGGGGCCTGGTGCGGGTGGAGGAGGGTGCCAAGCGGGCCAAGAGCTTCGTCCGCTGCGACGCCCTGATCCTCGACGACGAGTCCACGTCGGAGACCAAGCCCTACATGGAGGTCGGCGAGCGCGACGCCCGCGTCGGCCACGAGGCCACCGTCTCCAAAGTGGGCGACGACCAGCTCTTCTATCTGATGAGCCGCGGGTTGTCGGAGAGCCAGGCCATGGGCATGATCGTCAACGGGTTCATCGAGCCCATCACCCGGACGCTGCCCATGGAGTACGCGGTCGAATGGAGCCGGCTGATCGAGCTGCAGATGGAGGGCTCGGTCGGCTGATCCTCGTCGGCGCCGCTGGTTTCGGGCCTGCGCCGATGCGCCGATGCAGTGTGCGATGGGGTGTGGCACACCGTTGCCCATGGCCCTGCGCCACGGTGCATGATGGTTGGGTGCCCATGCGGGAGGAATGCAAGCATTTCCAGAGCAGGACCTACTCGTCGGGCGAGGTGGCGCGCTTCTGCGAGCTCGATCTCGCTCCCGAGGCGCCCTGGCGCTGTCCCGATGACTGTCCCCGCTACGAGCGGAGGTTGGCGGATGCCGGCTGGGTTCACGGGACGCTGGTGGAGCCGGCGGTGGAGAGCGAGCCGACGGGCAACGGCATCGGCCAGCTCCTCGACGACGCCGAGAGCATCGTCAACGCGGCCGGGCCCGAAGTGATCGCCGAGCTCGAGCGGAAGCGGGCTGCGGAGCGGCGGGAGCTCGCCAACCGCCGGAGCCGCTGGCCCTGGCGGCGCCGCTGAGGGACGACGGGCGCTGCTGGGGCACCGGCGCCATGGGCGGTGTCCGGCTCTCCGGGTGGAGCGGGCCGGTCTTCCCGAGCGGTGCTCGGGACCGTCGCTCGAGATCGGTGCTCGGGGCCGTCGATCAAGACCGGCGTTCGGGACCGGTGCCACGCTGCCCGGCAGGGTCCGCTGCCGGATGTCGGCTGCCCCTGGCGCTCCGATCCCTGCTGGAGCAGGCGCCACAAAGCGCCGATCCCTGCCGCCTCCTGCGGAGGTCAGTTCCCGGTCGCATGAGGTCAGTTCCCGGTGAAGTCTGGCGGTCGCTTGTCGAGGAAGGCCGACATGGCTTCCACCAGATCGGCGGACTGCAGCATCCCGGCGTTCCACGTGGCGACATAGTCAAGGCCCTCGGCCACCGATCGGTCCGCGCAGGCACGCAGGACCGCCTTGGTGCCTTGGACGGCGAGTGGGGAGTTTGACGCGATCTCCGCGGCAAGGGCGGCCGCGGCCGCCGCCACCGCTGGCTTGTCGGGGAGAACGTCGTTTACCAGGCCGATCTGCTGGGCGCGCGCAGCGGTGACGTCCTTGCCGGTGAACGCCAGCTCGGCCACGTGGCCCGCTGGCACCAGCCGGGGCAGGCGCTGCAAGGTGCCGAGGTCGGCAACGATCGCCACCCGTGTCTCGCGCACCGAGAAGATGGCGTCGGCACTGGCGAGACGGATGTCGCAAGCGGTGATCAGGTCGATGCCGCCGCCGATGCAGTAGCCGTGCACCGCAGCGATCACCGGCTTGGGGCAGTCGGCCACCGCGGTGATGGCACGCTGCATGGCAAGGACCGAGCTGCGCGTTGCGGCGGCCTGGGCGGCGGGAGAGCGGCGAGCGGCGGGTGCTGGCGCTGGCGCTTGACCTTCGGTGACCGGCACGTCCGATTGCGTCGATGGGTCCGGTGGCGTCAGGTGGCCCCCGGCCAGCGCGCCGCCGATCTCCTTCAGGTCGAGACCCACGCTGAAGTGGTCGCCGCGTGCACCGATGACGACGGCGCGCACCGTGTGATCGCCGGACACTGCGGCGAGCACCTCGGGCAGCTGGGCGAAGAACGCAAGGCCCATGGCGTTGCGGGCGGCGGGGCGGTCCAGCCACACGTGCGCCACGTGGCCTTCGCGCTCCAGGGTGACGACTCGGTCGGGGGGCATGCGGGCAGCCTATCGACGAGGTGTACGACGGGCAGGTGGGCAGGTGGGCAGGTGGGCAGGTGGGCAGGTGGGCAGGTGGGCACGTGGACAGAGGGCCAGAGGGCCAGAGGGCCAGAGGGCCAGAGGGCCGGACGGGCAGGTGGTCGGGTGGGCAGGCGGCCAGAGGGCCAGACGGGCAGGTGGTCGGGTGGGCAGGCGGTCGGGTGGGCAGGCGGCCAGAGGGCCAGACGGGCAGGTGGTCGGGTGGGCAGGCGGTCGAGTCGGTGGGGGTGGTGGCCAGCTCGGGGCTGGTCGGGTCGGTCGAATGGTGGGCCCGTGCCGGAGCCGGCGCTTGCGTCGTGGTCGGCCTGCTGTCGGCGTCCACTAGAGTCGGTCCAACGCCGGTGCTGCCGCTGGGCAGCGCCGACACCGGACCAGTCCGGTGTCGGCGGCCGGCAGGTTCCGAGCCCGGGCTGAGCGTCCGGGAGCAACGTCGCCATGCGACGTGAGTGCCGGCATCGGGACCGAGCGGTCCCGCAAGGTCCCGAGCGAGGTCGAGGTGGTACCCCTGAGCCGATTCACCCCCGACGCGGCGCTGGCCGTCGGCGGTCCTTCGTGGCTGGTCGCCCGTAGGGCGGCCGCCGCTGAGCGCCTGCAGGCGCAGTCCATGCCCTCGGAGGCCGAGGAGATCTGGCGGTACAGCGGGATCGACACGTTCGACCTCGACCGCTTCGCTCCAAGCCTTGCGCCCGGCGACGTCGCTGTTGCCGCCGCGCTCGCAACGGCTCGATCGGCCGCGGTCTCCTTCGGCGCTCACGCCGCGCTCGTCGTAACCCTGGACGGGCGCGTCGTCGCCATCCAGGGGCCCGGTAGCGGCACTGGCGTCGATAGCGCTGGCGTCGGTGGTGCTGGTGTCGGTGGTGCTGGCGTCGATGGCGATGGCAGTGGCAGCCTCCAGGTGTACGCCGCGGCCGCTGCCGCCGTGCCACCGACCGCTCTCGGGGCGGTGGCGGTCGGGGGCGATGCCTTCGACGAGCTGCACGATGCGTTCCTGTGCGACGCGGCGGTGGTGGACGTGGCCGCCGGCAGTGACGTGGGGCATCCGGTGCTGGTCATCCATCTGGTGCGGGGCGACGCGGTCGGCGCGCGTGGGGGGGCGGTGTTCCCGCGGACGGTCGTGCGTCTCGGTGAGGGGGCCCGTGCCGGTGTGGTGGAGCTGATCCTGCCGGCGGCCGCGGCCGCGGCCGGGGCTGGTGGTGGCGCCCGTGACGGCTTGGCCGCTGCAACCGGGACCGGGCTCGGGCCGCTTGTGGTGTCGGTCGCCGAGCTCGAGGTGGCTGACGGGGCCAGCCTGGCCTACGCCAACCTGCAGGAGCTCGACCATTCGGCCACCCAGGTGGCGGTGCAGGCCAGCCGGGTGGGGACCGACGGTGAGCTCCGGTCGTTCTCGGCGGTGGCCGGCGGCGGCTACGCCCGCCTGCGCACCGACGCCACCGTGGCCGGCTCCGGCGCCCGGAGCACGCTGCTGGCTGCCTATCTCGGCACCGGCGACCAGGTCCTCGACTTCCGCACCCGCCAGGTGCACGCCGCACCCCGAACCCACAGCGAGCTGCTGTTCAAGGGCGCGGTGGCCGACACGGCCCGCTCGGTCTACAGCGGGCTCATCCGTATCCGCCGCGGCGCCCGGGGCAGCGACGCCCTGCAGACGAACCACAACCTGGTGCTGTCCGAGGGAGCCCGGGCCGACTCGGTGCCCAACCTCGACATCGAGGAGAACGACGTGCGGTGCAGCCATGCGTCGACGGTCGGACCGATCGACGAGGACCAGCGCTACTACCTCGAGTCCCGCGGCATCGAGCCCACAGTGGCCGAGCGTCTGGTGGTGGCAGGCTTCTTCACCGATCTGGCCGCCCGAGCTCCGTTCGACGGCGTCGGACGTCGGCTGCAGGCTTTGGTCGGCGAGCAGCTGATCGCGCGCACGCCTTCCGCCACGGCAGGAGCTGGCCGTGGGTGACCTGGTCCGGCTGTGCGATCGGGGGGACGTTCCCCCCGGAACGGCCCGGCGGTTCGACGTGCCGGGGCACCGAGTCGCGCTCGTCCGGTTGGACGACGACTGGTACGCGATCGGCGACCGGTGCAGCCACGAGGACTACTCGCTGTCCGAGGGCGACATCTGGCCAGAGGAGTGCGAGATCGAATGTCCCAAGCACGGCTCGGTGTTCGACCTGCGGACCGGTGAGGCGCGGACGCTGCCGGCGACCGGTGCGGTCCCTGTGTACAGCGTCCGGGTGGAGGGTGACGACGTGATCCTGGAGCTGCCATGAGCGGTCCGGCGACGATGGAGCCCGGCCCGGCCGGATCCGGGACCGGTCGCTCCGTGAGGGGCGACACCGGCGGCGTCAGCGGTGGCGCCGACGACCGGGGGCGGGGGCAGGGCCTGGTGGTGGAGGGGCTGCGGGCAGCGGTGGGCGGCCGCGAGGTGCTGCGCGGGATCGACCTGCGCGTCGGGCCGGGCGAGGTCCACGCTGTCATGGGTCCCAACGGCTCGGGCAAGAGCACCCTGTCGCACGTCCTGATGGGCCGTCCCGGCTACGACGTGCTGGGCGGATCCGTCACCCTCGGCGGGGTGGACCTGCTGGCGCTGCCCACATGGGAGCGGGCTCGGCTCGGGCTGTTCCTTGCGCCGCAGTACCCGACCGAGGTCCCCGGCGTGGGGCTCGCCCACGCGCTGGCCGAGGCGCTGAGCGGACGCGACCGGCCGGAGCCGGACCGCACCACCCTGGAGGCCGAGGCCGAGCGCGTGGGGCTGGGTGTGGCCATGCTCGAGCGGGCACTCAACGTCGATCTGTCGGGTGGCGAGCGCAAGCGCAGCGAGACCATGCAGCTGGCGATCGTCAGGCCGGGGGTGGCCATTCTCGACGAGATCGACTCCGGGCTCGACGTCGATGGGCTGCGGGCCGTGGCCCGCCGGGTCAGCGACGCCGTCGACGAGTGGGGGCTCGGTGTCCTGGCCATCACCCACTACCGGCGGCTGCTCGGCGAGCTGCAGCCCGGTATGGTCCACGTGCTCGTGGGCGGCAGGATCGTGCGCAGCGGCGGCCCCGAGGTGGCCGAGGAGCTCGAGCGCAGCGGCTACGGGCCCGACACGCCGGTGCCGCTGGCCCCCGGTGCCGGCTGACGGCGGCGGCTGGGAGGCGGCCGGGGCCCACCGCTTCGCGGGGCCCAACGAACCGGGTCCCGGGAGCGGGCCCGGCGGTGCTCCGCCCGTCCGCCCGCTCAGCCGCCGGGAGCGCCGCAGGCTGCGGCGTCGCCGGCGCACCGCGGCGCAGCGCGTGCTGCGGTGGTCGATTGCCTTCGTCGGGCTGCTGCTGGTGCTCGTCGGCGGTTTGTACGGCTATGTGCGCTACCAGTGGGGAAGGGTGCGGACCGTGGCGTGCGCGGCGTGCGCAGCGGGCGACGGTACCCAGCCGTTCAACGTGCTCATCGTCGGATCGGACAGCCGGGCCGGCAACACCGGTTCGGCCGCTCAGGCGTTCGGCAGCGCCAGCCAGGTCGGTGGGCAGCGTTCCGACACCATCAAGATCATCCATGTCGATCCGGCGGCGGGCACGGCGCGCATGCTGTCGATCCCGCGCGACACCTTCGTCCACATCACGGGACTGGCGGCCGGATCGCCGCTCGCTGCCGACAACAAGATCAACGCTGCCTTCGACAACGGCCCCAACTCGCTTGTCTCCACCATCGAGGACACGTTCGGGATCCCGATCCAGCACTTCGTGACGGTGGACTTCGGCGACGAGGTCAACCTGGTGAACGCCGTGGGCGGCATCCGGCTGGACTTCCCGTACCCAGCGCGCGACAACGACAACGGCAACAACAACTCGGGGTTGACCATCCCGACCGCCGGATGCCAGACGCTGAACGGCTCCATGGCACTCGCTCTGTCGCGGTCGCGCTTCTACCAGTACTACTCGGCCGGGTCCTGGCATTCGGATCCCACCTCGGACATCGGCCGGATCGAGCGGCAGAACATCGTCATCCAGGCTGTGATCGACAAGGCCCGGACGCTGGTCAACCCTGTCAGCCTCAACTCCCTGCTGTCGACGATGGTCCAGGACATCACCGTCGACCGGGGCCTGTCGTTCTCGATGCTGCTGTCGCTGGCCGAGCAGTACCACGCATTCTCAGGCTCGCGCCTGACCAGCTACACCCTGCCGACGGCACCGCAGGTGAGCAGCTATGCCGGCGACATCCTGGTGGTGCAGCAGCCCCAGGCGCAGCAGATGATCGCCGCCTTTCTCGGCGGGCCTCCCCAGGCGGTGAGCACCCCGCCGGTCGACCAGTACGGCCAGGCGGTGGTCGCACCGAGGGGGAGCGGCTCGTCAAGCAGCGTGTTGCCGACGACGGGCGGGGCAGGCAGCGCAGCAGGGGGAACCTCGGCGTCGGGCTCCGGATCCGCAGCGGTGACGGTGACACCGACCGTGGTGCCGTCGTACGACCCGCACCCGTGCTGAGCACCACCGCGGCCCGGTAGGCCCGAGCGGTCAGCAGTCAGCTGGCAGCTTGGTCGAGGCCCTGCGCCAGGGTGTTCCACGACAGGGTGGCGCACTTGATCCGCACGGGGAACTTCACGACCCCCTGGAGGGCAGCGAGCTCACCCAGCGAGTCGGGGTCGACGGCCACGGGGGGGTCCTCGTCGACGCCCCCGGCTGCGGAGCCCGATGTCGCGTCGTCCCCGTCGTCCTCGGCTCCGAGGGTGGCCTCGTGGATGGACATCATCGCCTTGAAGGTGCGGATCAGGTCGCGGACCTCGGTGACCGGCTTGCCCTTGACCGCAGCGGACATGAGCGACGCCGAGGACTGGCTGATGGAGCAGCCCTGGCCACCGATGCGGATGTCGGAGACCACGTCGCCGTCGACCTGGACGTACACGACGATCTCGTCGCCGCACAGCGGGTTGAACCCTTCTACCCGCCTGGCAGGCGGGGAGGGCAGCTCACCCCGGTTCCGAGGGCTGCGGTAGTGGTCGAGGATGATCTCGCGGTACAGGTCTTCGAGCCCGGTCATGTCTGTCCTGAGGGTCGGTTTCGTCCTGGTGGGTCGGTTTCGTCCTGGTGGGTCGGCGTCCTAGCCGAACAGGCTACCGGCCTCGGCCAGCGAGTCGGCGAGGGAGTCGACATCCGCCTCGTCGTTGTAGACGTAGAAGGAGGCTCGTGCGGTGGCGTTCACGCCCAGGCGGCGCATCAGCGGTTTGGCGCAGTGATGTCCGGCCCGCACGCACACGCCGGACTGGTCGAGCACCTGGGCCAGGTCGTGGGGGTGCACGTCGCGGTACGCGAACGACAGCACGCCACCCCGGTCGTCGGTGCCGGTCGGACCGTGGACGACCAGGTCCTTGCCGAAGCGGTCCGCCAACGACCCGAGCGCGTAGGCGGTCAGGTCAAGCTCGTGGGCGGTCACGGCGTCCATCCCCAGGCGGTCCAGGTACTCGACCGCGGCGGCCAGGCCGATCGCCTCGGCGATGGGAGGGGTC
>JAJZLP010000010.1 GCA_021803325.1 Actinomycetes bacterium
CCGTGGAACCAACGACGTCAACCGTCACCGCGGCGGGGACGGGGATAGGGGTGCGCCCGATGCGCGACATCAGCGAACCTCCTCTTCGGCCCGAGCGATAAGTGTCTGCCGGCCATCCGGCGTCAGCCGCATGGCCGACGTCACAGGTCGGGCGCATGCCGCCCGACGGTCACCAGACATAGCAGAGCACCTCGCCGCCGACCCGGCGCTGCCGGGCTTCGCGGTCGGTCATGAGCCCGTGGCTGGTGGACAGCACTGCGACGCCCATGCCGCCGAGCACACGCGGCATCCGGTCTGCTCGGGCGTAGATGCGCAGGCCCGGCTTGGAGATGCGGCGCAACCCGGCGATGGTCCGGCTGCGGTCGGTGTCGTACTTCAAGCGGATCTCGAGCACCGTGCCCGGGCCGGCGGTGGCCGGCCGGACGTCGAAGCCGTCGATGTAGCCCTCGCGCGTCAGGATGCCGGCGAGTGACTCTTTCAGCTTGGAGCTGGGCATCCGCACCGTGTCGTGCATGGCGGTGTTGGCATTGCGGATGCGGGTCAGCATGTCCGCGATGGGATCGGTCATCGTCATCGTTGCAGCCCTCCCTTCACCAGCTCGCCTTGGTGACGCCGGGGATCTCCCCGGCGTGCACCATTACCCGCAAACAGATGCGGCACAGACCGAACTTCCGGTACACCGAGTGGGGCCGGCCACACCGCCGGCACCGCGTGTACCCGCGCACCTTGAATTTCGGGGTGCGCTGCTGCTTCTGGATCAGTGCCTTCTTGGCCATGGCGTCACGCGCCCTCCTGCCTGAACGGGAAGCCGTACGCCCGCAGAAAGGCCCGGCCCTCCTGGTCGCTGCGTGCGGTCGTGCAGATGGTGATGTCCATCCCCCTGGTGGAGTCGACGCTGTCGTAGTCGACCTCGGGAAAGATCAGCTGCTCGGTCACGCCGAATGTGTAGTTGCCGTGGCCGTCGAACGAGCGAGACGGCAAGCCGCGGAAGTCCCGGATCCGGGGGATGGCCAGGGCCACCAGCCGGTCGAAGAACTCCCATGCCCGGTCACCTCGCATGGTGACCTTGGCTCCGATGGCGACGCCTTCGCGCAGCTTGAAGCCGGCGATCGAGCGCCGGGCCCTGGTCACCACCGGCTTCTGCCCGGTGATGGTCTGGAGGTCCCGGACTGCGCCCTCGATGGCCGACGGCGTCTGAGTGGCACGTCCGACACCCATGTTCACCACGATCTTTTCGAGGCGGGGCACCTCCATGATGTTGCCCAGCTCCAGCTCCTGCTGGAGTTGGGCGCGCACCTCGGTGTCGTACCGCACCTTCAGGCGGGGTCGGGTCGTCGCCGCGCTCACAGCGCCCCTCCGCACTTCCGGCACACCCGGATCTTGCGGCCCGTCTCGTCGAACTGCATGCCGATGCGGGTCGGGCCGCACGACGAGCAGACGATGGCGACCTTGCCTGCCGGCAGCGGCATGTCCTTGTCGATGATGCCGCCCTGCATGGTGGCTCCGGTCGGCTTGGTGTGCCGCTTGACCATGTTGGCCCCGTCGACGATCACCGTGCCGAGCTCGGGGTCGGCGACCATCACCTGGCCGCGTCGCCCGCGCTGCTTGCCTGACAGGACTTGAACGGTGTCTCCCTTGCGGATCCGCATCAGAGCACCTCCGGGGCCAGCGAGACGATCCGCATGAACCGCTTGTCTCGCAGCTCGCGGCCGACGGGGCCGAAGATCCGGGTGCCACGGGGCTGCTGCTGGTCGTTGATGAGGACCGCCGCGTTCTCGTCGAACCGGATGTAGCTGCCGTCCGGCCGCCGCTTCTCCTTGGCAGTTCGGACCACCACGCACTTCACGACGTCACCCTTCTTCACGGCCGCGCCGGGGATGGCGTCCTTGACGGTCGCCACGAAGACATCCCCGATGCTGGCGTAGCGACGGCGTGAGCCCCCGAGCACCTTGATGCACAGGACTTCGCGTGCGCCGGAGTTGTCCGCCACCCGTAGTCTCGACTCCTGCTGGATCATCGGGCCCGCTCCAGGACCTCGGTGACACGCCAGCGCTTCAGCTTGGACAGCGGCCGGGTCTCGACAACCCGGACCCGGTCACCCACACGTGCTTCCATCTGGTCGTCGGCGTAGAGCTTGGTGGTCCGCTGCACGGTCTTGCCATAGCGCCGGTGACGGACGCGCTCCACCACGGCCACGACGACCGTCGACTGCATGGCGTCGGACACCACTCTGCCCTCGCGGACCTTGCGCTGGCGGCGGGCGCCGTCGCCGGCACCGGCCTGCTCCTCAGCCATCACTCGTCCTCCTCCTCGTCGGCGACGGACGCGGTGGCCGCGTCGTCGCCCGTGCCCGGCTCGGTGTCGTCGCCGGCCTCGGCATCCGCCTCGACGGCGCGAGCGGCGGCCGCTTCGGAGCGACGCCGAGCCTCTTCGCGCAGCGCCGGGGCGCGCTCTGCGGCAGCCAGGTCGGCCTCCACCACGTCGATGTCCCGCTCGCGCAGCACGGTCAGGACGCGGGCCACGTCCCGCCGGACCTGCGGGATCCGAGCGCTGTTGTCGAGCTGGCCGGTGGCGAGCTGGAACCTGAGGTTCAGCAGCTCACGCCGGTACTCGGCCAGCCTGTTTTCGAGCTCCTCGTCGTCGAGCTCGCGCAATTCCAGGACACGGGGCACGGCTAGACCTCCACCTCGGCCGTGCCGTGGGTGCCTGGGCGCACCACGAACCGGGCCTTGAACGGCAGCTTCTGGATGGCGCGCTCCATGGCGGCACGCGCCAGGTCGACGTCGACTCCGGCAAGCTCGAACAGCACCCGCCCGGGACGGACGACGGCCACCCAGTGCTCGGGGTTGCCTTTGCCCGATCCCATCCGGGTCTCGGCTGGCTTTTGGGTGACCGGCTTGTCCGGGAACACCCGGATCCACACCTTGCCGCCACGGCGGACGTGCCGGGTCATGGCAATTCGGGCGGCTTCGATCTGGCGGGCGGTGAGCCAGCCTGGTTCGAGCGCCTGGATGCCGTAGTCGCCGAAGGTGATCGCCGTCCCACCCTTGGCCGACCCGGTCAACCTGCCGCGTTGCTGCTTGCGGTGCTTGACCTTCCGGGGCATCAGCATGTCAGTCGGACTCCTTGCGGAAGTGCGGTGCCTCGTGGTGCTCGCTGCGAGTCCGCCGTTCGATCTCTTCCTCTTCCGCCAGCAGGCGCTCCAGGTCGTCGCCGCCGTCGGCCGGTCCACTGCCCGGGAGGGGCGGCGACGCGACTTCGGTCTCCTCGCCGCCGGCAGCGTCGGTCTCCTCACCGGTAGCAGCGGCCTCCGGCGGGGCCTCGGTGGCCGCCTCGGCGGCCGGCGCTGCCTCCGGTGCCGCGTGGACGACCTCGTCGGCAGGCGCCTGGGGTGCCGGCCCGGTCACCACCGTCGTGTCCACGTCGGGCCGCGGTGCGGGCGCCTGGGCCGGGGGGCCGTTGCCTTCGGCGACCGGGGCGCCGGGCTCCGGTGCGGTTCCCGGCTCACCCTGGCCCGCACGGCGACGACCACCACCGGCGGTGACGAGCCGGCGCGGCCGGGCCTGGCCCGACGTCTCGCCAGCCGCCATGGCCGCTTCGCGGTTGATCTTGTCCTCGGTGGAGAGCTTGTACGGGAGGATGTCGCCCTTGTAGATCCACACCTTGACGCCGATGCGCCCGAAGGTGGTGCGGGCCTCGCGGAAGCCGTAGTCGATGTCGGCCCGCAGGGTGTGCAACGGCACCCTGCCCTCGCGGTAGCCCTCTTTGCGGGCCATCTCCGAGCCACCGAGGCGGCCCGAGCACTGCACGCGGACGCCCAGGGCACCTGCCTTCGTGACGGTCTGCATGGCCCGCTTCATCGCTCGCCGGAAGGCGACCCGACGAACCAGCTGGTCGGCGATGCTCTGCGCGATGAGTGCGGCGTCGAGCTCGGGCTGCTTGATCTCCTGGATGTTGAGCTGGATCCGGTTGCGCAACCCGGTGATGGTCTCCAGCTGCTTCTTCAGGCGGTCGGCTTCCGATCCGCGCCGGCCGATGACGATGCCGGGCCGCGCGGTGTGGATGTCGACACGCAGCCGGTCACGGGTGCGCTCGATCTCGATGCGGCTGACGGCGGCCGCCTCGAGCTGGGACATGAGGTAGTGGCGGATGCGCCAGTCCTCGATCACGAAATCCTGGTAGCTGCGCTCCTCGAACCACCGTGACTTCCAGTCGGTGGTGACGCCGAGCCGGAACCCGTACGGATTGACCTTCTGACCCATCTCAGTACCCGGTCCTCGTGCTCGAGCTGGCAGCATGGACAACGGGTGTGGTTCGGCGGCAGTTGACCTTCTGACCCATGGCTCAGCCCTTCTCCTCTGCGTCGCCACTGGCCGTGGCCCCGTCGTCGCCGGCGTCTCCGTCATCGACGGTCTCCGACCAGTCACCAGCGCCCTCGTCGTCGCCGTCGTCGTCCGTCTGCCCCGAAGCCGCGTCAGCCACCGGAGCGTCGGTGCCGGCAGCCTCCGCGGCGACAGCCTCCGCGGCGACAGCCTCCGCGGCGCCGGCTACCTGCTCGTCGGCATGGCCGGCCCATTCGCTGGCCTCTGCGACCGGTGCGGCCGACACGGTCTCCTCGCGCCGCGAGGCGGCAACCCGGCGGGAGCGCTGCTGCACGCCGCTCGACGCCTGCCGGGCCCGGCGGCGCTGCAGGCGCTCCTCGGGCAGCCGCGACACGATCACGGTGATGTGGCACGTCCGCTTCCGGATGCGTGTGGCACGACCGCGAGCCCGGGGCCGCCACCGCTTGAGGGTGGTGCCCTCGTCGGCGAAGCAGGCGGACACGTACAGCTCCTCGGGGTCGATCCCGTCGTTGTGCCGGGCGTTGGCCACGGCGGAGTCGAGGACCTTGGCCACGACCCGTGCGGCTTCACGCGGGGTGGTGCGCAGCATGTCGGCGGCGCGGTCCACGTCCTGCCCGCGGATGAGGTCGAGGACCTGGCGGGCCTTGGTGGCCGACATCCGGAAGTGGCGCAGGACGGCGCGGGTGCCGGGGCGCTCGTTGGTCTTGGGGCCAGTCACGTCAGCGCCTCCCCTGCCGTTCTTGACCGGCGTGGAAGCGGAACGTCCGGGTCGGTGCGAACTCGCCCAGCTTGTGGCCGACCATCGACTCGGTGATGTACACCGGGACATGCTTGCGACCGTCGTGGACGGCGATGGTGTGGCCGACCATGTCGGGGATGATGGTTGAGCGACGCGACCAGGTCCGGATGACCCGCTTGTCGTTGGCGGCGTTCAGCGTGTCCACCTTGCGGAGGAGGTGGCCGTCGACGAACGGGCCTTTCTTCAGGCTACGCGGCATTGCGCAGGTCCTCTCTCGGATCCGTCACCGGCGCGCGCCGCGGGTGCGGCGGCGGCGGACGATCATCTGGTCGGACGCCTTGTGGCGGGCACGGGTGCGTCCTTCGGGCTTGCCCCACGGCGAGACCGGGTGGCGACCACCCGACGACTTGCCTTCGCCACCGCCGAGCGGGTGGTCGACAGGGTTCATCGCGACACCTCGGGTCTGGGGTCGCACGCCGCGCCACCGGTTGCGGCCGGCCTTGCCCACCGAGATCAGCTCGGCTTCGGCGTTGCCGACCGTGCCGAGGGTGGCCCGGCAGTCGATGGCGACGCGGCGCATCTCCGTCGACGGCAGGCGCAGCGTGGCGAACGTGCCTTCCTTGGCCACGAGCTGGGCGCTCATGCCGGCGCCACGCGCCATCTTGCCGCCCTGGCCGGGCCGGAGCTCGATGTTGTGGACGGTCGAGCCGACGGGGATGTAGCGCAGCGGCAGAGCGTTGCCGGGACGGATCTCGGCACCCTGGCCGTTCTGCAGGACGTCCCCGACCTTCACCCCGGCCGGGGCAAGGATGTAGCGCTTCTCACCGTCGTAGTAGTGCAGCAGCGCGATGCGGGCGTTGCGGTTGGGGTCGTACTCGATGGCCGCGACCTTGGCCGGCACGCCATCCTTGTTGCGCTTGAAGTCGACCATGCGGTACTGCTGCTTGTGCCCGCCGCCGCGGTGCCGAGCCGTCTTGCGGCCCTGGGCGTTGCGGCCGCCGGTCGACGGCTTGGGCGCCAGCAGTGACCGCTCGGGCTTCGACCGAGTGATCTCCGAAAAATCGGAGACGGACTGGAACCGGCGGCCGGCGCTGGTGGGCTTGCGCTTGCGGAGCGTCATGCGCGGTCCTCTCAGCTCTTCTCGAAGAGGTCGATGCGGTCGTTGCCGGCCAGCGTGACCATGGCTCGCTTGGTCGACGGGCGGGTGCCGACGATGTTCGTCCGCCGGTTCCGCCGGTGCTTGCCGATGCGGTTCAGGGTGTTGACCTGGGCGACGCGCACGCCGAACACCTGCTCGACCGCATGGCGGACATCGACCTTGGTGGCGTCGGGGGCGACGACGAAGACGTAGGTGCCGGCCGACATGAGCCGGTCGGTCTTCTCCGAGATGACCGGGCGGACCAGGACCTGATCTGCGGACCTCATGCCTCGCCCTCCTCGTCTTCGCTGGCGTCGTCGTCCTCGCTGGCGCCTGTTGCGGCTTCGGCGCCACGACCGGTGTCTGCGCCGGCAGGGCTCCGTGGTGCGCTGCTGGGTCCAACCGCGGGCACGGCGGCTTCGGCGCCCGCCCCCATGCCGGCGACCGCCCCACCGGGCAGCGTCTCGTCGGTGAAGACGACCCAGTCGCTGCGCAGGATGTCGTAGGCGTTGAGCTCGGTGACGTCAATCACGTGCACCCGCTGGAGGTTGGAGAACGAGCGCTCGGCAGCGATGTCGTCGCTGGTGCACACCACCAGGATGCGCCCGCTGAGCCCGAGGGCTGCGAGCGCGGCCACCGCCGACTTGGTCCGCGGCACGTCCCAACCCCAGGTGTCGACGAGCGCGATGCGCCCCTCGGACGCCCGGTCGGACAGCGCCGAGCGCAGCGCCAGGCGGATCATCTTCTTCGGGGTGCGCTGGCGGTAGGAACGGGGCTTCGGGCCCAGCGCGACCCCGCCGCCGGACCACTGCGGGGCCCGAGTGGACCCTTGGCGGGCACGCCCGGTGCCCTTCTGGCGGAACGGCTTGGCACCGCCGCCGGCGACTTCGGCCCGGGTGCGGGTCGACTGGGTGCCGGCGCGTGCGGCGGCGAGCTGGGCGGCCACGACCTGGTGCATGACCGCGGTGTTGGGGACGATGCCGAACGTCTCGGGGTCGAGCTCGACCTGGCCGAGCACGTCGCCCGCCACGGTGCGCCGGTCGACGGTGCGTCGTGCGGGCTCGGGCCGGGCCGCTGCCCGCCGGGCCGCGGGCGTCAGGGTGGCGAGTGCGTTCATGCCGGTCTCCCGTTCGTGGCGGCCGGGCCCTTCACCGTGTCGCGCAGGACGACGACCGCGCCCCGAGGGCCGGGAACCGCTCCTTTGACCAGGATCAGCTCGCGCTCCGGATCGGCGGCGACGACCTGCAGGTTCATCGTGGTGACCTGCGTGCCGCCCATGCGCCCGGCCATGCGGGTGCCCTTGAACACCCGTGCCGGGGTGGCACACGCACCGATCGAGCCCGGCGCCCGGTGCTTCTTGTGGTTGCCGTGCCCCGCGCCCTGACCTTTGAAGTTGTGCCGCTTCATGCCGCCGGCGAAGCCTTTGCCCTTGGACACGGCGGTGACGTCCACCCGCTCGCCCGGCGCCAGGATCTCGGCGGTGAGCTGCTGGCCGACCTCGTACCCGCTGATGTCGTCGATCCGCAGCTCCACCAGCCGGCGGCCCGGCTCGACACCGGCCTTGGCGTAGTGGCCCTGCTCGGGCTTGGTCAGGGTGCTGGCCCGCCGGACGCCCCAGGTGACCTGGAGGGCGGCGTACCCTTCGCGCTCGGGTGTCTTCACCTGGACGATCCGCGCCGGCGCGACCTTGAGGACCGTCACCGGCACGGCGCGGTGCTCCTCGTCCCAGACCTGGGTCATGCCGACTTTTTCGCCGACGATCGCCTTCGTAGCCACGGTCCCGTGGTCCTCTCCGTCATCACCGGGCACCGTGGTGGTGCCCTTCTCACTGGACCCGCATCGGGGCCCGTTCCTGCAGGCGCCGCACGGTGCCCGTTGCACGCCAACGCTCCGCCCGGGAACCCCCGAGCGGAGCGCTCGACCTGGTTCGCCCGGAGGTCCCCACCGTTGCCGGTGGGCGCTCGGGGACATCGACATGGCTCGGTCACAGCGAGCACTGGCTCACCGTCGACCGGCGTACGACGTTACACCGTGCCGCTGGCACACCGCCAGTCGCCGCCGCCAATCGCCCGCCGCCGGCTTCGGCACGCGAGCGCTCGGGGGCAGTCGGGGGCTCGCCCCCGACGGAGGTCAGACGTTCTGGATCTTGATCTCGATGTCGACGCCGGCAGGCAGGTCAAGCCGCTGCAGGGAGTCGACGGTCTTCGGCGTGTGCTCGACGATGTCCACCAGCCGCTTGTGGACCCGCATCTCGAAGTGCTCGCGGCTGTCCTTGTACTTGTGCGGCGACCGGATCACCGTGTACCGGTGCTTCTCCGTCGGCAGCGGGACGGGACCCTGGACCTTGGCCTGGGTGCGGAGGACCGTCTGCACGATCTTCTCCGTGGACTGGTCGAGGATCTCGTGGTCGTAGGCCTTCAACCTGATCCGGATCTTCTGTCGGCTCGTATCGGCCACGTTGCGCTCCGTCCTGCTCGCGTCGGTTCCCGGACTACTTCAGGATCTTGGTGACGCGGCCCGAGCCGACCGTGCGCCCACCCTCGCGGATGGCGAAGAGCAGGCCCTCGTCCATGGCGATGGGCTTCTGCAGCTCCACGGTCATCTCGGTGTTGTCCCCAGGCATGACCATCTCCGTTCCCTCGGGGAGGGTGATGGAGCCGGTGACGTCGGTGGTCCGGAAGTAGAACTGCGGCCGGTAGTTGTTGAAGAACGGCTTGTGGCGGCCACCCTCCTCCTTCGTCAGCACGTAGACGTTGGCCTCGAAGTTGGTGTGCGGGGTGATGGAGCCGGGCTTGGCCAGGACCTGGCCGCGCTCGACGTCCTCCTTCTTCGTGCCGCGGAGCAGGGCGCCGATGTTGTCTCCGGCACGTCCCTCGTCGAGGAGCTTGCGGAACATCTCGACGCCGGTCACCGTGGACTTCTGGGTGGTGCGCAGCCCGACGATCTCGACTTCCTCGCCCACCTTGACCTGGCCCTGCTCGACCTTGCCGGTGACCACAGTGCCACGGCCGGTGATGGACATGACGTCTTCGATGGGCATCAGGAACGGCTTGTCGATCGGGCGCTCCGGCTCGGGGATGTAGTCGTCGACCGCAGCCATGAGCTCCAGGATCTTCGGCGTCCATTCCGGGTCGCCCTCGAGCGCCTTCAGGGCGCTGACGCGCACCACCGGGATGTCGTCGCCGGGGAACTCGTAGGAGCTGAGCAGCTCCCGCACCTCGAGCTCGACCAGGTCGAGGAGCTCCTCGTCGTCGACCATGTCGGCCTTGTTCAGCGCCACGACGATGTAGGGGACGCCGACCTGCCGGGCGAGCAGCACGTGCTCACGCGTCTGGGGCATCGGGCCGTCGGCGGCGGAGACCACCAGGATGGCGCCGTCCACCTGGGCGGCACCGGTGATCATGTTCTTGATGTAGTCGGCGTGGCCCGGCATGTCCACGTGGGCGTAGTGCCGGTTGTCCGTTTCGTACTCGACGTGGGCGATCGAGATGGTGATGCCCCGCTGCTTCTCCTCCGGCGCCTTGTCGATCTGGTCGAACGGCGTGAAGGCGACGTTGGGGTTTGCCTCCGACAGGACCTTGGTGATGGCGGCGGTGAGCGTCGTCTTCCCATGGTCGATGTGGCCCATGGTGCCGATATTGACGTGGGGCTTTGTGCGCTCGAACTTCTGCTTGGCCATGGCGGTCGGTACGGCTCCTGGTCTCGGGCGGTCCCCCCGTCGGGCGACGCCTTAAATGTCTACGTGGTGATCGTGGTGTCGCGGTGTGGATCAGCAGTGGGCTCTGGCGACCGGTCCGGGTCGCTGTCACCCGCCAACGCGGACGCCGGGCATGCCGGCGCCCACGTCCCGGCTCACTCGCCGCGGGCTCGGGCGATGATCTCCCGGGCGATCGAGTCGGGTACTTCGTGGTAGGCGCTGAACTGCATGCTGTAGTTCGCCCGGCCCTGCGTGCGTGAACGCAGGTCGGTAGCGTAGCCGAACATGTCGGCGAGCGGGACAAGCGCCCGGATGACCTGGCTGCTGCCCCGCTGCTCCATCCCCTCGACCTTGCCCCGTCGGCTCGACAGGTCGCCGATGACGTCGCCCATGTAGTCCTCGGGGGTGACGACCTCGACAGCCATGACCGGCTCGAGCAGGACCGGGCTGGCCGCGTGGGCGGCCTTCTTCACCGCCATCGAACCGGCGATCTTGAACGCCATCTCCGAGGAGTCGACATCGTGGTACGAACCGAAGGTCAGGTTCACCCGGACGTCGACCATGGGGTAGCCGGCCAGGACCCCGTTGGTCAGGGCCTCCTGGATGCCGGCGTCGACCGCGGGGATGTACTCCTTGGGGATGACACCCCCGGTGATCTTGTCGACGAACTCGTAGCCGCCGCCCGGCCCGGTGGGCTCCAGGCTGATGACGACGTGGCCGTACTGGCCACGACCGCCGGTCTGGCGGATGTAGCGCTCCTCGATCTTCTCCACCGACTTGCGGATCGTCTCGCGGTAGGCCACCTGTGGCTTGCCCACGTTGGCGTCGACGGAGAACTCGCGCAGCATGCGGTCGACGAGCACCTCCAGGTGGAGCTCGCCCATCCCCGAGATGACCGTCTGCCCGGTCTCCTCGTCGCTGCGAACCCGGAACGTCGGGTCCTCTTCGGACAGGGCGAACAGCGCCTTCGACAGCTTGTCCTGGTCGGCCTTGGTCTTGGGCTCGACGGCCACGTGGATGACGGGCTCGGGGAATTCGAGCGCCTCGAGCACGACCGGGTTGCCGGGGTCGCACAGGGTGTCGCCGGTGGTGGTGTTCTTCAGGCCGACGGCGGCGACGATGTCGCCCGTGAAGATGGCGTCCTTGTCCTCGCGGTGGTTGGCGTGCATCTGCAGGATGCGCCCCACCCGCTCCTTGCGGTCCTTGGTGGAGTTCAGGACGGTGGAGCCCTTGGTGAGGGTGCCGGAGTAGACGCGGAGGTAGGTCAGCTTGCCGACGTAGGGGTCGGTCATGATCTTGAAGGCGAGCGCCGAGAACGGCTCAGTGTCGTCCTGCTTGCGCTCGGTGTTCTCGCCCTTGAGGGTGAGGCCCTCGGTGGGCGGCACGTCGAGGGGGCTCGGCAGGAAGTCGACGACGGCGTCGAGCATCGGCTGCACGCCCTTGTTCTTGAAGGCGGAGCCGCACAGCACCGGGACGATCTCGCTGGCGATGGTGGCACGCCGGATCGCACCGCGCAGGTCCTCGGCGGTGATCTCCTCGTCGCCCAGGTACTTCTCCGTGATGGCGTCGTCGTAGTTGGAGAGGACGTCGACGAGCTGGTGGCGGGCGTCGGCGGCTTCGGTCGCCAGCGCCTCGGGCACCGGCTCCTCGCGCCACGTGTCACCCATGCCGTCGTCCCACACCAGTGCCTGCATGGCGAGCAGGTCGACGATGCCCTGGAACCCGCCCTCGGCCCCGATGGGGATCTGCACCACGGCGGGCGTGGCGTCCAGGCGGTCTCGGATCATCTCGACCGTCCGGCCGAAGTCGGCGCCGATCCGGTCCATCTTGTTGACGAAGCAGATCCGGGGGACCTGGTACTTGTTCGCCTGGCGCCACACCGTCTCGGTCTGGGGCTCGACGCCGGCGACGGCGTCGAAGACGGCGACGGCGCCGTCGAGGACCCGGAGGGAGCGCTCGACCTCGACGGTGAAGTCGACGTGGCCGGGCGTGTCGATGATGTTGATCCAGCAGTCGCGCCACTTGCAGGTGGTGGCAGCCGAGGTGATGGTGATGCCGCGCTCCTGCTCCTGGACCATCCAGTCCATGGTGGCGGCACCCTCGTGGACCTCGCCGATCTTGTAGTTCTTGCCGGTGTAGTAGAGGATCCGCTCGGTCGTCGTGGTCTTGCCCGCGTCGATATGGGCCATGATCCCGATGTTGCGGGTCCTAGCCAGCGGGAACTCTCGGATGGGGCGTGCGTCGGCCATGGTCGTGCTCTTCGGTCGTGTTCCGTCGTTGCGTACGTGTCGTCGGGCCCGGTCCGGTCACCCTGCTCGCCGGCACCGGTCCTGGTGCGCTGCGCGCGGGTGCCGACGGCGAGCGCCGGGCTGCAGCCGCCGGGCTGTTACCAGCGGTAGTGGGCGAAGGCCCGGTTGGACTCGGCCATCTTGTGCAGGTCCTCGCGGCGCTTCACCGCGGCGCCGGTGCCGTTGGCGGCGTCCAGGATCTCCCCGGCCATGCGCTCGACCATCGTCTTCTCGCGACGCTGGCGGGCGTAGCTCACCAGCCACCGGATCGACAGCGTGGTCGCTCGGCGGGGACGGACCTCGACGGGCACCTGGTAGGTGGCCCCACCGACTCGCCGGCTGCGGACCTCGAGCTCGGGCCGGGTGTTCTCCACGGCCTTCTTCAGCGTCGACACCGGGTCGGCGCCGCTGCGCTCACGCACCAGCTCCAGGGCCTGGTAGACGATGCGCTCCGCCAGGGTGCGCTTGCCGCGCGACAGCACCTTGTTCACGAACTGCGTGACCAGCACCGACCGGTAGACCGGATCGGGGACGAGCTCGCGTCGGGGGGCAGGACCGTTGCGGGGCAACTCAGGACTCCTTCTTCGCGCCGTAGCGGGACCGAGCCTGGCTGCGCTCGCGCACGCCGGCAGCGTCGAGCGCCCCGCGGATCACCTTGTAGCGGACACCAGGCAGGTCCTTCACCCGGCCGCCGCGGACGAGCACGATCGAGTGCTCCTGCAGGTTGTGCCCGACGCCGGGGATGTAGGCGCTCACCTCGACTCCGCTGGTGAGCCGGACACGGGCCACCTTGCGCAGTGCCGAGTTCGGCTTCTTCGGCGTGGTGGTGAAGACGCGGGTGCACACCCCGCGACGCTGCGGCGCGCCCTTCAGGGCCGGGGTCTTCGTCTTGGATGGCTTGGTGGCCCGGCCCTTGCGGACGAGCTGCTCGATGGTGGGCACGCGTGACCTCTGGTCGATCGACTGGGGACTGCACACCGAGGGCGGGAACGCTCCCGGCACCGGGGACGCGCACAAGCGCGTCGAACCACAGCGGGTCCATGCTAGTAGCAGCGGCCCTGCCGCACAAACGCCGTGGTCAGGGAGAGCGCTTCCGCCACCGGCCGGTGCCCGGTGGCCAGCGCCCCGGCCGCCTGCCGGGCACCCGGCCCGGGCTTGCGCCCGGGCCGGTCCGGCGGTCGTGGGACCGGGCGCTCAGGCGCCCGCTTCGAGCTGGCCGTGGTCGGGGCCGTCACCGTCCCCAGCTTCGCCTGCGTCACCATCGGCGGCGACCGGAGCTGCGAAGCCGCTGCCGCCGAGGTCGCCCGGGCCGATCCCACCGCCGAGGTCGCCGGGGCCGATCCCGGACCCGAGCCCGCTGCCACCGAGGATGTCGCTGCCGAACCCGTCGCCAAAGCCCGGGTGCTGCGACCCGCCACTGTCCCGCAGCCAGGCTGCCAGGTCCTCGGTCTCCTCGTCGAAGCCGTAGCTCCGCAGGGAGACCGCAACGGCGTCGGGAAGGTCGACGTCCACCTGCCGGTAGATGTCCATCCCCGTCCCGGCGGGGATGAGCTTGCCGATGATGATGTTCTCCTTCAGGCCGAAGAGCTGGTCGGACTTGCTCTCGATGGCGGCCTCGGTGAGCACCCGGGTGGTCTCTTGGAACGAGGCGGCCGACAGCCAGGACTCGGTGGCGAGCGACGCCTTGGTGATCCCCATGAGCTCGGGCCGGCCTTCGGCCGGCCGCTTCCCCTCCTGGACCAGCGAGCGGTTGACCTCGGCGTAGACCTGGGACTCCACGCGCTCACCGGGCAGGAAGGCGGCGTCGCCGGGCTCGGCCACCAGCACTCGGCGCAGCATCTGCCGCACGATCAGCTCGATGTGCTTGTCGTGGATGGACACGCCCTGGTCCCGGTAGACCTTCTGCACCTCTTCCACCAGGTACTGCTGGGTCTCCCGGATGCCCTTGACCTCCAGGAGCTCCTTCGGGTCCTTCGGGCCTTCGAGGAGCGCGTCACCTGCCGCGACCTCCTGGCCGTCGGCCACTTCGAGGTGGGCGCGCAGCCCGACGAGGACCGACTCCTCGGTGCCGTCGTCGCCCACCACGGTGATCCGGCGGCCGCCCTCCTCCTCGGCGATGCGGGCCACGCCGGAGTGGTGCGCCAGCACGGCGGCGCCCTTGGGCGTGCGGGCCTCGAAGAGCTCGACGACACGGGGCAGGCCGTGGGTGATGTCCTCGCCGACGACACCACCGGTGTGGAACGTCCGCATGGTGAGCTGGGTGCCCGGCTCGCCGATCGACTGCGCGGCGATGACCCCGACGGCCTCACCGAGCTCGATGAGCTTGCCCGTGGCCAAAGACCGGCCGTAGCAGAACGCGCACACACCGTGCTCGGCCTCGCATGTGAGGACGGACCGGGCGCGGATCCGGGTGACACCCGGGTCGTCACGCAGCGACGCGACGTGCTCGTCGTCGAGCATCAACCCTGCCGGCAGGACGGTGCCGTCGGAAAGCGAGACGGGCTCCGTCAGGACCCGGCCGTACGCCCGGGTCTCCAAGTACGAGCGACGCCCTGCCTCGTCGGGGAAGACGTCTTCGAGCCAGATGCCGCGGGTCGTGCCGCAGTCCTCGGAGCGGATGATGAGCTCCTGGGCCACGTCGACGAGGCGTCGGGTGAGGTAGCCGGAGTCGGCGGTCCGCAGGGCGGTGTCCGCCAGGCCCTTCCGAGCACCGTGGGTGGAGATGAAGTACTCCAGCACCGACAGGCCCTCGCGGAACGAGGACTTGATGGGCCGGGGGATCATCTCGCCCCGGGGATTGGAGACGAGGCCCTTCATGCCGGCGATCTGCCGGATCTGCTGGGCGTTACCACGGGCTCCGGAGTCCACCATCATGTCGAGCGGGTTGAAGGCGATCTGCGACAGCGACTGCTCCATGGCCCGCCCGACTTCGGAGTTGGCGGAGGTCCAGATCTCGATCTCCTTCTGGCGCCGCTCGTCGTCGGTGATGATGCCCCGCTTGAACTGGGTCTCCGCCTTTTCCGCCTCGCGCTCGTAGCGATCGAGGATGGCGGCTTTGTCGGCGGGGGTGCGGACGTCGTCGATGGAGATGGTGAGACCCGACTGGGCCGCGTAGCGGAAGCCGAGGGACTTGACCCGGTCGAGGCAGTCGGCGACGACGTGCTTGGGCTCGGTGCCGGCGATCTCCTCCACCACCGAGCCGATCGGCGTGTTGCGCTTGCCGACGACATCGTTCACGAACCGAAAGCCCGGCGGCAGGGCACTGTTGAACAGGACACGCCCGGGTGTGCTCTCGATGGTGACCTGGTCGGTTCCCTCGGGATCGCCGCCGACGGCCTTGGCCACGGCCCGGTACAGGTCGCTGCCCGGCTGGGGCCGAAGCTGGATCTTGGCGTGCAGGGCGACGCCGCCCTCGTCGAGCGCTCGCTCCACCTCGTAGGCGTGCCGGAAGGTACGGCCGTCACCGACCGCCCCGTCGACGATGAGGGTGAGGTAGTACGCCCCGAACACCATGTCCTGCGTAGGCACGGTGATGGGCCGACCGGTGGCCGGGGACAGGATGTTGTTGGCCGACAGCATGAGCACCCGGGCCTCGGCCTGGGCCTCGGCCGACAGCGGCAGGTGGACCGCCATCTGGTCACCGTCGAAGTCGGCGTTGAACGCGGTGCAGACGAGGGGGTGGACCTGGATGGCCTTGCCCTCGACGAGCACCGGCTCGAAGGCCTGGATGCCGAGACGGTGCAGGGTGGGGGCACGGTTGAGGAACACCGGATGCTCCCGGATGACCCCCTCGAGGACGTCCCACACCTGGGGCCGCCGGCGCTCGACCATGCGCTTGGCGGACTTGACGTTCTGTGCGAGCTCCAGGTCGACCAGCCGCTTCATGACGAAGGGCTTGAACAGCTCGAGCGCCATGAGCTTGGGCAGACCGCACTGGTGCAGCTTGAGCGTCGGGCCGATGACGATGACGGACCGGCCCGAGTAGTCGACGCGCTTGCCCAGCAGGTTCTGGCGGAACCGCCCCTGCTTGCCCTTCAGCATGTCGGAGAGGCTCTTGAGGGGCCGGTTGCCGGGTCCGGTCACCGGCCGTCCGCGCCGCCCGTTGTCGAACAGGGCGTCCACGGCCTCCTGGAGCATCCGCTTCTCGTTGTTGATGATGATCTCGGGCGCGCCGAGGTCGAGCAGGCGCTTCAGCCGGTTGTTCCGGTTGATGACGCGGCGGTAGAGGTCGTTCAGGTCCGAGGTGGCGAACCGCCCACCGTCGAGCTGCACCATCGGGCGAAGGTCCGGCGGGATGACCGGCACGGCCTGCAGGATCATGGCGCGCGGGTCGTTGATCCGGCGCCCCTGGTCGTCGCGGCGGTTGAAGGCGGAGACGATCTTCAGGCGCTTGATGGCCTTCTGCCGGCGCTGGGCCGACAGCGGGCGGCGCCCGTCGGCGGCGTCGATGTTCTCGCGGAGCTTCACCTCCTCCTCGTCGAGGTCGATGCGGTCGATGAGCTGGGCGATCGCCTCGGCTCCCATGCCGCCGTCGAAGTAGTCGTCGTAGCGCAGCTTCAGCTCGCGCCACAGCAGCTCGTCCTCGATGATCTTGCGGGGGAAGAGGTCGCGCAGCTCGTCGAAGGCGCGCCGGGCCAGGTCGATGTCGCCCTCGGCCCGGTCGCGCATGGACGCGATCTCGCGCTCCACCGCACGCTGGCGAGCCTTGATCTCGGCTTCCTTGACGCCCTGGGACTCGAGCTCGGCCAATTCGGCTTCGAGCGTCTTGAACCGCCGGTCGATGTCGAGGTCGCGCTGCCGCTCGATCTGGGTGATCTCCTCGGCGAGCTCGGTCTCGAGGTTGGGGAGGTCCTCGTGCCGCTTCTCGTCGTCGACAGCGGTGACGAGGTTGGCCGCGAAGTAGATGACCTTCTCCAGCTGCTTGGCCTTGAGCTCCTCGCGCGCCTCGGTGCCCATCAGGAGGTAGGCGAGCCAGCTCCTGGTGCCCCGGAGGTACCAGATGTGGACGACGGCGGCAGCCAGCTCGATGTGCCCCATCCGCTCACGGCGGACCTTGGAGCGCGTGACCTCGACGCCGCAACGCTCGCAGATGATGCCCTTGAACCGGACGCGCTTGTACTTGCCGCAGTAGCACTCCCAGTCCTTGGTGGGCCCGAAGATCTTTTCGCAGAAGAGCCCGTCCTTCTCGGGGCGCAGCGTGCGGTAGTTGATCGTCTCGGGCTTCTTCACCTCGCCGTTGGACCAGGTGCGGATGGCATCGGCCGTGGCCAGGCCGATGCGGAGCTGATCGAAGTCGTTGACATCAAGCACTACAGGCTCCTCTCCGCAGCGCGGCGCTCGTCTTCCTCGTCCGACCCACGCTCGGGCCGGCTGATGTCGATGCCCAGCTCCTCCGCGGTGCGGAAGACGTCCTCGTCGAGCTCGCGCATCTCGATCTCCTCCCCGGTGGTCGACAGCACCTCGACATCGAGGCACAGCGACTGCATCTCCTTGATGAGCACCTTGAAGCTCTCGGGGATGCCCGGCTCGGGGATGTTCTCGCCCTTCACGATGGCCTCGTACACCTTGACGCGACCCAGCACGTCGTCAGACTTGATGGTCAGCAGCTCCTGCAGGGCGTAGGCGGCGCCGTAGGCCTCGAGGGCCCACACCTCCATCTCCCCGAACCGCTGCCCACCGAACTGGGCCTTCCCACCCAGCGGCTGCTGGGTGATCATCGAGTACGGGCCCGTGGACCGGGCGTGGATCTTGTCGTCGACCAGGTGGGCGAGCTTCAGGATGTAGACGTAGCCCACCGAGATCGGGTTGTCGTACGCCTCTCCGGTCCGCCCGTTGTACAGCGTGGCCTTGCCGTCCAAGCCGATGAGCCGGCTGCCGTCGGCAGAGTCGGGATTGAGGGTGCCGAACACCTGTTGGATGGTGGGGTGCCGGCCGGCGTTCGCCTCCTCGTCCCAGTGGGCGCCGTCGAACGCCGGCGTGGCGATCCACATGGCGGGGTCGGTGCGCGGCCGGGTCTTGGTCTCCGTGCCGCGCAGCGGCGGGTTGTGGGTGGCCTGCCCTTCCCAGCCCCAGCGCGCCGCGTAGCCGAGGTGCGACTCGAGCACCTGGCCGACGTTCATCCGGCTGGGCACGCCCAGGGGGTTCAAGATGATGTCGACCGGCGTGCCGTCGGACAGGAAGGGCATGTCCTCGACCGGCAGGATCTTGGAGATGACGCCCTTGTTGCCGTGCCGGCCGGCCAGCTTGTCGCCCTCGGAGATCTTGCGCTTCTGGGCGACGTAGACCCGCACCAACTGGTTGACGCCCGGTGGCAGCTCGTGGGAGTCCTCCCGCGAGAACACCCGGACGTCGATGACCTTGCCGGACTCGCCGTGGGGCACCTTGAGCGACGTGTCGCGCACCTCGCGGGCCTTTTCGCCGAAGATCGCCCGCAGCAACCGCTCCTCGGGGGTCTGCTCGGTCTCCCCCTTGGGGGTCACCTTGCCCACCAGCACGTCCCCGGCCTCGACCTCGGCGCCGACGCGGATGATGCCGCGCTCGTCCAGGTCGGCCAGGATCTCCTCGGAGAGGTTGGGGATGTCCCGGGTGATCTCCTCGGCGCCCAGCTTGGTGTCGCGGGCGTCGACCTCGTGCTCCTCGATGTGGATGGACGTCAGGACGTCGTCGCGCACCAGGCGCTCGGACAGGATGATGGCGTCCTCGAAGTTGTACCCCTCCCAGGGCATGAAGGCCACCAGCAGGTTCTTGCCCAGGGCGAGCTCCCCCTGGTGGGTGGCGGGACCGTCGGCCAGGATGGTGCCGGTCACGACCGCCTGTCCCTCGTCCACCAGCACCTTCTGGTTGATCGAGGTGTTCTGGTTGGAGCGGCGGAACTTGGCCAGCCGGTAGGTGCGCCGCCCCAGCTCCACGCCGATGCGGTCTCGCTGCGCGGGCTCGTACTCCACGATCACGTGGTCGCCCGACACCTCGACCACCCGGCCGGTGCCCTCGGACAGCAGGACGTCGCCGGCGTCCTGGGCGGCACGCGCCTCGACGCCGGTGCCGATGTACGGCGCCTCGGGCACGACGAGGGGCACTGCCTGCTTCTGCATGTTGGCGCCCATCAGGGCACGGTTGGCGTCGTCGTGCTCGACGAAGGGGATGAGCGCGGTCGACACCGACACGATCTGGTTGGTGGACACGTCCATCAGGTCGACCTCGGTCGGGGGCACGAAGTCGAGCTCGCTGGTGGTGCCGTAGGAGGTGGCGGTCGCCCCCACCCGCACCCCGGCGCCCTGCGGCCCACGGCGCACGAGCACGCGCTCGTCGATGAAGCGACCCTCGCCGTCCAACTTGGCGTTGGCCTGGGCGATGACGTGCTCCTCCTCCTCGTCAGCGGCGAGGTAGTCGATCTCGTCGGTCACCCGACCGTCGGTGACCTTGCGGTAGGGCGTCTCGATGAAGCCGTACTCGTTGACGCGGGCGTAGGTGGCCAACGCCCCGATGAGGCCGATGTTCGGTCCTTCGGGCGTCTCGATGGGGCACATCCGGCCGTAGTGCGAGCTGTGGACGTCCCGGACCTCGAACCCGGCCCGCTCGCGCGAGAGGCCGCCGGGGCCGAGCGCGGAGAGCCGCCGCTTGTGGGCCAGGCCCGACAGGGGGTTGTTCTGGTCCATGAACTGGCTGAGCTGGCTGGTGCCGAAGAATTCCTTGATGGCGGCGACCACGGGGCGGATGTTGATCAGGGTCTGCGGCGTGATGGCCTCGACGTCCTGGGTGGTCATGCGCTCGCGCACCACCCGCTCCATGCGGGACAAGCCGACGCGCACCTGGTTTTGGATCAGCTCGCCGACCGACCGGATGCGCCGGTTGGCGAAGTGGTCCTGGTCGTCGATGCGGTACCCGGACTCGCCGTCGGCCAGGTGCAGCATGTAGGTGGCTGTGGCCAGGATCTCCGACGGGCTGAGGACTCCCTGGTCGGGGGCGGGTCGCTCCAGGTCGATGGCGAGCACGTCCGAGATCCGCTCGATCTCCGGGCCGAGCTTGCGCCGCAGCTTGTACCGGCCGACCCGGGTGAGGTCGTAGCGCTTGGGGTTGAAGAAGGCGTTGTCGAAGTAGGCGCGTGCCGCGTCGGCCGACAGCGGCTCGCCCGGGCGTGCCCGCTTGTAGATCTCCAGGAGGGCCTCTTCGCGCGAGGGGGCAAGCTCACGCTCCTTCTCCCACTGCCCCTCCAAGAAGTCGAAGTGGCGGACGAACCGCTCCAGGAACGCCTCGTCCTCGTACCCGAGCGCCCGCAGCAGCACGAACAGCGACAGCCGGCGCTTGCGGGCCACGCGGGCCCCGGCCGTGACGTCGCGAGACGGCTTCGCCTCCACGTCGAACTCGACCCACTCGCCGCGGTACGGGTGGATGGTGCCGGTCACGATGGTCTTCGCATCGCGGCCGGGCTGGAAGATCACGCCGGGCGAGCGGACCAGCTGGCTCACCACCACGCGCTCGGTCCCGTTGATGATGAAGGTGCCCTTGTCCGTCATCATCGGGAAGTCCCCCATGAAGACGGTCTGCTCCTTGATCTCGCCCGTGCTCGCGTTCATGAACCGCGCCCGGACGAAGACCGGGGCGGCAAAGGTCATGTCCTTCTCTTTGCACTCCTCCACCGTGAACTTGGGCGGCGGGCGCAGGTCGGGGTCAGCCGCGTCGAACTCCAGCTCCAGGCTGAGCTGGCCGGTGAAGTCCTCGATCGGGCTGATGTCGGCGAATGCACCGGCCAACCCCCGGTCCAAGAACCACTGGAACGAATCGCGCTGGATGGCGATCAGGTCGGGCAGCGGCAGGACCTCGTCGAGGTTCGCGAAGGAGAAACGATCCGGGCTCTTTGACCGTGCAGGCAACGGCCTACTCCTCCCAGGTTCAGGAACGGGTGGTGGACGACGCGATGATGTGGTGCGACGCGATGCGGTGGGGTGACGTCATGCGGTGGTGCGACGTCATGGAGCGGTGTGAGGCGCCTCCGGCACCATGCGCGGGGAGGACATTCCGACAGGACGGGCGCACCGACCAGCCGGCGGGGTGCGACTGCCGCACCGGAACGATCCCCGGACTGCGGCCCGGGGGACGAGACGACGGCCATGCTCGCTCGGGCCCATCCGGTGGGACCGCCCGACGGGCGGCGACCGGAGCGCAAGACGACACGAAGCGTGCACCCGCGACGAACCGCCGGTTCGAACCGGAGGGACACGGAGGCGCGACAGGACGCGACATTCAGCTGATGGAAAGATCGGCGCGACGACGGGGCACGGCAACCGTAAATCATACGCGGTCGATCCCGCGGGTGCAACCCCGGCGAACCACAGCCAGGGTACGAAGCACCGGAGCCGCAGTCAAGCAATTCCCCGAGCGGGCACCGACACAGCTGGTCGGGCCGGTCCGGACCGCCGCTGGGCCCGGGATCCCTCCCGGGCCCAGCCGCCCCGGCTACTTGATCTCGACGGTGGCGCCGGCCTCTTCGAGCTGGGCCTTGGCCTTGTCGGCATCGTCCTTGGACACTCGCTCCAGCACCGGCTTCGGGGCGCTGTCGACCAGGTCCTTGGCTTCTTTCAGACCCAGGCTCGTCAGGGCCCGGACTTCCTTGATGACCTGGATCTTCTTGTCACCGGCAGCCGTCAGGACGACGTCGAACTCGGACTTCTCCTCCTCGCCGCCGCCAGCCGCCTCGCCGCCGGCTGCCGGGGCTGCGGCCACGGCCACAGGAGCCGCCGCCGTCACGCCGAAGCGCTCCTCGAAGTCCTTGAGCAGCTCGGACAGCTCGAGGACGGACAGCGATGCGATGCCGTCGAGAATCTCTTCCTTGGTCAGTGCCATGGTGCTCGTGCTCCTTCTTCCTTCTGGGGAGATCGGTGGTGCTGTTGGGTTCGGTCGGGTTCGGTGCGGGCCTCGCCAGCGACCGGCGGTACCGGCACCGGCTGGCAGGGGATCGGTGGCGCCAGGATCAGCCGGCGTCCCCGTCGGCGGGCTCGGTGCGCGTGTCGGCATCGGCCGTGACGTCGGCCTCGGACGCGGTGCCGGCCTCGGCGGTGACGTCGGCAGGAGCCGTGGGGGTGTCGGCGTCAGCCTCGGCGGTGGAGCCGACCTCGTCCGGGGCACCCGGACCAGGTGCGCCGGCTGGCTCCGCTCCGGAGTCGGCTCCGAGGACCACGGCGGTTCCATCGGCGCTCTCGGCCGGGGAGTCGTCGGCGCCCGCGGCGAGGACGGCACCGTCGCTGGCCTGGTCGATCAGTGCCTTCAGGCCGTAGGCCAGGTTGCGAGGCAGTGCCTGCAACAGACCCGCCATCTGGCGCATCGGGGCGGCAAAGGCACCGGCGACCCGGGCCAGCAGGACGTCGCGCGTTGGCAGGTCGGCCAGCGCGGCGAGCTGGGTGGCCGACAGCGGGCCGGTCGGCAGCATGCCGCCCTTTAGCACCAGTGCCGGGTTGGTCCGGGCGAAGTCCCGCAGCGCCTTGGCAACGGCGCTCACGTCGCCGGACACGAAGGCGATGGCGGTCGGGCCGGTCAGGAGGTCCCGCATCGGCTCGTGGTCACTGCCGGTCACGGCCAGCTTGACCAGGGTGTTCTTGTAGACCTTGTAGTCGCCACCCACCGCGGCCAAGGACCTGCGCAGGGCGGCTAGATCGGCGACGGTGAGGCCACGGTACTCGGTGAGGATGGCGGCATCGGCCGAGCCGAGCCGGCCACGTACCTCCTCGACGACCGCCACCTTCTCCGGCCTGGGGTTGTCCACGGGTCCTCCACTCGCTGTCGGTGCGACTGCGCCCCGCTGCGCGGGTGCAGGTGCCGTCACCGCAGCCGGGAGCAGCAGGGCGAACCCTGCCCAGGACCGGTCGTCGGTCGTCCCCTCGTCTGGCCAGCCTGGCGGCGTCTTCGGACCGGGGGTTGCCCGGGCGACCAGATGTCTACGGCGACGGCGTCGTTCTCGTCGTGTTACCGGATCGTCCGGTGGCACCACGGATGTCGTGGCACCACCGATGTGACCGGCTGATGCTAGCCGATCGTCAGGCGGTGGCCGCCAGATCCTCGTCTTCGCGGGCCCTGGCCGGGTCGACGTGCACCCCGGGTCCCATCGTCGATGCGATAGTGACCGACCGCAGGTACCGGCCCTTTGCGGCGGCAGGCTTGGCTCGGACCAGCTCCTCGACCACCGCGTGGAAGTTCTGCAGGAGCTGCTCGCGGGAGAACGAGGCCTTGCCGATGCGCACGTGGACGTTCCCGATCTTGTCGGTCCGGTACTCGACACGCCCGCCCTTGAACTCGCTGACGGCCCGACCCACATCGGTCGTGACGGTCCCCGTCTTCGGGTTCGGCATGAGACCCCGCGGCCCGAGCACCCGGCCGAGCTTGCCGACCTGGCCCATCAGGTCGGGCGTGGCGATGGCCACATCGAAGTCGAGGAACCCGCCCTCGACCCGAGCGACCAGATCGTCGGCTCCCACCTCGTCGGCCCCTGCCGCGCGTGCCTCGGCGGCGGCCTCGCCAGCCGCGAAGGCAACGACACGGGCGGTGCGCCCGGTCCCGGCCGGCAGGCTGAGGGTGCCGCGCACGATCTGGTCGGCCTTGCGCGGATCGACGCCGAGCCGGACAGCCAGCTCGATCGTCTCGTCGAAGCCGGCAGCGGCGACGGCCTTGACCAGGTCGACGGCGTCACCCGGCTGGTACAGCGCCTGGCGGTCGAACCGCTCGAGCGACTGGCGGTACTTCTTACCCCTGGTCACGTTGCTCCTGTTCCTCTGGGTTGCGTGCGACGAGCCCGGCGACAGGCCGGCCTCAGCCCTCCACCGATACGCCCATCGACCGGGCAGTGCCGGCCACCTGGCGCTGAGCCGAGTCCATGTCGGTGGTGTTCAGGTCCGGCAGCTTGATCCTGGCGATGTCGGCCAGCTGCTGCAGGGTGATGGAGCCCGCCTTGTCCCGACCTGTCGTGGCGGAGCCCTTGTCGAGCCCCGCTGCCTGCCGGATGAGCACCGGGGTCGGCGGCGTCTTCAGCACGAAGGTGAACGACCGGTCCTCGTAGATGCTGATCTCGACCGGGACGACGGTGCCTCGCTGGTTCTCCGTCGCCGCGTTGTACTGCTTGCAGAATTCCATGGTCTGCACACCGTGTGGGCCCAGCGCGGTGCCGACGGGGGGCGCGGGCGTCGCTCCCCCGGCCGGGAGCTGGATCTTGACGACGGCGACAACCTTCTTCTTCGGCGGCATGGCGTGGTGCTCCTCGGCGGCATGACCCGCTGCCGGCATGTGGATGCCGGCAGCGCATCGGGACGGCGCCCCGGTCCGGCCGGGGCAGGGACAGCGACTACAGCTTGGCGACCTGGCTGAATTCGAGCTCGACGGGAGTCTCTCGGCCGAAGATGTTGACCAGCACCTTGAGCTTGAGCTGGTCCTCGTTGATCTCGGCGATCTGGCCGGAGAAGTCGGCGAACGGCCCCTCGCGGACCCGGACCGACTCTCCCAGCTCGTAGGCCAGCCGGGGCCGGCTCTTCTTCGGTGCCTCGACCCCGCCGCCGACGGGCTCCACCTGCAGGATCCCCTCGACCTCGCGGCGCGACAGCGGCATGGGCTTGGTCCCCGGGCCGACGAACCCCGTGACCCCCGGCGTGTTGCGGACGACCGACCACGAGTCGTCGTCGAGCTCGCACCGGACCAGGAGGTAACCCGGGAACACCTTCTTCTGGACGACGACCTTTTTGCCGTTCTTGAACTCGACGACGTCCTCCATGGGGATGACCACCTCGTAGATGCGGTCTTCCATGTTCATCGAGACGATCCTGCTCTCGAGGTTGGACTTCACCTTGTTCTCATAGCCGGCGTAGCTGTGCACGACGTACCAGCGTCCGGGACGGTCGTACGGGCTCTCGACGGAGGCCGGCTCGACATCCTCCTCGTCGTCGTCAACCGCACCGTCGGCATCCACCTCGTCACCATCGGCCTCTGCACTGTCGCCGACGACGGCGGTGTCGACGACTGCGGTGGCGTCGACGTCACCCCCCTGCGGGCCTGCCTGGGGCTCCGCCCCGGCACGCGCGTCGTCAGGGACCGTCCCTTCGGACAGCTCGGGGTCTGCGGGCGCGCCCAGCAGGCCGGCGGCGTCGGGAACAGGCACTGCCGCGTCGGTGGGATCGAGAGTGGGCATGGGATCGCTCATGGCTGCAGGCTCACGGCTTCAGGAGGAAATGGGATCACGACTTCAGGAGGAAGTTGACAGCGTGGGAGAAGAGCCAATTCAAGCCGAAGATCGAAGCGACCAGGAGAACGAGCACCATCAGGACGATGGTTGCCGAGTTGATGACCTCCGAACGGTTCGGCCACGCGACCTGGCGCAACTCGGCGCGGACCTCGCGGCCGAATTCCGCCACCCTGCCGGGCACGGAGAGGTCACTGCCCACTGCACCACGGTGCGAGGCCCGCTGCTCGGACGCGCCGGGCTCCTCACCGTCGTCGACGGCGAGGTCCCGATCTTGGCTCATGCGCTTCGTCTCACGGTTCACGGGTCGTCACGCTTTCGACGATTCGACAGGCTGGTGCGCAGGCGGTGGCAGGGCAGGAGGGACTCGAACCCCCAACCGCCGGTTTTGGAGACCGGTGCTCTACCAGTTGAGCTACTGCCCTTCGGCGGCCCCGAACGCGGCCGCGGTGGCCTTGCCCGGGAGGCCGAACCCCGAGGGGCCGTTGGGGAAGATTAGCAGAGCAGCGCCCCGCCCGATGCCGGCACCCCGCCCGCTGGCCGGACGGCCACGGTCCCGGACCAGGGCGGTGAGCAGCGCCCCGGCCCCGACAACGCCGACCGCGCCCGCCACGGCGAGCCCGGCGACGATGCCACGGCGGCCACCGAGGACGGACCGCACCGCCTGTTGGCCGGCGCGGGTCTCGAGGTCCGCCAGCACGCTGCGCAGCGCTCCCGGCGGCAGGTCGGGACGCTGGTCCCGAAGTTGGTGAAGGAGCCGGAGCATCCGACGATAGCGAGCGAGCTCCGCCTGGCACCGCAGGCAGGTCTCGACGTGCCGGGCCACGGCTCGGTCGGTCCGTCGCGTCCCGTCGAGGATCCTGGGCAGAACGTCGGCGACGCTCCCACACGAGATGGGCTCAGCCCGCACGTTCCGACCTCACCCACGGCACCAGGCCTCCGGCGGTGGCGCTCGACCCGGGCTCCAAGCCGGCAGCACCGAGACGCGCTCGGCCTGCAGCAGCCGGACGGGACGCCCCGGACAGGGCCGGACCGGACCGGGCGGGACCGGCCGCACCCCCGGCAGCCGAACGAGCGGCCTTGGATGCACCCGGACCGGCCGCGCCGCCAGCAGCAGGACGGGCCCCGCCGGAAGCATCTGGGCACGTGCCGCCGGAAACCTCCACACGAGCTCCCGACGGCTCGGCGACGGCATACAGGTCCTCGCGAAGCCGGCGCCGGCCGCGGTGGAGCCGGACCTTGGCAGCCGCCACGGTGATGCCGAGCTCGGCGGCAATGGCCTCGTGCGACATGTCGTAGACGTCGCGCAGGACCACGACCGCCCGCAGCCGCGCCGGGAGCGCCTGCAGCGCCGCGACCAGACGGTCACGGTCCGCTCGCTGGAAGGAGCGGCGCTCGGGGTCGTGCTCCACCCGGGTGTCGGTCAGGGCTCGCTGGTGCTCGGGCGCCAGCGTGTCGAGATCCTGGTGCGCCGTGCGCGCCCGGCGAGCCAGCACGTCGGCGGCACAATTCGCCGTGATCCGATGCAGCCAGGTGGTGAAGGCGGCGTCGCCGCGGAACCGCCGGATCCCACGCAAGGCGCGGGCAAAGGCCTCTTGTACGGCGTCGCGGGCGTCGTGCTCGTCACCGAGCAGCCGGAGGGCCAAGCCGTAGGCGTCGGGGTACGTGGCCCGGACCAGGGGCTCGAGTGCCTGGCGGTCACCGCCACGCGCCCGGCGCGCCAGCTCGACGACCTCGTCGGTCACCGCCGGCGGCCGACCTCCGAACCGCCGGGTCAGCGCGTCTCCTTGTGGACGGTGTGCTTGGCGTCCCACCGGCAGTACTTGGTCAGCTCGATCCGCTCGCGGTCGTTCTGCCGGTTCTTCGTCGTGATGTAGTTGCGCCGCTTGCACATCTCGCAGGCCAGGGTGACCTGCACGCGCTTCTCATTCTTAGCCATGGTGTCTCCTCGTCTTCGGCCGCGCCCGGCTCGCGCCAGGCCCGGCCACCCCGGCCGGTGCGCACCAGCGGGACCCGGTCACAGTGGACCAGTAGCGGCGGCGGGACTCGAACCCGCGACCCCACGATTATGAGCCGTGTGCTCTGACCAACTGAGCTACGCCGCCAGGCGAGCCCCCTGTCGGAATCGAACCGACGACACCAGCCTTACCATGGCTGTGCTCTGCCGACTGAGCTAAGGGGGCGCTGCGCACTTCGAACGCCTATCTCGAAGGCGCCTGAGGATCATAGTCGACGGTGGGCCAGCCCCCGCCGCCGGCCAGCGCCGGATCACGCCGCCGCCCCACCGCCAACCCGGCCGTGTCGGAGCGCCGACCGTGTCCCCGCTGTCCTGCGGTCTTCAGCACCGGACGGGTCGGGCATCACATCGGGTGGGCCCCGGTGCCCTTCCGTACACTGTGTCCTCCGATGACCTGTGTCCTCCGATGACCTGCGCTCCTCGCGACCAGCACCTTTCGGTGGGCTGCGCTCCTGGTGAACGGGGCATGACCGCTCGAAGCCGGTCCCGCCTCGACCGGTGCTGCCCGGCCGGCGCACGGGGTCGTCTCGAAGACCATGCCCCCGGTGAGCAACCCCTGAGCAGGCGATGATGGACCTGCGGATCATCAGACCGGACGACGCCGAAGCGACCCGGAAGATCTACAACATCGAGGTGATGACCTCCACTGCCACCTTCGACCTCCGCCCACGCGGTCAGGCAGAGCACGAGCGCTGGGTCGAGGCGCACCTTGGCGCTCACCCGGCGGTGGTGGCCGTGGAGGGCACCGTGGTCACGGGCTTTGCCGCCATCTCGCCCTACCGGGCCCGGCCGGCCTACGCCACGACGGTCGAGGACTCGGTCTACGTCGCTGCCGGGTGGCGGGGGCGGGGCCTTGGCGCTGTGCTGCTGGCGGACGTGCTCAGACGGGCCACCGAGCACGGCTTCCACACGGTGATGGCCCGTGTCGAGGCGACCAACGCCGCCTCGGTCCACATCCACGAACGTTGCGGGTTCGATGTGGTCGGCACCGAGCGCCAGATCGGACGGAAGTTCGGCCGCTGGCTCGATGTCACGGTGCTGCAGAAGCTGCTCTGACCAGGCCCACCAGGCCTGCAGTCCGACCAGGCCCACAGTCCCACCAGGCCCACAGTCCGACCAGACCCACCAGACCCACAGTCCGACCAGGCCCACAGTCCGACCAGACCCACCAGACCCACAGTCCGACCAGGCCCACAGTCCGACCAGACCCACCAGGCCTGTAGTCCGATGTGGTGATCTCAGCTCCGCGGCGAGAACATCATCCGCCGTGGCGACCTGGCCAGGGGGCCATGTGGGTCCGACCAGGCCCACAACCCGTCTGGGCCTGCAGTCTGGACGATCACGCTGTCAGGTCCGGCCAGCCCCCATCGTCCAAGCAAGGTTCCACCGAGCCCAGCGAGGCGCAGGGAAGACCCGCCCGCCAGGGGCAGCGACAACCCGCCCCGGCTGACTGGTCCCGCTGCCAGATCCGGCCCGGCGGCGCTGCGCCGGTGTGCACCGCGGCCGGCGTGCGGCAGCGGCCGGTCAGCGCGACAGGGCGACCAGGTCGTCGTCGGCAGGTGACGCCGGGCCCTGCGCCGAACGGCCCAGCGGCGTGAGCGGCACGGTCAGGATGAACAGCAGGGCGAGGAGGGCGACGGCGATGGTGGCCGGGTGCCCCGGGAGCTCCCCGATGAGCTGGCGGCCGCCGGGAAGCCCGATGAAGGCCGTCGCCATGGACAGACCGACCAGCCACGGCCGCAGCCGAGCAGAGGCCACTGGGGCGAGCATCACGAAGCCCCACGACAGGTACCACGGCTGCACCACCGGTCCGAGGACGACCACCAGCACCAGCGTCGCCCCCATGGCGCGCAGCGTGCCGAACCGGTCGACGTTCCACAGGAGCCAGATCCCGGCGACAGCGGCGCTGAACAGGCCGAGCACCCGGGTGAAGGATCGGACGTAGTGACCGGCGAGGTGGATCCCCACGGCGTGGACCACATGGGTGAGGAGCAGACCGACACCGGTCGCCGGGGCCAGCCACGACGTCACCGTTCCCGGCGTCGCCAGGTTGCCCACCCATCCCCAGCCGAGCCCTGCCGCCATGGAGAGCAGCGCCATCAACGCGAGCGCGATGGCGCCAGCGGACACCGTGGGCCGGATCCGTTGGCGCCAAGGCACGCCCGCACCCAACCAGGTCCACCCGATGTAGAGCACGCCGATGGCAGCCGGCGCCTTGATGGCGGTGCCCAGCGTGCAGAGCACGATGCCGACCACGGGCCGCCCCCGGCGGGCGGCCGCGATGCCCACGACGAGGAACCCGAGCATCAGCGCATCGTTGTGCGCGCCGCCGACCAAGTGGAGGATCACCACCGGGTTGAGCACCGCCAGCGCGAACGCCGCCGACGCGTCGCGGCCGTAGCTCCGAGCCAAGCTGGGGATCCCGATGGCAAGCAGCACCACGCCGCCGAGCTCCAGCAGCCGCAGCAGCACCACCGTGGCCAGCTCGTTGTGCATCGTCAGGGTCACGATGAACCCGTCGATCTGCAGGAACAGCGGTCCGTAGGGTGCGGGGGCGTTCCCCCAGATCTGGTCCACCAGCCGCTGGAAGGGCGCGCCCTGGCCCAGGACGTTCGGGCCGAAGCGATAGGGGCTGATGTGGTGGCTCATCATCTCGCCCTGTGCGGCATAGGAGTAGACGTCGTGGCTGAACAGCGGGGGCACGACCAGCATGGGGATGCACCACAGGGCGAGGACGAGGGCGACCGACCGCACCGGCACCCCCGGAACGCTGGCCAGGGTGCGGGTCATCGAGAACCACGCCCGCATGAGCAGCAGCAGGCCGCCGTAGACGGCGACCAGGCCGAGGAAGAGGCCACCGGTCGAGCTGTGCGCACCTGCGGCGGGCACGCCGAAGAACCACGAGCCCGGCAGCTTCAGCGCGAACGGGGACTGCGGCTGCGAGGCTCCGGCGGCGATGGAAACCAGCCCGACGAAGCCCATGACAGCCGGTCGGACCAGAAGTTGCGACCCGTCCCCTGCCACCGCGGCAGGGTCGATGTCGGGACCGACGATGGATTTGAAGGGCCACCGGTGGCGCATGGCCGTGTCCCATTGGTTGACGCGGTCGAACAGGCGGTCGACCCCGGCGGGCAGCGACAGGCTGAACCCACCTCGGCCGTCGGGTGCCGCCAGCGGCGACCCGGTGGACCCGTCCTCGGCGCCACCGACGCTCCCTGCGACTGCCTGGCGAACCGGCCCGTCGGGCACGGGGCGGACGGCCGCTCCTTCTTCGGTCTGGTCCACGTGTCCTCGGTCCTCGATGTTCGGGTGGGTCCGTGACGGGACGGACCTGGTGCACACGGAGCCGTCGTGACGGCCCGGTATGCGCTCTCACGGGGATCTGGCGTCGCGTCCCGGCGGGGCGGTCGCTGGTGTTGCCGCGACCGCACACCGGGGAGGGGGTTTCGTAACAGCATTGTAACGACTCGGCTGCCCGAGGAAAAGTCACCACCAGTGGCATCGAGGGCCAGCCCACCACATACCGTCCGCCGGCAGCGCTGGCAGCGCCCGCAGCGCCGGCTCAGGCTGCGGTGGCAGCGCCCGCAGCGCCGGCTCAGGCTGCGGTGGCAGCGCCCGCAGCGCCGGCTCAGGCTGCGGTGGCAGCGCCCGCCGGCCGCGCCGGCTCAGGCTGCGGTGGCGACCACGTCGGGGACGGCCACTCCCATGCCAGGGAGCGACCCGGCGTAGCGGGACGTGCCGAACGCGTACACCCCACCGTTCTCGCCCGCGATCCAGTAGCCACGACCATTCGGCGCGGCCGCCATCCCCACCACGTTGCCCACGTGCACACCGGCACCAGGGACCGAGCCGAAGTACCCGGCGTCACCGAACGCGTACACCCCGCCATCCGCGCCGACCACCCAGTAGCCACCACCGTTCGGCGTGGCCGCCATCCCCACCACGTTGCCCACGTGCACACCGGCACCAGGGACCGAGCCGAAGTACCCGGCGTCACCGAACGCGTAGATGCCGCCATGGGCGCCGACGAGCCAGTAGCCGCCACCGTCGGGCGTGGCCGCCATCCCCACGATGTCCTGGACATGGATGCCGTCACCGGGGAGAGACCCGAGGTAGCGGGCGTCGCCGAACGCGTAGATGCCGCCGGAGGCGCTGGCCAGCCAGTAGCCGGCCCCGTCGGGAGTGCGGACCACCGACACGATGTTGCCGACGTGGACCCCGTCGCTCGGCAAGGAGCCGAAGTAGCGGGCCGTCCCGAAGGCGAAGACCCACCCATCCCTGGTGGCCTGCAGGTACCCGCTGCTGCTGGAGGCCGGCGGTGTGACCGGCGGCGGTGTGCTCTGCCCTCCGCCCGGCCCCTGACCGGATCCCGAACCGCTGCCCTGGCCCGGCGGCGCGACGACGGTCACGGTCACGGCCGTCGCCGATGACCCCAGCTCGGCCGAGTCGCCGCTGAAGGTGGCGCCAACCTGGTAGGTGCCGGCCGCAGCAAAGCTCGTCGTGCACGTCGCCTGGCCCGCTCCGGAGCCGCTGATGGCGACGGCCTGGGCGGCGCACCCTGCGGCGGTGAAGGAAACCGTGCCGCTGGTCGGTAGCGGCGACACGGTGGCGGTGAAGGTCACCGGCTGGCCGGTCTGCACGGTGGTCGACGATGCGGTCAAGGTCGTCGACGACGACCCATTCGCAGACGGCGCACCTGCAGCGGCCGTCACGGTCCCGGTCACCGTAGCCGGGGAGGCCGACGTGTCGTAGGTGACCTTCAAGACCTCGTTGGTGCTCGCACAGCCGCTGCCGGCGTCGATGGGCACCGAGCCGCCGTCGGGGAGGACGGTCCCTGGGGCGCTGTCGAACTGCCCGGTGATGCCCCCGGACGCCGACACCAAGGTGTACGTGGTCCCGACAGGCGGGGCGGTGGCGCACCCGGATCCC
>JAJZLP010000339.1 GCA_021803325.1 Actinomycetes bacterium
ACGCCGTGGCGCCGGTACAGGAACCACCGGCCCGACGGATCGTCGATCTCGAACCAACTCGAGCTGGGCCTGGGGCCGCCGCCGCTGCGAGCGCTGGTCGTGCGCTCGTGGTCGGCGTCGGCCACCCGGATGACGACCTCCACCGTGCTGCCGGGTCGGACCTGCTGCACCACGCCGGTCAGCCACGGCGTGATCCGGCCGGTAGCCCGCCGACCGGCTGCCAGCGCGGCCAGGGCCGCCAGACCGACGAGGACCAGGGCGCAGACGCCGACGGCCACGAGTGCGGCGATGGCATCGAGCTCTCCGGCGATGGTCGCGACAGCGCCGATGGCGAGCAGGACCGTGCCTCGCAGCCGCAGCCGCAGCCGCAGCCGGGAATGTGGTCGTTGGGCAGGGTTGGTCACCGGTGCCGGCGTGGTGGTGCCGGGCTGGTCCCCGTCAGGATGTCGCCGACGACGACCGAGGCCGATCGACCGGCCAGCTCGGCGCCCGGAGCGAGGACGAGGCGGTGGGCCAGCACCGGCACGGCGAGCGCCTTCACGTCGTCGGGCAGAACGTAGTCGCGGCCGTCGAACAGGGCCCGTGCCCGAGCGGCCCGGACCAGGGCCAGCGCGGCCCGTGGCGATGCGCCGACCGCCACCTCGTGGTGGTGGCGGGTTCCATGCACCAGGTCGAGGGCGTAGTCGCGGGTGGCTTCGGACAGATGGACCCGGCGTGCTTCCTCGATGGCGGCAGCGAGCTCGCCTGGCGCGAGCACCGGGGAGAGCGCGTCGGCGCGCTCGGTCTGCTCGCCGGCGTCGAGCAGCGCGGCCTCGCTGGCCCGGTCCGGGTAGCCGATCGACAGGCACAGCAGGAACCGGTCGCGCTGGCTGTGGGGAAGCAGGAAGGTGCTGTCGGGGTCGAGAGGGTTCTGGGTGGCGATCACCATGAACGGCCGGGGCAGCGGGTGGGTGGTGCCGTCCACCGTGACGTGCCGCTCCTCCATGGCCTCGAGCAGCGCGGACTGGGCGCGGGGCGACGCCCGGTTGAGCTCGTCGGCGACCACCAGATGGGCGAAGATCGGGCCGGGGCGGAACACGAGCTGGCCGCGCTCCTCGCCGGGCACGAGGGACCCGGTGACGTCGCTCGGAAGCAGGTCCGCTGTGCCCTGCACCCGGCGGAGGTCCAGCCCGACAGTCCGGGCCAGCGCGGTGGCCAGGGTCGTCTTCCCCACGCCGGGGAGGTCCTGCAGCAGCAGGTGGCCCTCGGCGAGCAGGCAGACGAGTGACAGGGCGACCACGTCGGGCTTCCCCAGCACGATCTCGACCATCCGGTCTGCGGCGGCCTGCAGGGACCCAGACGGCCACCGGGCCGACGGCATCTCGCTGGTCATGGTCCGGCCGATCCGGTCCCCGGGCGTCGCCCAACAGCGTGCACAGCACGGGTATAGCCAGCGCGAATGGCTGTTGGGTGACGATCCGATGACGATCGCGTTGCCACGCCGGGGCCGATTCTCGGGCTCTGCCGGGGCCAGGGGATGGCGTGGAGGAAGCCGCCGGGGCAGGTGCCCGATCCGGGGGTGCCCCGGCGCCCGCTACCGTGGACTTCTCATGCACCGGCGCGACGATCTTCGCAACGTGGCCATCGTGGCTCACGTCGACCACGGCAAGACGACCTTGGTCGACGCCATGCTCCGTCAGACGGGGTCCTTCCACGCCCACCAAGAGGTGGCCGACCGGGTGATGGACTCGGGGGACCTCGAGCGGGAGAAGGGCATCACGATCCTGGCGAAGCACACCGCCGTCCACTACGGCGACGTCACCATCACCATCGTGGACACCCCCGGGCACGCCGACTTCGGTGGCGAGGTGGAGCGGGCCCTGGCCATGGTCGACGGGGTGCTGCTCCTGGTGGACGCCTCGGAGGGCCCGCTGCCGCAGACGCGCTTTGTGCTCCGCAAGACGCTGCAGGCCCGCCTGCCGGTCGTGGTGGTGGTGAACAAGATCGACCGCGCCGATGCCCGGGTGGCGGAGGTGGTCAACGAGGTCGAGGAGCTGTTCCTCGACCTCGACGCCGACGAGCACCAGATCGGGTTCCCCGTGCTCTACGCCAGCGCCCGGGCCGGCACCGCCACCACCGACCTGGCCGTTTCCGGCACCGACCTGAAGCCGCTGTTCGACGCGGTGCTCGCCACGGTGCCCGCTCCCGCCTACGAGCCGGACCACCCCCTGCAGGCGCTCGTGACCAACCTCGACGCGTCGCCGTACCTCGGCCGCCTCGCCATCTGCCGGGTCCACCACGGCACCCTCCGCACGGGCAGCCCGGTGGCCTGGTGCCGCACGAACGGCACCATCGAGCGGTCCAAGATCACGGCGCTCTACGCCACCGACGGGCTGGACCGGAGCGAGGTCGACGAAGCCGGGCCGGGCCAGATCGTGGCGGTCGCCGGCATGAGCGACATCACGGTCGGTGAGACCCTGGCCGACCCGGACGATCCGCGGCCGATGGCGGCGCTGCTGGTCGACGAGCCCAGCCTGGCCATGACCATCGGGATCAACACCGCTCCTCTGGCCGGTACCGACGGCACCAAGCTGACCGCCCGGCTGTTGAAGAACCGGCTGCAAGCCGAGCTCGTCGGCAACGTGTCGCTGCAGGTGCTCCCCACCGAACGGCCCGACACGCTCGAAGTGCGGGGCCGGGGTGAGCTGCAGCTGGCCGTGCTGGTCGAGACCATGCGGCGCGAGGGGTTCGAGCTGACGGTGGGCAAGCCGCAGGTCGTGACCCGGACCGTCGACGGCAAGGTGCACGAGCCGATGGAGCGCCTGGCGGTCGACGTGCCCGCCGAGTACCTGGGGGTCGTCACCCAGCTGCTTGCCCTGCGGCTCGGCCGCCTGCAGGAGATGGTGAACCACGGCACGGGCTGGGTGCGGATGGAGTACCGCGTGCCGGCGCGCGGTCTGGTCGGGTTCCGCACGGAGTTCCTGGTGGAGACCCGCGGCACCGGCATCCTCCACCACGTGTTCGACGGGTGGGAGCCGTGGCACGGCGAGCTGCAGGTGCGGCGCAACGGCTCCATGGTGGCGGACCGCCGCGGCGTGACGACCGCGCACGCGCTGATGGCGCTCGAGGAGCGGGGCACCATGCTCGTCGGTCCCGGCATCGAGGTGTACGAGGGCATGGTGGTGGGTGAGAGCTCGCGACCGGCGGAGATGGACGTCAACCCCACCAAGGAGAAGAAGCTCACCAACATCCGCTCGTCGACGGCCGAGGAGCTCGAGCGGCTGACGCCCCACCTGCAGCTGTCGCTGGAGCAGGCGCTCGAGTTCATCCGTGAGGACGAGTGCGTCGAGGTCACGCCGAAGACGGTCCGGCTCCGAAAGGTCGTCCTCGACCAGGCAGCCCGGGCCACGCAGCGGTCCCGGGCCAAGCGAGCAGCCCAGAGCTGACGGCTCAGCTGGCGCGGATGCGCCGTCCGGTGACCCGGGCGGGGGTGAGCCGCACCACGATGTGCCGGTCCCCCCCGGCCCACGGCTCGAGCTTCAGCCCGGCGATGCGGGCCAGCTCGTCGGCGTCCGTGACCTCGGCGGCGGGGCCGCTCAACAGCACGCTCCAGCCCTCGCCCCTGGTCTCGTCGATGTGGTCGACCTCCACACTGACCGGCTGCCCGGCGCGAATCGCGGCGGCGATGACGCCGTCGCCGGTGCGGAACGCCACCGTCGCGCCGTCCATCCGGAAGTTCACCGGTAGGGCGAGGGGACCCCGCTCGTCGTCGAACGCCACCCGGCCGACGCCACCGGCCGCCAGCAGCGCCATCGACGTGGGCTCGTCGAGCACTTCGAGGTGATGCACGGCCGGGGGTGGGTTGCCGGCCCCCGCCGGCTGGTCCTGACCACCACCGCGAAGCCAGGCCACCGTGGTGCCCAAAGCGGCAGCCAACCGGGCACTCGCAGCCAGGCTGGGTTGGGCTTCGGCATGCGTCTCCACGTAGGTCAGGTAGGCAGCGTGCATGCCGGCCCGATCGGCCAGCTCGTCGACGCTCAGGCCGAGCTGCCGACGGCGCACGGCCACCCGCCGGCCCAGGTCCCCGGGGTCCGCTCCAACCGTCTCCCGCGTTGTGCTGTCCACACCGTTCATCATGGCACCGCTCGGCGTGACACCCCAGGCGGCGCCGGCTCCTCGCCTGCGACGAGCCGGGCTGGTGTGCCGAGGGCAACCAGGCGGTCGAGGGCGTCCGCTCCCCACGCGACGGCAGCGGTCGTCGCGGCGTTGGCCTCGATGCACGAGGAGCCGGCAGCCGACACGAGCCGCCAGCGTCGCGCCGCCGGAGCGCCGGTCGCCGGACCGATGATGTGGTGCGCCATCGCTCCTCGATGCACCCAGGACCGCGCCGCGGGGCTCGAGCTGGCGAGCCCGCCTCCTTCGATGGCGATGACCTGCTCGAGAGCGTGGAGCGGGCTCGATGACGTGGGTGCGATGCCGACGGCCCAACCGCCGTCGGAAGCCGGCCCGGCAACCGCGACGTCGGCCCCGACGCCGACAAGCACCCCGGTCCCGGTGGTCTCGGCGATGCGGTCGGCGGCGCGGTCGGCGGCGAGCGCCTTGGCCGCGGCACCCAAGTCGAGGATGACGCCACGAGGGATACGCACGGTTCGGGCCCGCCGGTCCAGGTCCACCTGCTGTCGTCCGCTGGGCTGTCGCCCGCTGGGCCAGACCGCCGCCGCTGTCTCCTGGCGGCTCCGCCACCTCGACCGCTGCTGGGGCGGCCGGAGCAGGGAAAGGATGCACTGTTGCCCGGAGGTCGGTCGCCGACCGCTGGTAGCGTCCCGGCGCGTGGCTCGCTCCGAACCGTCCGAGGCTTCAACGGGCATGGCCCGCCGAGGTAGTCCCCGTGAAGCCGGCCGCGGGCGAATCGACCGTGCCAACCGGCGAGCCTGGCAGGACTGGGGCTGCATCGATCCGATGTGGGCCATCGTCACCGACCCCGAGCGAGACCACAGCCGCTGGGAGGTGGACCAATTCTTCGCCAGCGGGCAGGCGACGGTCGACGACCTGTGGCAGGTAGCGACAGGGCTGGGGCTGCCCGCTCGCAGCCAACGGGGGCTCGACTTTGGTTGCGGGGTGGGGCGCCTCACGCGCGCCTTGGGTGCCCACGTCGACACGGTCCTCGGGCTCGACATCTCGAGGTCCATGGTCGATCGGGCCCGGCGCTTCCACGAGGGCTACCCGAACCTGGCGTTTGCTGTGCACGAGCGCGACGACCTGGCCGACTTCGCCGATGGGTCCTTCGACGTCGTCTGCTGCCTGCTCGTGCTCCAGCACCTTCCGTCGATGGCGGCCATCGAGCGCTACCTGCACGAGTTGGTCAGGGTGCTGGCACCAGGCGGGCTCCTCATGCTCCAGCTGACGACCAGCCTGCCGGTGGCGCAGCCGGCGACGGGGCTCCGGGCCCGGGTTCGCCTGCGCACCAGGCTCGGAGGAGTGCTGCGGACCGTCGGGGTCGGGCCGGGCGTGCTCGCCAGCCTTTTGGGCTGGCGGCCGCCCATGACCATGACAGCCGTGGCGGACGAGCGGGCGAGGATGCTGCTGACCTCTGCCGGAGGACATGTCGTGTGGACCTGTCCCCGCGACCTGGGCCACGGCGAGCAGGACTGCCTGTACCTGGTCACGGCCTGACGCGATCCGCCCCGACGCGTCAGCCGCCCCCGTGTCGACGGGGGCGGCTGACGGTGTGGTGGCTGGTGTCGACTGTGGTGGCTGGTGTCGACTGTGGTGGCTGATGGCGCCGGCGGTGTGGCGGTCTTTGTGGGATCAATCGTGGGAGAACCGCACCTCCGGCAGCACCCGCCGGAGCCAGGCCGGTGACCACCACGCGGCGCGCCCAGTCAGCCGGAGCAGCACCGGTAGTAGCAGCAAGCGGACCAGGAAGGCGTCGACCAGCACGGCGACGCCCAGCACCACACCCATCTCCTTGGGCGG
>JAJZLP010000027.1 GCA_021803325.1 Actinomycetes bacterium
CACCGTTCCAGCCCGGTCACCGAGCACCGCTCGATCCGGCACTACCCCTCCCCTCTTCCCGGCACGCCCTACGTGGGTACCGCTCATCGACTTCCGTGGTCCCACTCGTGACAGCGCGACCCCTACGTACATGGAACGCCGATCCAGCCGTCACCTTGCGGTCACGATCGACGCATACGCGCGGCTGCACCGGCCCGTCCCGATGCAGCGTTCAGAGGCTGCCGAGCAGACCGCCCAGCGCGCCCCCAAGCCCACCCGACGAGCCGGAGCCGGAGCCGGAGCCGGAGCCGGAGCCGGAGCCGGAGCCGGAGCCGGAGCCGGAGCCGGAGCCGGAGCCGGAGCCGGAGCCGAAGCCGGAGCCCGAACCCGAGCCTGTTCCGGAGGCGCCGGAGCCCGACGTGCCAGAGCCGGTACCGGTCGAGCCGGTTCCCGAGGTACCTCCCGACCCGGAGCTCGACGTGCCGGTTCCGGTCGAGCCGGTACCCGAGCCGCCGGTGGCGGCCGAACTCCCCGTCCCGGTCCCTGATGTGCCGGTCCCTGATGTCCCGGTCCCTGATGTGCCGGTTCCGGTCGAGCCGGTTCCGGTCGAGCCGGTTCCGGTCGAGCCGGTTCCGGTCGAGCCGGTCCCGGTCGAGCCGGCCGGTAGGCCTGCCGAAGGATCACTGCCGGCCGTGCCGCTTGCGGGTGTGCCCGATGCCGACGGCGCCGACCCCGGCGCCGTCAGGACGGGTGCCGGAGGCACCGGTTCCGGCGTCACGAGCGATGCCGTAGCTACGGAGGACACCTGCAGGGCCGGCCGGGCCGGGCTCGATCGGGGCGCGACGTCGTGCTCCGGAGCCGGTGCCGGCCGGGCGGCGGGGGCTGCTCCGGGTGCGATGGCTCCCGGTGCCGGCCTGGGGACGGCCGACGCTGACGGGGCAGCCCGGTGCAGGACATGCACTCCGGGCACCGAGACCGCCACCGAGGCATCGGCTCCCCCCAGTGCCGCCCCCACGCCGAGGCTGGCCACACCGCCGGCCACCACGACCAGGGTGCGGACATGTCGGCGAACCAGCGTGCCGGCATGTGCCGCCGACCGCCCAGTGGCGACCGCGATCTCCCCGCACCGCTGGAGCAGGTGGTCGATCGCTGGAGCACTCGCAGGCCGGTGATCGGCGCGGTCGAAGGCGTAGGCGTCATGCATCGTTCATCTCCACGTCATCTGCCAGGTGTGGACGGTCACCACGCCGCTGCTGACGTCCTCGGTGACCACCTCGTGATAGGGGCCCGGAGCGGCGCCACCCGACACCGTCACGTCAGTCGTCAGGGTGACGGCATCCGGGACCCCGTTGACCGAGTCGATCGACACGTCGAGTGGCGCGTCGTGCCCGGAGACGGTCGCGCCGACGAGCGGCCCCGGCATCGCCACGCCGGGCGCAACGGCGCTCCACCAGTCGGCCCGATCCGATCCGGTGGCGTGCACGCCACCGAAGAAGGCCTCGAGTGCCGACGCGGTGAGGGCCAACGGGCCGGGCGATTCCTCCCACGACATCGACGGCGAGCCGGTCAACGTGAGGGTGCCCATCGGCTCTTCGTTCTGCTGGAGTGTCAGGCCCTGGGCAACCAGGGCAGGCGGCGCCGGGACCGAGTAGGTGGGCGGCGCCGCCGTGGGGGTGGGACCGGTCGGGCCGCGACGTCCTCCCTGGCCTCCGCTCACCTCCACCGCGTCCACCAGCAGGCGCTGCGACGTGTAGAAGAGGGCATTGGTGGGCCAGCACGTGTCGAGGACGAGAGTCGGGCCCGATGAATTGTCGATAGGGCTGCCGGCTGGGACGACGTGGCTCCCGGTCACCCGGTACTCCACCGTGCTGCACCGATCCTGGTACTGGACGAGGTCGCCCGGATGCAGTGCGTCGAGGTGGACGAAGTAGCTCACGTCGTGACCGAGAAGCACGGAGGTGCCCGCCTCGCCCGGCCACACCGAGGCCGGTACGTGGCCCACGGCGACCGCGAGTTGTGTGTCGCCGGTGCCCTGCTCCACTGGGGCCCGTAGCCCGATGGTCGGGATGGAGACCACGCCGGCCAGTTGCCCGGTCGCGGGCTGGGCCTGCACACACGGCTGCGGGGTGGCGGTGGCGCTCCTGACTCCGTGGGCCGAAGCCTGACGGAGGAGGACGTTCTGGGCGTGGTCCTTGTGCAATGTCCATCCTGCTGCGTACCCGGTGAACCCGAGCGACCCCCACACCAGGAGCACGCCGAGCACGGTCACCGCTGCCCGGCCGGCCTGGCGCGACCTCCACGTTCTCGCCCCTGGGGCGCCGGCGGCTCCGCGCCGGCGCCCCACCAACCACGTACCCCGCATCGGCGTCAGCGGACGAGACGGGCCGCAGCTGCTCGGACCAGCTGCGTCAGCCGGCGCCTGTAGACGAGCGAGAGTCCGGTGGCCAGCGCCAGCCCCACGATCGGGGTGGCACCGCCCCACGGCTCACCCGTGTGCACCGAGGTGGCGCCCACGATCTGGGCGGGTGCCGGCGCCGGCGACGCTGCCGGTGGCGCGGTCGTCGACGGGGTGAAGGGCAGCGAAGCCGGGGCGGCCGGTGCGGCACCGCTGACCGACGACCCGGCGCTGGCCAGGTCCACGGAGATCCCACCGTCGATCCCCGTCGCCAGGTCCAACGTGACGCCGTGGGCGGTCGCGGTGGCCGCACCCGGGCCGTGGGTGACGCTGCCCGCTCCCACCGAGATGGTGCTGGCCAACGGCGTGCCCGACAGGAACGTCTGCGACTGGCCGGGAGCGATCGTGACCGTCTGCACGCCGGTGGCGGCCGTGCCGAAGGAGACGGAGACGATGCCCGGGTCGGCCGTCGCCGTCCCGGCCGCGGTGCCCCGGTCCAGCGTGGATGTCACAGTGGCCTTGCCCACGGTGACGGAGAGGAGCGGTGCCCCCTTCGGCCCCACGCCCGGCAGCAGGCCGACGGTCGCTCCCTGCGAGGAGGCCGTGGCCGTCACGCTCGACGTCGTCGTCGTGACCGCCGACGTGGACGGGCCCACACCGACCGTCACCAGTCCTGTGGCTGCGGTCACCGACGCACCCAGCTGGTCGAGCACGCTTCCGAGCGTGGCGCCGCCGGCGGGAAGCGGCGGGAGCGCTCCGAGGACGGACTGCAACGTCCCGGCCAGCGGCGCGCCCGCCTGCACGATCTGGTTGAGCGCACCCGAGCCGCTGATGCCCAGCGAGGCGATGGAGCCGGTGGACGTCGACGACGGGAGCCCGGCGGCGTCAACCGTGGCGCTCGCCGATCCGCAGGCCAGTCCGAGTGACAGCGAGCCGGCGCCGGACAGCGGTGCGGGCACCGGGAACGGCGGCGGGGCGGCACAGGTCTGGGCTGCGACGTCGTTCTGGCCGGCCTTGGTCGCGCTGGCCGACTGGCTCGAGGTCAATCCGGGCGTGAGCTCGCCCGATCCGTTCGCCTGGGCGGTGGGCGTGGACGCGACCATCGCCCGCGACACACCTGCGGTCAGGGGATTGCCCCCGATCGTGACGGCAAGTGCCTGGCCGTGCGCCTCACCCTGGAACGAGCCCGGCGCCGGCGATGCCCCTGCCGTGCCGGCAATGGCGACTGGCACCGCTGCGGCAGCCACCACCGCCGACACCACCGCCAGTGACGATGCGATCTCGCGCATGCGTCCCCTCATGTCATCCTCCTCCGCTTGCGCTGCGATCCCGATGCGTCGGGGAGCAGCATCCATGTCCGGTTCCCCGGTCCCTACTGACTGGTACCCGCTGGCGGGCGCCGGCCGCCGAGTCGCCCGAGGGCGGTCGGTCAGCCGCAGTCGTCGGAGGGGGAACGGCTGTCGGCGCCCGACCTTGCGGTCTTGACGGTCCGGACGGCGGGTTGTCCGAAAGTTGTCTCATCAGTGTCCGTTGCCCGGTAGGCAGGACGGGGAACGATCCGTATAGTGACGTTGCCTCGAGGTGCGCGACCTCAGGCGAGGGGTAGTCATCTGAGCGATCTACGCCGGGTGGCAGGTACGGGGAGGACGGGGACGTGGCGCTCCGAAGCGACGACATCCACCTTGTCGGTGTGGTTCCCGATGGCCTGGTGGACGTCAGCGAATCCGGCGACGGCAACGTGGACATCCGGCGGGATCGTGAGCTCGTCGAACGGTGCCAGGCCGGTGATGCGACCGCCTTCGACGTCCTCTACCGGCGCTACCACCGCCGGCTCTTCCGGTTCTGCCTCCAGCGCCTCCGCGACCAGCACGAGGCGGAGGACGCTGCCCAGGAGGCGTTCGCGAAGGCGTGGCGGGCGCTCCCCAACTTCGCCGGCGAGCGGCGCTTCTACCCGTGGCTGACGGTGATCGCCGCCAACCAGTGCGTCGACATCCAGCGCCGTCGCCGGCGCCAGACACCCGTGGACGACGCCCAGCTCCAGGCGGCCGACGTCGCCCATGACGACGCCGAGGACGCGCTCGTCCGCCAGGCCGACGCGCAGATGGTGTCCGCCGCGTTCGCCAAGCTCTCGTCGCGCCACCAGCGGGTGCTCGGGCTGCGCGAGGGATCCGGCTGGTCCTACCAGGCGATCGCGGAGCACGAGGGGGTCGGTGTCGCCGCGGTGGAAACGCTCCTGTGGCGTGCACGCCAGGCCCTCAAGCGCGAATTCGCCGTGATGGCCGGCCCCGAAAGCCGGGTTGGCGGCTTCATCGCCCTGGTCCTGGCCCTGCCCAGGCGCCTGGTGGCGCGCGTCGCCGTCCCGCTCCGCCACGCTGCGGCCGTGGGCCAGCACATGGTCGTCGGCGAGGAGCCAGCTGCCTCCTACGTTCCGCAGATGGCCGTGGCCACGGGTGCCGTCGCCGTCGCCGTCGGCACCGCGCTCATGCTGTCCGGCGCAGCGGCCCGACCCCAGGTGCCGGTCCGGCCGGTCGTGGCCGTTCCGTCCCATGCGTCGCCCACCGCCGGGAGCACGACGGGGACGCACACCGTGCCGCCGTCGTCCACGGCTGGGGCTGGCGGGACGGCCACACCGCTGCGTCCAGCCACGTCGCCCGTGCCGCCGTCCTCAGGGCCGTCCCCGGCTCCCGCATCGGGCACCGGATCCGGTCCGGGGACGAGCAGCGGGTTGTCGAACACGCTGAACAGCACGAGCAGCGGGTTGTCGAACACGCTGAACAGCACGAGCAGCGGGTTGTCGAACACGCTGAACAGCACGAGCAGCGGGCTGTCGAACACCCTGAACAGCACGAGCAGCGGGCTGTCGAACACCCTGAACAGCACGAGCAGCGGGCTGTCGAACACGCTGAACAGCACGAGCAGCGGGCTGTCGAACACGCTGAACAGCACGAGCAGCGGGCTGTCGAACACCCTGAACAGCACGAGCAGCGGGTTGTCGAACACGCTGAACAGCACGAGCAGCGGGTTGTCGAACACGCTGAACAGCACGAGCAGCGGGCTGTCGAACACGCTGAACAGCACGAGCAGCGGGCTGCTCGGCTCGACTTCCGGCTGATCCACCGAAAGGTCCCCCTCCCGGGAGCGTTCCCCTACCAAGGCCGACAAGCGGCTGCGCCGGGGGCGTCCCCGCCGTGACCAGTGGGAGGGACCGGGAGTGCTCCGTTCGAAGATGAAGGCGGTCAAGGTTGGGCTGCCGACGATCGACCGTACGGACGCGGCCATCTCCGTGCGCGGCGTCTCGAAGTCGTTCGGCACCCACACGGTCCTCCGGGACGTGACCTTCGACGTCCCACGCGGTGCCATCACCGCCATCCTCGGTCCGTCGGGGACCGGCAAGTCCGTCCTGCTCAAGGTCATCATCGGCCTGCTCCGGCCGGACACCGGTGAGGTGGTGGTGGACGGCTCATCCATCGGATCACTCGGTCAACGTGACCTCTTCCGGGTCCGGCGCAAGTTCGGCGTCCTGTTCCAGGA
>JAJZLP010000112.1 GCA_021803325.1 Actinomycetes bacterium
TGCCTACGCCGCACGCCTGGAGTCGCGACGGTCGGCCGGGGCCGACGGCTCAGGATCGGCCGGCATGTCCTGAACCGTTCGACCCCCAGCCGCATGACCATCGCGCGATCCACCCCCGCCGGCCCCGGCAAGGGCGGTCGCGGCCCGAGCGAGCCGAAGGACCACCCCGGATCCAGGTCGGGCGGCCGAGGGTGGGAACCCAGGTCGGGCGTCCGAGGGTGGGAACCCAGGTCGGGCGGCCGAGGGTGGGAACCCAGGTCGGGCGGCCGTGGGTGGGAACCCAGGTCGGGCGGCCGTGGGTGGGAACCCAGGTCGGGCGGCCGTGGGTGGGAACCGTCGGTCCGGTTCGACGACCTCGTGGCAGGGACAGCAGTGCACATGGTCGGCCTCCACGACGTGCTCACGGCATCGACGCTCGACGAGGTGGTTCCGACACTCATGGCGGTGGAGGCAGCCACGGCTTCCGGTTCGTGGGCCGCCGGGTTCATTGCCTACGACGCTTCGCCGGGGCTCGATCCGCGGCTGGTCGTGCCAGGTGTCGCACGGCCCGAACGCGCACCAGGCGGCCGTTCACGACATGCCCCGTCACGATCCGCTCAGCCCGTGGACCGCTCCGCCGACGTGCCGCTCGTCTGGTTCGCGCTGTTCGACCGATGCGAGCCGATCGCCGCCGTTTCCGACCATGACGAGGCCCACCAGCCGCTGCAGTGGGAGCTCGCCACGACATCGCGCCAGTACCGGGACCGGGTGGAGACCATCCAACGGGCCATCGCCGACGGCCTCACCTACCAGTGCAACCTGACCGAGCGTCTCCGAGCACCGTTCGACGGTGACGCAGCGGCCCTGTACCGGTCCATGGTCCTGGCCCAACGCGGGCGGTATGGGGCGCTCGTCGACACCGGGGCCGTCGTCGTGGCGAGCGCGTCACCCGAGCTGTTCTTCGAATGGCGGGGGAACGTGGTCACGACACGTCCCATGAAGGGCACGGCGGAACGTGGCCGCTCGGCAGCAGAAGATGCCGCCGCCGCCGACGCGCTCGTGCGCTCGGCCAAGGACCGCGCCGAGAACATCATGATCGTGGACCTGCTCCGAAACGACCTCGGCCGGATCTCGTCGTGGGGGTCGGTCGAGGTGCCCGCGCTGTGCAGCCTGGAGCGCCTGCAGACGGTGTGGCAGCTCACGTCGACTGTCACCGGGACGCTCCGCCCCGGCACCGGTCTCGTGGACGTGCTCCGGGCCCTGTTCCCCTGCGGGTCGGTGACCGGGGCACCGAAGCACCGGACGATGGCACTGATCGCCGGCCTGGAGCACGATCGCCGCGGCGTCTACTGCGGCGCCATCGGCATGGTGGCCCCACCGGGCGGCCCGGGTGACCTGCGGGCCCGGTTCTCCGTGGCGATCAGGACGGCGGTGGTGGACCGGATGGGCGGGCGAGCCGAGTTCGGGAGCGGAGGGGGCATCACGTGGTCGTCGTCACCGGATGCCGAATGGGCCGAGCTTTGGGCCAAGACCCGAGTCCTCGGCGGCTGGACCGGAGCGTTCCACCTGTTCGAGACGATGGCGTGGACGCCGAGTGCAGGCCGCGTCGGCGGCCACGACGCCGCCAGCGCAGCGGCCTGCGCCGCCGGTCGGGCGGACCGGGCAGCGCCTGATGGAACCGGGTCGGACGGGGCACCGCTGACCGGATGCCTCGCATGGCTCCGCAACGGCCCGGCGCACCTCGCCAGGCTCGAGACGTCCGCCGCCTACTTCGGGTTCGCCTTCGACCGCCAGCGGGTCCTCCACGCGCTCCGGCTGGCGCTCGGCACCACCGTGCCACCCCGTCGGGTCCGATTGGCGCTCGCCCGTGACGGCACACCATCGGTGACGCTCGCCCCGATGCCCGCGGCCGGCGGGGAGCCGGTCCGCCTGGCCATCGATCGCGAACCGTTCGACACCTCGGGGCCGTGGCCGTTCCACAAGACGTCCCGCCGCCACCCCTACGAGCACCGAGCCCGGCAGCACCCCGACGTCGACGATGTCGTGCTCGTGAACGACCTGGGCGACGTCACCGAGACCACGATCGCCAATCTGGCCGTCCGCATCGGCGGGCGATGGTGGACGCCGCCGGTGGCGTCGGGATGCCTGCCGGGCATCGGCCGGGCCCAGGCGCTCGCCGCCGGCGGCCTGCACGAACGAGCCCTGACGGTGGCCGACGTGCGGGGGGCCGAGGGCTTGGCGACCGTCAGCAGCCTCCGGGGCTGGCGCTGCGCCCAGCTGGACGACACCCCGACGACGTCGACGCTCCCAGAGCCCGACGACCCCGCAGTGCCACCACCGCGGTGAAGGCTGCTGCCCAACCGTGCCCGAGGAGGCTGCGCTGGCTGCCGGGAGCGACGATGACCATGGCGGCATGTCGATCTGCGCTGCCCGCCCTCGATCCCTCACCGGTGGCCTGCATGCGCTGAGCCCGGAGGCGAGCCGAACACGGCGGCCACGTCGGCGGCGCCACACCCAAGGACCCGTACCCGCTTCGACCTGCATGCCTGCCCCGACACCACCTCGACGGCGCTGATGGGGACCCCCAGCGACACGGCGATCAGGTCGACCACGGCCCGGTTGGCCCGGCCGTGCTCGGGAGCAGCCCGCACCCGCACCTTGAGGGCGTCGCCCCGCCAGCCGACGACCTCGTCGCGCCGGGCGCCGGGCTGCACCACGATGTGGAGCAACGCATCTTCCCGGTCGCCGTCAACTCGCCGGACGGCGCCAGCATCCGAACCAGCGCCGTGACCACCAGCTCCACCTTGACCGTCGAGCGCTCGCGCCCGTCGCCGGGTCACGCTCGCTCCCGTCGCCGGGTCACGCTCGCGCCGGTGGCCGGGTCACGCTCGCGCCGGTGGCCGGTTCACGCACGCGCCGGTGGCCGGGTCACGCTCGTCCACTCTACGCGCCAGGGACGCGACGTCGGATGGGGAATGCCAGCCCGACGAGGTGCGTTACCCTCCACCATGCTGACCAGCCTGGCCTCCGAGGCCCCGCTCCATGGCGCGCGGCGCCACGCTCCGGACTGGGTCATCCTGGCCTTGGCCTGCGTGGCCCAGTTCATGGTGGTGCTCGACGTCTCGATCGTGAACGTCGCGCTTCCGAGCATCGGCCGGGACCTCCACTACAGCGCCACCGGGCTGCAGTGGGTCGTCAACGCCTACGTCCTGACCTTCGCCGGGTTCCTGCTGCTCGGCGGCCGGACCGCTGACCTCTTCGGACGCCGACGCATCTACCTGTTCGGGCTGGGTCTGTTCACGCTGGCCAGCCTGGCCGGAGGCTTCGCGCAGACCGCGGGGTGGCTGACCACAGCTCGTGCCGTCCAGGGCATCGGCGGCGCCGCGCTCTCGCCGGCCACCCTCACCATCGTCGTGACCACCTTCAGGGGCAAGCGACTGGCCAAGGCGCTGGGCACGTGGAGCGCGGTCGCCGGCGCCGGAGGCGCGGCGGGCGCCATCCTCGGCGGGGTCCTGACCGCCGAGGTCTCGTGGCGCTGGGTGCTGTTCGTGAACGTCCCGATCGGAGCGGCCGCCATGCTGGCGGCCGTGCTCTTCCTGAGCGAGGCCCGCCGGAGCACTGGGACCCGTCGCCTCGACGTCACCGGCGCCGTAACGGTGACCGCCGGCCTGGCGGCGCTCGCCTACGGCATCGTGAACACCGATGTGCGCCCGTGGGGATCGCCGGAGACCATCGGGACCCTGGCCGCAGCCGCGCTGCTGCTGGCAGCCTTCATCGGCGTCCAGCGGCGGTCCGCTCAACCGCTCATGCCGCTGCAGCTGTTCCGGTCCCGGGCCCTGAGCGGGGCGAACGTGGTGATGGTCCTGGTGGGTGCCGCCTTCTTCGCCATGTGGTACTTCCTGTCGCTGTACCTGCAGGACGTCCTCCACTACAGCGCCCTGCGGGCTGGACTGGCCTTCTTCCCGATGGGCCTGACCATCGTCGTCGGCGCACAGGCCAGCTCACGACTGGTGCCGCGTGTCGGTGTCCGGCCGCCCATGCTGGCCGGTACGACGGCCGCTGCCGCCGGGTTCCTGTGGCTCTCGGGCATCGGCACCCACTCCGCCTACGCCTCGGCCGTGCTCGGACCAGGGTGCCTCATCTCCCTGGCGCTGGGCCTGCTGTTCACCCCTCTGGCCGCTGCCGCCACCTCCGGCGTCGCATCCCACCAGGCCGGGCTGGCCTCGGGGGTGCTGAACACCTCACGTCAGGTCGGCGGCTCGATCGGCCTGGCCGCCCTGGCCACGGTGGCCACCGACCGGACCCACGCCATCGTGGCCGCCCATACCGGCAGCACCATCGCCGCTGCCCTGACCTCCGGGTTCTCCCGGGCCTTCGAGGTCGGTGCCGTGCTGTGCGCAGCGGCGCTCATCGCCACGTTCTTCGTGCCCTCCGTCGGTCGCCATGCCGGCATGGACGACGGCCCGCATCCTCCCGGCGACCTTTCGGACGGGACGCCACAGGGTGCCGGCGTCGGGCCGGCGGACCGCGCCCTGGCGCTGGCAGCACCTGACACTGCCGGGCCCCTCAGCCCCGAACCCGCCTGAGCGCACAGGGCCGCAACGACCGGAGCGTTTGTTCGAAGGCTCGCCCGCCGATCCGGGTTGCCAGTCGAAACCCGCGGCCCGAACCGGCACGTTCCGAAGCCCCCGCGGCCCAAGGCGGGCACGGCCTGAAGCCCCTGCGGGCCGAAGCCCAGGGCTCGACCAGTTCTCACCACGAGGCCGCCAGCCCGTCGAGCTGGTCAACCACAGCGTGGGTATGGCGCCGCCACGCCGTCGAAGCGGCGAAGATACGGCGGTGAGCGACCTTCGCCAGTGGCGCCGAGTGTGGTTCGCCCTTGGCGCGCTGGCAGTGGTGCTCGGGGCCGGGACCATCGGTTACTGGATGCTCGGTCTGGCACCACTCACCGCGCTGTACCAAACGGTGATCACCGTCAGCACCGTTGGCTTCCGCGAGGGCTTCCGGGTCGACACGGCCAGCGAGATCTTCACCATCGTGCTGGTGCTGGCCGGCGTCGGCACCGTTCTGTACGCGTTCAGCGAGCTCTTGGAGACGCTCATCGAGGGCCAGCTCTCGGACCTCGTGGGGAGGAGAAGGATGGACCGCCACATCGAGCAGCTCCACGACCACGTCGTCGTCTGTGGCTGGGGACGCATCGGCCGGGCCGTCGCCCGAAACCTGACCGCTGCCGGCCAGGCGCTGGTGGTGGTGGACATGGAGCCGGCACGGCTGGCCGGGCTCGACATCCCCTACGTCGTAGGCGACGCGACCGAGGACGACGTCCTCCGCCGGGCGGGGATCGAGCGAGCCCGAGGTCTGGCCGCCGTCACCAGCAACGACGCCACCAACGTCTACCTGTCCCTGAGCGGCCGGAGCCTGGCTCCGGACCTCTTCATCGTGGCCCGGGCCCGGCTGGCGGACTCCGAGCCCAAGCTCCTGCGGGCCGGCGCCGACCGGGTCATCAATCCCCAGGCCATCGGAGGTGCGCGCGCCGCCGCCTTCCTGATGCAGCCACACGTCGCCGAATTCGTCGACGTGGTCATCCACGGGCTCGACGTGGAGTTCAAGCTCGCCGAGATCCACGTGACCGACACGTCGCCGTTCGCCGGCCAGTCGGTGCGCGACGCCCACATCCGTGATGCCACCGGAGCGCTGGTCCTCGCCGTCCGCCACGGCGACGGGCACTTTGTGACCAATCCCGATCCCGACAGCGTCATCTCGCCAGGCCAGGTGCTCATCGCCATCGGCACCGGCGACCAGCTCACCGCGCTCGAAACGCTGGCAGCCCCGCCCGCCAGGCGCTCCTGAGCGGCACCAGGCCGCCCTGAGGCCTCACCAGGCCGCCGGTCGCCGACCCGAACGGGC
>JAJZLP010000269.1:0-18854 GCA_021803325.1 Actinomycetes bacterium
CATCTCGGCGTGGCGCCGCTCGCACACCGGCGACCTCACCAGCACGCTCGACGTGACCACGCCCGACCCCCGCGTGCCGGGCCTACCAGCCACACCGAAGAAGCCGGCGGTGGTCACCGACGAGTGCAGCGCCGCACAGCTCCTCGAGCTCAACGTTGCCGTCGCTCCCTACTCGGTGCCGCTGCCGCAGACGATGCCCACCCAGGAGCCCGGGACCGCCCGCGTCCGCTGAGCCACCTGTCGATTGCCAGCAGCCTCAACCGGTGATGGCTGCCTCGAACGGGCAGAGCAGTCCTCAACGGGCACAGCAGTCCCGGACGGTGGGATCCGTGATCGGCCCGACGACGGCACGGCTGATCGCCGGGTGAGGGCCGTCACCGATGGTGCACCACTACTCGCGCCCCGGACACCAGCAGCTCGGGTGCAGCGGTTCAGCGGGCTCCTGTCCAAACCCCCTGTGCGGCGTGAAGCCAGGGGCCAGGGGCCATGAGGAACCCGGTGCCGTCGATCTGGGACCCTGCACCAACCCCCACCCGTGCCGTGGCCGGAGCCCGTGACGCCAGGTGGTCTCGGACCCTGCCCCGGCCCCCACCTGCGCCGTGGCCGGGGACACAGCGCCTCGGACCTCAGCCGGTGCCGGCAGTCCCAGGCCGGCGGGCCCGGAGCAGCTCCAAGGCGCTGTCGGCGTGAGACGCGAACCGCAGCTCGGAGGAGAACACCTGCAGCACCGTCCGGTCCTGGTCGATCACGAATGTGGCCCGCTTGACCGGGCCGAGCTTGAACCCTTCGGTCACGCCGAACGCCCGGGCCACCGTCCGCTCCGGGTCCGACAGCAAGGGGTAGTCGAACCCGTGCCGCTCGGCGAAGCGGTGCTGCTTGTCCACCTTGTCGGCGCTGATGCCGACCCGGACAGCCCCCACGGCCGCGAACTCGGCCGCCAGGTCCCGGAAGTGGCAGGACTCCTTGGTGCAGCCGAAGGTGAGCGCCGCGGGGTAGAAGAACAGCACGACGGGCCCGTCCGCCAGCAGGTCGCTCAGGCGCCGGTTCCGGCCGTCCTGGTCCTGCAGCTCGAAGTCCTCGACGTGGTCGCCAGCACCCAGCATGGCCGAAAGGTTAGCTCCCACCTCGATCCGAGCCGGGACCCGTGCACCTCCGCGAGCGCCATCGGCCCGTCCGGCACACCTGGGCCTGAGCACCTCGGACCCCGGCTGGACTGGGACCCGATCGGCACACAACCCGTTCCCGCGACGCCCGGGCGGCCCCAGGACCGGCTCGCACCCTCGTGAGATCCCCAGCGATCACACCGAATTGCGGTATGCCCGGATGGCGAGCGGGACGAAGAAGGCAGCGATGGCCGCCATCCAGCCAACGGCCTCCACCGTTCGCAGACCGACCGGTCCGCCGAGGGCCAAGGCGCGCATCGCTTCCACCACGACGGTCACCGGGTTGGCCCGTGCCACCGGCTGCAGCCACCCAGGAAGCGTGGCGATGGGCACGAAGGCGCCGCTCACGAAGCACACCGGGAACAGCAGCGTCAGCCCGATCGTCATGGCCAGCTCGGGCGAGCGAGTGCGGATCCCCAGGTATGCGGTGGCCGACGACGACACCAGGCCGAAACCGAGGGCGACGGCAACCATGCCCAGCGCCGGGCCAGGCCCGTTCACGAAGCGAAAGCCGACCGCCACCCCCACCCCGACGATGACGCCCACCACGACCACCGACTGCAGGAAGTCGGTGAGCAGCCGGCCCACCAGCACGGCCGAGCGCACCACGGGCAGCGAGCGCAGCCGGTCCACCATGCCCGACCCGATGTCCTCGGCCAAGCCGATCGCCGTGCTCATGGCGGCGAACGCCATCGTCTGCGCCACGATGCCCGGCAACAGGAAGGAGACGAAGTGCCCGCCGGGCACGGCCAGCGCCAGCGCCCCGCCGAACACGTACCGGAACATGGCCACGAACATGACCGGCTGCAGCACCATGGACACCACTGCCAGCGGCTGGCGAACGAAGCGCACCGTGTTGCGCCATGCGACCATGGTCCAGTCGGTGGCAAGCCGGTGCGCGGCATCGGTCGCCGAGCGAACGCCGCCCGGCCGCCCCCGGCCGGCACCGGCCACCCCGGCCGCAAGGCCGGCGTCGGCGAGTGCCATCGCGACCAGCGGACCCGGGCCGGCGGCGGCCAACCCCCGACTGTTGGCAACGGCCATCGTGCGAGCCTGCACCGAAAGACTGCCGTTTCGGCCGCCGGCACCACCAGCCGCACCACTGCTCCGGCCGCCGGCACCACCAGCCGCACCACTGCTCCGGCCACCGTCACCACCAGCCACACCACCGCGCCGGACACCGAGCACGCCGACGTTTCGGCCACCGGCCACGTCCCCGGTGGCGGCGTCCCCGGAGCCATCCTCGGTACCGTCGCCGGCGTGGTGCCCCGTGATCGCCATGAACACCTCGTCGAGCGACGGCCGGCGCAGCCCGATCCCCGACAGCGCCACCCCGGCATCGGCCAGGCCGCGCACCAGGACAGCGAGAAGCGGGGCGGCGTCGTCCCCCACCGGCACGACGATCCGCCCGGTGACCTCGTCGACCGACGCAGAAGCCTTCGTGCTGCGCTCGACGACGGAGACCGCCCGCCGCACCGTCTGGGTGCGAGCCACCACGATCTCGATGGCGTCGCCGCCGACAGCGGACTTGAGCTCGTCAGGCGTGCCACGGGCTACGACCGTGCCGTGGTCGACGACGACCAGGTCGTCGCAGAGCTGGTCGGCCTCCTCCAGGTACTGGGTGGTGAGGATGACCGTGGTTCCCTCCCCCACCAGGTCGCGCACCGCCCCCCACATCCGGACCCGGCTGGCCGGATCGAGCCCGGTCGTCGGCTCGTCCAGAAAGAGGACCGACGGTCGGTTGGCCACGCTGGCAGCCAGGTCGAGCCGCCGGCGCATGCCCCCCGAGTAGGTCCGGACCGTGCGGTCCGCCGCGTGCTCGAGCTCGAACTGCCCGAGCAGCTCGTCGGCACGGCGGCGAGCGGCAGCCGGGGCGATGTGGTGCAGCCGCAGCACCAGACGGAGGTTCTCGCGCCCGGTCAGATGCTGGTCGACGCTTGCGTACTGGCCCGTCAGACTGATGACACGGCGCACGTCGGTGGCATCGCGCACCACGTCGAACCCGTCGATGGTGGCTCGACCCCAGTCCGGCACCGTCAAGGTCGCCAGCATCCGGACCGTGGTGGTCTTGCCGGCGCCGTTCGGTCCGAGCACGCCCAGCACCGCGCCGCGGCGCGCGTGGAAGGACACGTCCCGCACCGCCACCGTGCGACCGAACGACTTGCCCAACCCGTGCACCGAGACGGCCACGTCCCCCGCCAAGGCCACACCTTCCCGCGCTGAGGGCTCGGAGACGCGGCCGCCAACGGGGAGCACCAGGGCGCTCACCACGCTCGCCCGCTGCTCACGAGCGCATCGCCGGCCTGCCCGAGCCGGCGCCACCCGCGCCGGCCAGCGCGGTGAGCCGAGCTGCTGCCGCCGGAGCTCCCCCGGCAGCGGCGAACGACTGCTGCACCCGGATCGCGGCCTGCCGGTACCGGGGGTCGTCGATGACCTCGGCCACCGCGGCGCGCAGCTCGGGCGCCCTGACCCGACCGAAGCGCACCCGGATGCCGGCTCCGCAATCGACGACCTGCTGAGCCACCACCGGCTGGTCGTCGCGGATGGGGGCCACCACCAGCGGCAGGCCGTGGGCGAGCGTTTCGACCACGGTGTTGTGCCCGGCGTGGCTGACCACCGCGTCCACCCGAGGCAGCACCGCGAGCTGCGGCACCCGGGGCCGGACGACCATCCCCGGTGGCGGATCGGGAACGAGCCCGGGCGGCGCCACCACCAGCGACCGGATACCGGTGCCGGACAGCGCCTCGGCCACCACCGGGAAGAACCGGCCGCCGGCTTCGGCGTTGACCGTACCGAGCGACACGAGCACCGTCCGGGTGCCGTCGTCAGGCCAGGGCCAGTCGAGGTCGCGCTCGTCTTCGGGACGCGCCCCGGCGGCCGGCCCGACGAACGCCCAGTGGTCCGGCCACGCACGGCCTGCCCCGCAGAGCGCGGTGGTGGTGAACGCCAGGACCAGATGGGGGGAGAACCGCACGGCGTCGGCGTCGGCATCGACCACACCATGGGCCCGCTGCACGTCGACGAGCAGTCCGTCGGCCCACTGGCGAAGCCCGGGCATGGCAGCGAACGGGTCGACGAGCTCGGCGGACGTGGTGGCGCTCGTAGCCCAAAGAAGGCCGCGGCGCCGGCCCACCACTGCGCCGGCGATGGTCTGCTGGTCGACGACGAGCACGTCGGGGTCGAAGGCGTCGACCACCTCCTCGACGCCGGGGACCATGGCATGGGCGAGGGGGACCAGGAGCTCCTCGAAGAAGAACTTCAGCGCGTCGGCGCCCCGGCGACCCAGCGCCCGCTCCTCCACCCCCTGCAAGCTGGCGGGGATGTCGTCACCGATGGGAAGCACCGTCCCGGACTCGGGGACCAGCGCACTGAGCAGCGGCCGGTAACCGCACCAGGCGACCTGGTGGCCCTGGCGGGCCAGCTCGTCACCCACCGCCAGCGTGGGGTTGACGTGGCCGTGCAGCGGCGGGACGACGAACAGGAACCGGGCCACGGACGCGTCCGGTCAGCTCGCCGAGCCTGCCGGCGCCTCGCCTGGCCCGTCCGCGGCAAACCCGGCCCGCCCGCCCCCCGCGACGGCAACAGCGGCACGGGACCCTGCTGCGAGCCGTCGCTGCGCGAGCCACGGCAGCAGGCGGTCGCGCAACGCTTCGGTCGCCCCCATCAGCACCGAGTGGTCGACGTCGGGCAGCACCGTCAGCTCGGCCCGGGGCAGCACGCCGGCAAGCTGGTGCGCCCGCTCGACGATGTCGGACTGCTCGCCGTAGACCAGCAGGGTCGGGCATGTCACCGCGGCGAGGTCGCTGTCGACAAGGGGCACCTCGCCCAGGACGTCCTCGACCAGGGTGGTGCCGTTGACCAGACCGTCGGCGGTCCGGGCCATCTGCATCAGCTTGCGGGCCGGCGTGGTCTCGATCCAATAGGTGACGAACGCCACCTGGTCGGCGCTGAGCCCAACCTCGTGCAGCGCCGGCAGGCTCCCGGGCGGCACCCGGCGGAGCTGGCGCAGCTGCGGCTCGATCGCCAGGCCCTGCCGAGCCAGCTCGCCGATGCGGTCGAGCATGGCGGACATGGCTGCCGCACCCCCAGGAACCGGGAAGTGGGCCTCGATGAGCACCAGGCCCGCCACCCGCTCGGGGTTGGCCATGGCATACGCCAGGGCCACTCCTCCGCCAAAGCTGTTGCCGAGCAGGATCACCGGATCGGTGAGCCCGAGCGTGTCGAGCAGCCCGCCCAGGTCGGCGACATGGTCGTCCAGGCCGTAGCCGGTGACCGGCCGCTCGCTGCGCCCGTGCCCGCGCAGGTCGTACATGACGACCTCGTGGTCCACGGAGACCTGCTGGGCAAGGGTGTAGAAGAAGCTCGACAGGTTGTCGATGACGATGCCGTGCAGCATGACCACCGGTCGTCCCCTGCCGTCGGCGCGGGCCGATGCGGGCACCCGCATGACATTCAGCTGCACCCCGTTGGCCTTCACCATCGGCATCGCTCAGACCTCCACCGCGCCGCTCCCGGCACCGAGACTGGCTTCGATGTGGCCGACCAGCTCGCCCACGGTCATGGCGATGATGGCGTCGACGTCCATCTCGGCCAGCCAGCCCATGAAGTCGACGCGATCGCCGTAGATCTCCATCAGGCGCTCGGCCAGGGCGGTGAACTCGATGCTCTCGAGCTCCAGGTCCTCTTGGAACGTGGTCTCCAACCCGATGTCGAGACCGACGGCGTAGTCCTCGCCGATGACCTCGGTGATCAGGGTGACGACGGTGTCGAGCACCGCTCCTGGGTCAGGCGTCGGCACCGGGGCCGGCGCCACCTCATCGATCGGCAGTCCATGCGACAACGAAGGCTCCTTCCTGTAGGGCGAGCGTGGTGGTAGCCACCCACCGCCCGCCGATCAGATACCGGTCCCCGTCGACCTCTTCGACGGCGAACGCCCGGGGGTTCCCCTGCAGGCCCATGCCCGTCGCCTTGGCCGCCGCTTCCTTGGCGCACCACAGCCGGGTGAGCGCCTCGTCCCGGCCGGCTTCCGCCGCCGCCGCCACAAGCGCCCGCTCGGCGGGGGTCGACACCATCTCCTCGAACCGCGCCGAGCGCTCGGCGACCTTTTCGATGTCGATGCCGACGGGCCCGTTCCCCACCAGCGCGACACCGAGCCAGTCGGTGTGGGCGATCGACAGGTGCATCCCTCTGCCGGCCGGATGGTCGACGACGAACCGGGGCGCTCCCCGGTCGTCGTTGTCGACCTGGATCTCGACCGGGTACACGCCGGTGGCTCCAGCCTCGGCGAGGCGCAGGCGGGCTGCGTCCTTCGCCGCCACCCGCCCGAGCACCCAGTGCCGCTGCTGGCGGGGATTGAGCCGGTCGTACCCGGCGCGTTCGACGGCCGTGGTGTACACCCGCACCAGCAGGTCGCGGGTCGCCGCGTCGTTCCACGTCTCGCGGGCCAGGACCCACCCCCCGGGCTGCACGTCGGTGACGGCATTGCGCTCGGGGTACTTGAACGTCTCGAAGGTGCGCGGGTCCGTCATGAACCGGCGCTCGACCCAGCCCAGCATCCGGCACCACACGCGTCCGTCGTCGTAGGCGATGTCGACGTCCGCCACCACGCGGTCCTCGTGGAGCTCGGTGATGCGGACGATGCAGTCGAGCTCCTCGCCCGGGGCCGGATGCGGCCCGTGGAACGTCACCTCGTCGATGGTGGACGGCAGGGCCATCTGGTTGTAGTCGACCGACATGTGCACCCAGTACCCGACCAGCTGGGCTGCTCCGTCCAAGAGGCTCCCAGGAGCATCGCTGCAGCGCACACGACCGCGGATCCCCGCGGTGGAAATGCCACGGAGCCCGACCACGCTCTGGTACTTGGGCCCGTGGAACATCCACCGCTGCTCGTACAGCTGCGCCGCGGTGTGCCGTGTCGGATGCTCGCCTGCCATCTGCGTCAGGTCGACCATCGGGGCCGGCGCGTGCGCCGATCCGAGGACGACCACAGCTTTCGCGTAGCCCTCCAGCACCACGCGGACCTCGGTGTCGCTCACCCGGGTGGCCCTGACGGGGACGTCGGTGGGCGGCACGGCCGTCGTCCAGCGCAATGCCCGGAGCGACCGCAATCCCACCGGGATGGCGTCCGAGGCGAGCGCCGCAGCCTCGTCGACGACGATCTGGACCGTAGTGGCCATGGGCACCACGGGGAACCGGTCGTGCCAGTCCGGCCAGCCCGGCGGCACGTGGAAGAAGGCGTGGTCGACGAGCCACGGCATCGTCTGGAGCGAGACCCGCATGATCCGCTCGCTGCGCTCGGCCCGGGCCGCCGGAGCTCCGCCCACACGGGCGGCCGTCCCTGCACCGGGTCCTGCAGATGCCGAGCCGGGGCCAGCTCCGCCAGACCCCGCCACGCCATGCCCGTTGCCGATGCCGGTGCCATGCCCGTTGCCGTTGCCGTTGCCCACGCTGCCGTGACCTGCGCCACTGGCGCTACCCGGACCGGGCGTCGAGGATCGGTCCTGGCCCGGACCCCGTGCCGGCGCTGCCGGACCTGGTGGCGATCCCCGGCGCGGCGCCACAGCCCCACCCGGCGGCACCGCCCGGCGGGTCGGCACAGCGGGGGCTGCGGGCGCGGCCCCCGACGCCTGCGCCCCGGTGGCACCACCCGAGCGCGAGGACGCCGTCGCCTGCTGGTAGGCCCGGGCGACCACGGCGCCGGCATCGGCCACCTCGGCCAGGAACGCCTGCAGCTCCTCGCCCACCCGGCCGGCGAGCCCGGCAGCTCCTGCGTCACCCGTGCTCATCGGCGCCCAGGCCGGAGCTGCGCCCGGCGTGTCCTGCTGGCCGGCGCGCCGGTCGGCCTGCGGGCGGGGCGTTTCGATCCGCACGCTGTCGCCCAGGCGGATGATCGGCGCGCCGAGTCGCAGCATCCGGCCCGTTCCAGAACGCCCGGCCGCACCCGGTCGAAAGCCGGGAGCCGCCGTGCCGGCGTGCACCTCCGCGCCAGCCGCCAGAACCTGGGACTCCAGGCCCGGGCGGCCCTCGGCCCACAGCGCGGCGACCACCCGCCGGAGCTGGTCGACGCCACGGTGCTTGGCGCTCGCCGCGTCGACGCACAGGATGTCGCGACCGTGCAGCGTGTCTTCGACGAACCCGGTGAGGCTGCCGGTGCCGACCTGGACGAAGCCCCGGACCCCCGATGCCCACAGGTTCTCCACCAGCTCCCGGAAGCGCACCGGCTCCAACAGGTGCCGCACCCCGAGGATCCGGACCTCCGCCGCGTCGTCCGGGTACGGCGCGCAGATCGTCGCCGACCAGGTCTCGATCGCCGGCTTCCGGTACGGCAGCGCCTCGACGAACCCGGCGATGGTCCCGAGGTACGGCTCGAACATCGGCGAATGGAACCCGGAACGGAACGGGAGCTCGACCGCCATGATCCGGCGGGTACGCAGCCGGGCCAACACCGTGCGCACCGCGCCTTCCTCGCCGCAGATGATGGCCTGGTGCGGGCAGTTGTCGTGCGAGATGACGACCCCGGGGACCTCGGCGACCGCCGGGGCCGCCTCCTCGACGCCGCAGCCGAGCGCGGCGAACAGCGTGTCGGGGAGCTCGACGCGGGCGATGTCGAGCTGGGCGACCAGCTCGTCGTAGACGTCCTCGGGCGCCATGCCGGCCATGAGCGTGGCTGTCATCTCGCCGATGCTGTGGCCGGCAGCGACATCGGGGGTGATCCCGCAGACGCCGAGGGCTCGGTGCAGCAGGCGGCCGACGGTGACGATGGCCGCGGCTTGGAAGCCGATGATGCCCCCCGACTCGATGTCCGGGGCTGGCACGTCGAGCAGGGCAGCCACGTCATCGACTTGCGGTGCGAACTCGGGCTCGACACCCGGGTAGATGAAGGCGAGGCGCCCGGCGTGCGACCCGGCTGGGTCGAGCAGCCCGTCAGTGGTGAACCACAGGTCGCTCCGGCCTCGCCACGGCCGGCCCTGGGCCACCACCCGGCGGGCGACCGCCAGGCGCTTGGCGGTGGCGCCGACCATGGCCAGGCGGACGGAACCCTCGGGTGGGCTGGCCAGGTCGTCGCGCGCCAGCAGGTCGCCGTCGTCCGACGCCGACCCGAGCTGCGCCAGGATCTCCTGGGAACTGGATCCTGCGAGCATGAGCACACGGTCGCCCGTCGACGCTCCCCGTCCCTTCCCGCCGCCGAGGCCCGCGGCCGCCCGCAGGGACGACCGGCGGATGACGGCCGCGACCCGGGTCGTGGTGGCGTCCGGCGCCTCCTGGAGCACGACATGGGCGTTGGTGCCTCCGAAGCCGAAGGCGTTGACTCCGGCACGTCGCGGCGACGGGCCAGCCTCCCACGGCTCGGCCTCCCCCAGGATGCGGAACCGGCTGGCCGCCAGGGCCCGGCTCGGCTCCTCGCAGTTGATCGTCGGGGGAAGGACCCGGTGGTGCAGGGCAAGCACTGCCTTGATGAGCCCGGCGGCGCCGGCAGCCGGCATCGTGTGGCCGATCATCGACTTGACCGAGCCCAGGCCGGGACGGGCGGGGCTGGCCGGGTCGTCGTCGCCGGCAGGGCCGAAGAACGCCGCGATGGTGTCGAGCTCGGTGCGGTCGCCGGCCGGCGTGGCGGTGCCGTGCGCCTCGAGCAGGCCGACCGTTGCCGGGTCAAGCCCGGCGTCGGACCAGGCCCGCTCCAGGGCCAGCAGCTGGCCGCTCATCTTGGGTCGCATCAGGCTGGTGTCACGCCCATCGGACGACACCCCCGTGCCTCGGATCACCGCGTACACCCGGCGGCCGGCGCGCTCCGCGTCGGCCAGGCGCTGCAGCACGACGACTCCGGTGCCCTCGCCGATGAGCAGACCGTCGGCCTTGCGGTCGAACGGCCGGATCACACCCGTTGGGCTCAACGCCCCCAGCTGGGTGAACACGCTCCAGAAGGTCACGTCGTGGCAGTGGTGGCTGCCGCCGGCCAGCATGACATCGCACCGACCCGAGCGCAGCTCGTGGACGGCCTGGTCCACCGCCACCAGGGAGCTGGCGCACGCCGCGTCGACGGTGTACGCGGGTCCCTGCAGGTCGAGGCGGTTCGCGATGCGGCTGGCCGTCAGGTTGGGGACCAGGCCGATCATCGCCTCGGGGTGCTCGGGCCCGAGCTGCTGGCGGAAGGCGTCGCGGACGCGCTCGATCTCCTCGGGCCGTATGCCCGGCATCACCTCGCGCAAGGTGGTGCAGACCTGCTCGGCCACCCGGACACGCTGGTCGAGCCGCACCACGCCAGCGTTGTAGTAGCCCCCGCGACCCAAGATGACGCCGACCCGGCGCGGATCCTCGACCAGCTCGTCGGTGCCCCCCGCGTCCTCGACGGCGGCAGCGGCCACGCTCAGGGCCAGCAGCTGGTCCGGATCGGCATGGTCCACCGCCACCGGCATGATGCCGAACCGGGCCGGGTCGAACGTGGCGATGTCGTCCACGAACCCGCCCCGGTTGCAGTAGAAGCGCTCCGCCCCGGCGTGTGCGGGGTCGAAGTACTCGGGGTCCCACCGCTGGGCCGGCACATCGCTGATGGCGTCACGCCCGGCTGCGATGTTCTCCCAGAACGTCGTGGCATCGGGCGCGGCGGGGAACAGGGCGGCAAGCCCCACCACCGCGATGGGATCAGCCGCGCTCATCCCGGTCCGGCGAGCGCGGTCAATCCGGCGTTGGCGACGACCACCTGGGCGTCTCCCGACGGATCGGCCAGCTCACGCAGCAGGTGCCCCACGGCTTCCTCGGGGTCGAGGAGGCCGACGCCGCGACGCCGGTAGAGCTGCTCCAGCTGGGGCGAGACCATACCGGCCCCGCCGCCCCACGGGCCCCAGTCAACCGACAGGACCCGGACCTCTGGATGCTGCGCCATCGACCACGCCAGCGTGTCGAGGGTGTCGTTGGCGGCGGCATAGTCGGCCTGACCGCGGTTGCCGTACACGCCGGACACGCTACCGAACAGGACCAGGGTGGCACGACCGTCACCGGGACCGCCACTGCTCACGCCGCCCTGGCCGGCGAGCCAGGCGGCGGCGGCGAGGGCGCCGGTCACCTTGGTGTCGAACACCGTGGAGAAGGCGGCGGGGGTCTTGTCGGCGATCAGCTTGTCGTCGATCATCCCCGCTCCGTGCACCACCAGGTCGACCCGCCCGTAGCCGGCGGCGACCGTGTCGAGCAGCGACCGGACCTGGTCGGGATCGGCGGCGTCGAGCACCTGATAGGCGACGTCCGCACCGGCAGCGCGCATGGCCTGCAGGTTGGCCCGCAGCTCGCGCCGGGCGAGGATCTCGCGAGCCCGCCGCTCGACCTCGGCCGTGTCGCGAACCCCCGACGACACGAGGGCGCCGCGCAGCGCCGGCATGTCGGCTGCAGCGGAGAGTGCCGGATCCTCGGGCTCGTCGACCAGCTCGGTTCGACCCGCGACGACGATGTGGCAGCCCGGCGTGGCGGCCAGCGCCCGGGCGACGGTGGCCGTGATGCCCCGGCCGCCCCCGATCAGGACAGCCACCCCACCAGGACCCAGCGGCGCCGGCGGCGGGCTCCCGGCACCCGAGTCGTCGATCGGCACGATCTCGGTCGTGAGCCGGGTCCCGTCCGCGTAGCCGACCACGGTGGGCCCCGACGTGTCGAGCAGCTCCTGGAGGAGCAGGTCGGCCAGCTGGTCCGGGCTCGTCTTGGGGTCGACGTCGACAGCACGGACGAGGGCGTCCGGGAGCTCCTGCGCCAAGGTGCGGCACAGCCCGGCCATCCCCGATCCCGATGGGATGGCGGCAACCGGGTCGCTGCTGGCCGACCGCCTCCCGAGCCGGCCGCCGGTTGCCGACACGCCGACGAGCCAGCGGGCACCAGCCAGCGCGCCGGCCCGCAGCGCCGGGTAGGCGTCGCTGGCGGTCACGTCTCCGTCGGGGTGCAACGAGCCCAGCTCCACCAACCCGTCGAGGTGCAGCGCTCCGAGCTCGACAACGCCGTCGACGTGCCCGCCAGCGACGCCCTCGAGCTCGGGAGCGCCCATCCCCGAGCGGATGATCCGGGCCGTGGCTCCCTGTGACTCGAGCCGCTCGGCCAGCGCCAGCGCGACCCCGCGCCCGTCGTCGGTCAGGCAGAACAGGGCGTTGCTCAGCCGGTTCCCTATCGCCTCACGGGCTGGCCCCGCGTCGACCAGGCGGACGGCCATGCGGATCGCACGCTCGACCTCGTCGGCAGGGTCGGCACCGAACGACCCGGCGACATCCACCGTGTCGGCACCCGCGCCGCCCGCCGCACCGGCACCGGCACCGGCACCGGCCAGCTCGGGCGCGACCTCACTGCGATGCGCCACGATCCAGTCGACGATGCCCCGCATCGTCTTGATCTGCGCCAGCTCCTCGATGACCTCGTCCTCGACATCGCCGTCGGCACCGGTCGGCAACCCGACCCGCTCCGCCAGCTCACCGAGCACCTCGATCCGCTTGATCGAGTCGATCGACAGATCAGCTTCGAGATCCTGGTCCGGGTCCAACATGTCCAGCGGGTACCCCGTCCGCTCCGCCACCAACGACGTCACCGCCGCCAGCAGCTCCTCGGCACCGAGCACCACACCACCCACACCGGCCGCACCAACACCGCCAGCGCCGCCAGCGCCGCCAGCACCGAAGCCACTGGCACCGGCCGCACCAGCACCGAACCCGCCAGCACCAGCCGCACCAGCACCAGCACCTGCTGCACCGGCACCGGCACCGGCACCGGCCGCACCAGCACCACCGGCGCCGCCAGGGCCGCCGCCACCGAACCCGCCGGTCGCACCGGCAGCGTCAGATGGCGTCCAGTTCCCCTGGTCGGCGACCAGACCGTTGCCGTTGCCGTTGCCGTTGCGAGCACCGTTCCCACTGAAAGCACCGTTGCTCGCGCCAGTGGCACGGCGATCCGCGCTCGTGCGCTCGGCACCGCCGGTGATCTCGTGACGGGTCTGGGGTCGTGCTGCCCGCGTCGGCAGATCGGCCACCGAGGCAGCTGAATCCAGCAGCGCCGATGATCCGCTGCCGGCCACGGCGGGATCGACCCCCAGGTACTGCAGCATGACGTCGCGCTGGGCCGCCACGGCCTGGCGCATCGACGCCAGGAAGTGCGCCACCACATCGTCGAGGGGTCCGGGCTCCCCACCCGACGCTGCGGGAGCCATCGGCGTTCGCGCCGCGGAACCGGCAACCACGGGTGCGGGAACGGTCGGCGCGGCGGGAGCGGCGATCTCGCCCGCGGACGGGCGCTCGTGCCCGGCCAGCAGTGTCGCCGCCATCTCGGCGCGCGGCGCGTCGGAGAGCGGGCGGAGCGAGCCCGGCACCACAGCCCCGTCACGGGTGCGGACCAGATGCCCGTTCACCACCCAGGCAGGCCCCGACGCAGCCGGGACCGACAGGTCCACCGCCTCCGCTCGCCCGGCGAACAGCGGCTCCAGGTCCGGCTCCACGCCGTTGACGGCGAGCTCGGCGATGGCTGCGAGGACCCTCGGCAGGCCAGCTTCACCAGCGACGTCGCAGGCCACGGCCACGTGCGGACGGTCGCCCAGGATCTTGCCGATCAGCCCGGTCAGCACGCGGCCCGGCCCGGCCTCGACGAAGATGCGCGCGCCGGCGTCGTACATGGCCTCGACCTGCTCGGCCCACCGGACCGGCTCGGCCACCTGTCGTGCCACCAGGCTGCGCACGACGTCGGCATCGGGCGGGTACACCGCCGCCTGGGTGTTCGACCAGACCGGGATCTGTGCCTCACGCACCTCGATCTCCGCCAGATGCGCTGCCAGTGCGTCCGACGCGCCAGCAACCACCGGCGAGTGGAAGGCACAGGCGACCGGCAGCGCTGTAGCCCGCAGCCCGGCCGAGGCGAGAGCTTCGATGGCGTCCGCTACGGCGGCGGACGGCCCCGAGATCACCGACTGGGTCGGGGCGTTGCGGTTCGCCACCACCACCGCGTCGACACCGGCTGCGTCCAGCACCTGCTCGACGTCGGCGGCCCCGGCCACCACCGACGCCATGGCGCCGGGGTCGTCGCCGACGGCACCGAGGATGGCCTCGGCCCGGGCGACGCTCAACCCGAGGAGGTCGGCAGCGTCGATCGCTCCGGCGACCGCCAGTGCCACCAGCTCGCCGTAGCTGTGCCCAGCCACCATGGCCGGCCGCAGGCCGACGGCTGCCAACAGCTCGGCCATGGCAAGGTCGGCCATCCCGAGTGCGGGCTGGGCCACCCGCGTGTCGGTGACGGCCGCCGCCTGGGCGCGGCGCGCATCGGCATCGAATGCCGACGGTGGCAACATGACGTCGGCCCACGACCGGCCGGCTCGCAGCCAGCGCCGAAGCGCCGGGAATGCGACGAAGAGGTCCCCGAGCATGCCGGGCCGCTGACTTCCCTGGCCGGGGAAGCAGAAGGCCACGGCCTGGCTTGCGGCACCCAGGCGGTTCTCCTGGTCCTCGTGTGCCGCCACGAACACACCCCGCCGGCCCGAGGATCGCCCCGGCTCGGTGGGGCTCTCCGCTGCCTGCAGCCGCTCGGCCAGCTCGGCCAGGTCACTGGCGACGATGGCCACCTGGATGGGGTGAGCCGCCGCCTGGCGACCGGCGGCCCGCTCGGCCACCGCTGCGGCCACGTCGCGCAGCCGGACGGTGCTGTTGGCGGCCAGTGCCGCCACGACCCACCGGCGAAGCTCGCCGGCGGCGGTCAGCGCCTCGGCCCGCGTGGCACCGCGCAGGACGAACAGCTCGGCCGGCCACCGGTCGACACCGTGGCCGAGCAGCTCGGCAGCCGGCACTGCGGCGCGACGGGCTCCCGTCGCGGCCAGGGCCAGCTCGTCGGCGTCGCCGACGCCGAAGGGCTCGTCGTCGTGCGAGCTCAAGACCACGTGGTAGTTCGCGCCACCGAAGCCGAAGCTGCTGACACCGCCGATGCGGTGCGATGCCAGCCAGGGCCGGGCGGCCTCCTCGAACCGGAACGGGGACTGCCCTGCCTGCCACGCCTGGTTGGGCTGACGGACGTGGAGCGTCGGCGGGCGGACACCGCGGTGCACGGCCATGGCCACCTTGACCACGCCGGCCAGGCCAGCCGCGCACTTGGTGTGCCCGATGTTCGACTTGACCGAGCCGACGGTGCACGAGCCCGGTGCTGCACCGTGCTCGGTGAAGACCTCCGTCAGCGTGGCCAGCTCGGTCCGGTCCCCCACGACGGTGCCGGTGCCGTGCGCCTCGACAACGCCCACATCGGCCGGGGACACGCCCGCCCGGGCATAGGCGCGCTCGAGGGCGACCCGCTGGCCTTCCTTGCGAGGCGCGGTCAGGCCCAAGTGCCGCCCGTCGGACGATCCCGCCACGGACTTCACCACGGCGTAGATACGGTCGCCGTCGCGCTCGGCGTCGGCCAGCCGCTTCAGGACCACGCAGGCCACGGCCTCACCCAGCACGATGCCGTCGGCGTCGCTGTCGAAGGTCCGGCACCGCCCCGACCGCGACAGCGCATGCACGGAGCCGAAGAGCAGGTAGTCCTGGATGCCGTTGTGGAGGTCGGCGCCCCCGCACAGCATCATGTCGGCGTCGCCGACGAGCAGCTCCTTGCAGGCAGCGTCGAGCGCGGCCAGCGATGCCGCGCACGCCGCGTCGACCGTGCAGTTCAGGCCACCGAGGTCGAGGCGGTTGGCGATCCGCCCGGCGATGACGTTGGCCAGCATGCCGGCGAAGCTGTCTTCGCTCATGGTGGGCAGGTACTCGTCGAGCGGTCCGGGAACGTCGCCCAGCAGCGCCGGGGACATCGTCCGGAACCCGTAGGCGCTAGCGAGGTCGCTGCACGACTCGGCGCCGAAGATGACGCCGGTACGGCTGCGGTCGAAGGGCCGGCGGGCGTAGCCGGCGTCGGCGAGGGCCCGAGCCGCCGTGTCAAGCGCCAGCAACTGGACCGGTTCGATGGAGGCCAGCGAGGCCGGCGGGATGCCGAACGCCAGGGCGTCGAAGGGGACGGGGTCGATGAAGCCGCCCCACTTGGACGGGGACTTGACCCCGGCGAGCTCCTGGCGGCCCTGCTCGTCCCAGTAGACGTCGGGGTCCCAGCGCTCGGTCGACACCTCGCGTACCGAGTCGACCCCTCCCACGACGTTCGCCCACAGCTCGTCGAGAGACGCAGCCCCGGGGAACACGCCTGCCATGCCGATGATGGCGATGTCGGCGGGCCGCGCCGGCTCGCGCACCTCGATCCGGCCGATCCTGCCGCCGACCTCGGCCCACCGCTCGTCGAGGAAGCCCGTGGCGCCCTCGGTGACCTGCCGGTGGAGGTCGGAGACGGTCGTGCGGGCGGACCGCATGGTGGCGACCTCGCCGATCATGTACATGCCTTCGGCACGCTGCACGCTTTCGTCGACGGTGACGATCCCGCCGTCCTGGCGCGCCAGGCCCTTCGACGCGATGCGCAGGCGACCCAGGTTCAACTGCTCGAGCTCGGCCCACATGGCCGAGGTGGCCGCCCCGTCGGCCTGCAGGCGCTGCTTCGCCTCGGTGAACGCCTGGACATACGGGCTGGCGACGCAGCGGGTCGCGTGACCCGGCGAGGTTTCGAGCAGGACGGTCTCGGTGCAGGCGATGGCCTCCTCCTGGAACACCGGCAGGATGGCGCCGCCAGCCACAGCCTCGTCGCAGAAGAGGTACGCCGTCCCCATGAGCACGCCCACCGCCGCACCCCGCTCGGCCAGCGGTCCGGCGAGCGCTGCCACCATCGCGGCCGACCTCTCGTCGTGGATGCCGCCGGCGAACAGCGCTTCGATGCCAGCCAGCGAGCCCTTTCCGTCGGTGCCGCCGGCATCGGCGAACGCCTGCAGCGTGGCGACTTGCTGCTCCCACAGAACGAAGCTGGTGCGGGGACCAACGTGACCGCCGCATTCGCGCCCCTCAAAGACGAACCGGCGCGCGCCTTCCTTCACGAACCGGCTCAGCAGCCCGGGCGACGGGACGTGCAGGAACGCGGGGATCCCGGCGTTCTCGAGCGGGGCTGCCTGCGACGGCCGCCCCCCGGCGATCAAGGCCACCGGTGGCCGCACGTCGTGCACCACGTCCAGCTGCGCCTGGCGGATCTCTGGGGGCACGAAACCGAGGATGCCGACGCCCCATGGCAGGTCCCCCAGCAGCGCAGCAGTCTCGTCGAGCAGGCTCCGCACCTCGTCGCCGCTCATGAGCGCCAGCGCCAGGAACGGCAGGCCACCAGCCTCGGCCACCGACCGGGCGAATGCCGCCCGGTCGCTCACCCGCGTCATCGGGCCCTGGGCGACGGGGAACCCGGTGCCGTGCGCCCGGGCCAGTGCCGAACCCGGCGCCAGCGGCCGAGCACGGGCGGCGGCCGCCATGTGCTCGTCGATCGATCGCTGCACGGCCTGCACCACCCGGCCGGCGGTCCCGTGTGCCGCGGCCAGCGGCGCGGCGAGCGCTCCGTCCTGCCCGACGGGGACGAGCTCCGTCACGAGGTCGGCGGTGCCCGTGGCGGCCACGACCGTGTCCACGTCCACGTCCTCGGCCATACGCGCGGCCAGAGCGTCGGGCCGCACCAGCACCCGATGCCCGGCGAGCAGCCGGGTCTCGCTGCCGTCCATGGCTGCCAACGCCCGGGCGACAGAGGGCCCGCAGCAGCCGGTGGCCTCTGCCACCAGGGCGAGCTGCACGTCGAGCACGACGCCAGCGGCACCGCCCGCCACCGCAGCCGCAGCCGTCGCCGGTCCGATGCCGCCCCGGGCCCACACGGGCACGGTCACCTCGGCGTCGGCCAGCACCTGCTGCACCAGCACGTAGGTGCCGGTGTCCCCGACACGACCTCCGGCTTCGCTGCCGGTCACCACCAGGCCGTCAGCACCAGCGGCCACCGCCAACCGGGCTTCGGCCAGGCCGGTCACCTCGACGACGACTCGGCGGGCACACGCCCGCCAGGCAGTCAGCGCCGCCGTCAGGTCGGCTCCGACCCCCCAGCCCCGCAGCGACGACAGCAGCGCCGTGTCGATCCCGTCGATCCCCTCCGGCACACCCCAGCCGCCCGGCGCGCCGGCAGGATCCCGGTCGACGTGGGCGTGGATGCCGACAGGAATGTCCAGGCGCTCCCTACACCAACTGAGCGCGGCCAGAGCATCACTCCCCGTGGCGGTAAGGAGCGGCGTAGCGCCCCCACGGCCGGCAGCGACCGCGAGACGCGGCAGCAGCGTGCCCAATGGACCAGATACCCAGACGCGGTCGGATCGCGACTGAACTGCCATGTTGCCCCCCCCGAATGCGGTTCCCCCCCGAAGCAGCGGACATTAGCTACTCGGCCCAGAGCGAAATACCGCTGCGCTCAGTAGTATTTACTCTTCTGACAGTAGGGTCAAGGGGGGAGGGGGTCCGGGTTCGATCCGAACCCTGACAACCGCAGAACGTGATGGTCAGCGCGGCAGCCATCCCGCCGACCTGCCGCACCCCGAGGCCGCTCCACGCACGTTGCGCCCGGACCCTGCCACACCAGGTCGACGACGTTGTCTTTTGACCCTCGACCCGGCGCGCGTGGCGTGGTGTGCCTCACCCGGTCTTACACGCATGGCGGGGCATCCCGGCACACCCGGACCATCGACAACCGGCGCCACAGTGAGTGGTCGGGGACGGCCAGTGGGTCGAACCGGCCAGCGGACGATCCGTCGGCCATCCCGGAACGACGGCGGGGCCA
>JAJZLP010000269.1:18954-31559 GCA_021803325.1 Actinomycetes bacterium
ATGGCGGGGCATCCCGGCACACCCGGACCATCGACAACCGGCGCCACAGTGAGTGGTCGGGGACGGCCAGTGGGTCGAACCGGCCAGCGGACGATCCGTCGGCCATCCCGGAACGACGGCGGGGCCAGACAGGTGGGACAGGTGGGACAGGTGGGACAGGTGGGACAGGTGGGACAGGTGGGACAGGTGGGACAGGTGGGACAGGTGGGACAGGTGGGACAGGTGGGACAGGTGGGACAGGTGGGGTACGCACCGCGGCAGTGCGGGGCGTGCCGTGGGGTCCTACACTGCCGACGTGCCGCGGCGTGCGCCCACCGCCGGCCGCGGTTGTTCGACGTCGGTCCCTCATGCCACGGAGACAGCCCACGACCCAGCGACCGCTGCACGTCGATCGTTCGTTCGCTCCCTCCGGGAGCCCCCGCCGATGGGCGTCGGCCGCAACCGACCTTCGCTGCGCGCTCCGGACGGGCGTGGCCCTGGCAGCCAGCGCTGCCCTCACGGCCGCTCTCATCACCGGGGCTTCCCTTCCCGCTGCAGCCACACCGGCCGGCAGCACGACGGCGCCGGCCATGCGGACCCGCCCGGCCCTCGCCTCAGCGCACCAGGTGGGCGCCGTGGCCCGCTACGCGGGCGGGGGCATGCCCGCCTTCGGGGACGCCCCGAACCTCGGTGGCCTGTCGAGCATCACCATGAACGCACCGGCCACCGCGCTGGCCGCCACCCCGAGCGGGAAGGGGACCTGGGTGGCTGCCGCCGACGGCGGGATCTTCGCCTTCGGCGACGCCCCCTACCTCGGCTCCATGGGCGGCCAGCGGCTGTACGCCCCCATCGTCGGGATCGCCGCCACCCCCGACGGGCAGGGCTACTGGGAAGTCGCCGCCGACGGCGGGATCTTCGCCTTCGGCGACGCCCCCTACCTCGGCTCCATGGGCGGCCAGCATCTGGCCCAGCCCATCGTCGGGATCGCCGCCACCCCCGACGGGCGGGGCTACTGGGAAGTCGCCGCTGACGGCGGGATCTTCGCCTTCGGCGACGCCGCCTACCTCGGCTCCATGGGCGGCCAGCAGCTGGCCCAGCCCATCGTCGGGATCGCCGCCACCCCCGACGGGCGGGGCTACTGGGAAGTCGCCGCCGACGGCGGGATCTTCGCCTTCGGCGACGCTCCCTACCTCGGCTCGGCTGCCGGGCAGCCGATCGGCACGTGGGTGACCGGGATGGCAGCCACCCCCGACGGACAGGGCTACTGGCTCGTCGCTGCCACCGCCGGCGTGCTGTCGTTCGGTGACGCGAGCTTCTACGGTCCGACACCCAACAACCCGCCGTTCTCGCCGACAGCCGCCATCGCGGCCACGCCGGACGGACACGGCTACTGGCTGCTGCAACCCGACGACGGGCCCATCGCCTTCACCCCGGCCGAGCCCGGGGCCGTGCCACCAGGTGCCAGCCAGGTGGTCCAGGTCGCCGCGTCGCAGATCGGGCCCGACCCGGCCTCGAACCAGGGGGCGTTCTGCAACCCCTACGGACCGTGCGAGGACTGGTGCGCCCTGTTCGCCACGTGGGTCTGGCAGCAGACGGGTGTGCCGGTCCCCGCACTGGCATTCGTCGGCGACGTCTACACCTGGGGGGCGGCCAACGGCACGGTCCTCGCTCCCACCGCCATGCCGCAGCCCGGCGACGCCATCCTGTACGGGACCGGGCCGCAGAACACCACCACGTCACCGCACATGGGCCTGGTGGCACAGGTCTGGCCCGACGGGGCCGTCGTGACGATCGAGGGCGACGCCGGGCCCCAGCCCGACGGCAAGTACGGGGTCGTGGCCAACGGGCCCTTCCTGCCGGCCGACGGGCTGCAGTCGCCGTCGGTGGAGCTCCCGACCTACGCCTACGTGCAGCCCTGACGGAGCCGGCCCCCGGCACACCATCCCCAGCCGCCGAGGACGCAGTGTGGAGCACGGTCCGGCGAGGTCGGTCGCGCTACCCCAGACGGCGCCCCGGACGGTGAGCGGTGAGCGGTGAGCGGCGGGCGGCGGGCGGCGGGCGGCAGACGGCGGGCGGCAGCGTCTGCCGCTACGAGCGCCAGCCGCTGGTGGCGATGTCCGCTCGATCCGCAACGGCCGGACCGCGGGGTATGTGGCCGGACAGCAGGGCGTCGACGTCACCTGCGGACAGCGCGCCGACAGCACGGTCACCGTCGACGACAGCCGCCCACGCCGTCCCCGGTGGCCACCGCCGGACCAGGTCGAGCAGCGGTTCGTCGGTTCGGGCGGTCACCACCGTGCCCGCCGGCCACGCCAGGTCGCGCAGGTGCACGGCGGCACGCAGGTCCGGCGGCACGGTCAGCACCTGAGCCACCGCCACCATGCCCGACGGCCGGCCGGACCACTCGTGGAGCACCACCACGGGCCACCGTGAGCTGGCCACGCCGTTGTCGAGCGCGCTGTTGACGTCCCACCATTCGGGCACCGGCCACGGGGCGACCGGGGCCATCACGTCACCCACCCGCCGGTCGCCGACGGCCACCGCCAGCGCCGCCTGGCGACGCTCGGCTGTGGCGCCCGCACCGACGAAGACACCGGTCACCGCGATCCACAGACCCTCCGGTGAACCCGCCATGGTCATCGCGACACCTGCCGCCGCTGCGCCATAGCCCACGACCTGGCCCACCCGTGTGGTGGCGGCCGTTGCCCGAGCCCGGTCCTTCGTGACATGCCAGACCAGCGCGTGCAGCATGCGGCCCCCGTCGAGCGGTGACGCCGGCAGCGCGTTGAGGACGGCGAGGACCACGTTCAAGCCGCCCAGCCATCCGAGGCTGACCGCCAGCAGGCCAGGGGCGCCGAGCGCCCGTGCGCCGACTGCCAGCCCGGTCAGGATCACACCGATCGCCAAGGACACGGCCGGGCCGACCCCCGACAGCGCCAGCTCGGAACGCGGCGACACCGGCTCGCCTTCGATCGTCGTGAGCCCCCCGAGCGCCCACACCACGATGCCGCCGACGGCCAGGCCCTGGCGCCGTGCCACCACGGCATGCCCGATCTCGTGAGCGACGATGGTGCCGACGAAGGCCAGGGATGTGACCAGGGCGGCGATCCCATACCAGGCGCTCGACCACCCTGGGGCTGCTGCCGGCAGGATGCCCCGGCCGAGCCCCACGGCGATCAGGACGGCGACGGCGACCGCGCTCCAGTTGGCCCCGATGGGGACCCCAGCCACCCGACCCAGTCGGAACGTCTCGCGCATGGCACCACTCCTGGGCGAGCCGGGGACGCCTCTCCCGTGCATTCGCCTCGCCCACCGATGACAACCCCGCGACCGGTCCTCCGCATTCCAGCGGGCGGTCGACCAGGCGCGATGCCTCGCTGGGACACCTCCCGCCGGGTGGTCCCATCTGGGTCGGAGGCTGCTGCAGCACAAGGCCCAGCGGGTCGGCCGAGCCGATCAGGGAGTCGGGCATCCAGGCGAGCACGGCGGAGGCAGAGCGGAGGATGGACCGCCTGCACGACGACAACGCCGCCATGCGACGCCTGGGGGCCGACGAGCCCGGCCTGCCTATCCGCGGCGTCGCTGAGCCGTGACCTGTCCGGCAGGTTCGGCAGGCCCGGGAACACAGCTCGCTCCGGCTCTGTCTCAGCGAGCCTGGCGCCACCCGCGTTCGAAGGGCAGCCGCCAATTGCGGGGTTCGATCAGGTGCCGGATCGCCGTCGGCCCCCAGCTGCCGGTCGGGTAGAGCTGGATCGGCGGGGGCGCGTCGAGCAGTGGTGCCGACAGCTCCCACACCCGCTCGATGCTCTCGGCGGAGTTGAACAAGGTGCGGTCGCCCACCATGGCGTCGTGGATCAGCCGCTCGTAGGCCTCGAGCACGTCACTCTCGAACCCGGTCTCGTGGAGGGCGAACTGCAGGCTGAGCTTGTCGAGCACCATGCCGGTGCCAGGCCGCTTGCCGTAGAACGACAGCGACAGGCGCGACGAGTCGGCCAGGTCGAAGGTCAGATGGTCAGGGCCTTTGGCCCCTACGCCCGACCCGTTGGGGAACATGCTCTGCGGCGGTTCGCGAAAGGCGATCGAGATGATCCGGGCCCCTTCGGCCATCTGCTTGCCCGTCCGCAGGAAGAAGGGCACCCCGGCCCACCGCCAGTTGTCGATCTCACACTTGAGCGCCACGAACGTCTCGGTCTGGGAATTGGGGTCCACCCCGGGCTTGGAGCGGTAGCCCTCGTACTGGCCGCGCACCACGCAGGCCGGGTCGATCGGGCGCATCGACCGGAACACCTTGTGCTTCTCCTCGCCGATGGCGTCGGGCTCCAGGGCGGTGGGGGGCTCCATGGCCATGAAGGCAAGGATCTGGAACAGGTGGGTCACCACCATGTCGCGAAACGCTCCGGTGGCCTCGTAGAAGCCGGCCCGGTCCTCGACCGACAGCGTCTCAGGCACGTCGATCTGCACGTGGTCGATGTGGTTGCGGTTCCATATGGGTTCGAACAGTCCGTTGGCGAAGCGGAAGGCCAGGATGTTGAGGGCAGCCTCCTTGCCGAGGAAGTGGTCGATCCGGAACACCTGCGACTCGTCGAACACGACGTGGACCGTGTCGTTGAGCCGTCGTGCGCTCTCCAGGTCGGTCCCGAACGGCTTCTCCATGATGATCCGCGCCCGTTCGACCAGCTTGGCCTCCGCCAGGGTCTGCACGACCGACGCAGCGGCGACCGGCGGCACGCTCAGGTAGTGCAGCAGGCGGGGCTCGCCCCGAAGCCCCGTGCGGGCCCGCTCCACCGCCGCGTGCAGACCCTCGGCGCCGGCATGGTGCGGCACGAAGGCGAGGGTGGACACGAACGCCCGGCGCTGCTCGTCGGTGACGTCAGGCCGGCCGAACTCCTCGCACGCGGTCATGGCGAAGGCCCGGAACCGCTCGTCGTCCCAGTCGTCGAGGGCGGTGCCCACCACGGCGTACTGCGGCAGCAGGTGTGCGTCGGCCAGGTGCAACAGGCCGGGGAGCAGCTTTCTGCGGGCGAGGTCGCCGGTGGCCCCGAACAGGACCACTACGTGGGGATCAATGGCACGCGGATCGGTGGCGGCGGCGGCCGCCCTCGTCACCGATGCCGCTACATCAGATCGCGCGGTGGCGTCCACCGTGTCCTTGGAGCCCGGCGTTCTGGTGGTCACCATCGGCATCACCTCCGGGCACAACGGTGCCATGGTCCGTTCCCCGATGGGCGCAGCCTGCGCGCCGGCAACCGGGGAGAAGCCGCCGGCAGGGCGCAGGTTGCCGTTGGATCCAGCTCCCACACGCCCGCCTGTGCCGACCCTAGCGACTGCGATGGCCCCCACGTGCATCACTCGCCCCATCCACCGGCGCGACACTCGTCGGGTCCGCCGGCGCGACACTCGCCCCATCCACCGGCGCGACACTCGTCGGGTCCGCCGACGCGACACTCGCCCCATCCACCGGCGCGACACTCGTCGGGTCCGCCGGCGCGACACTCGCCCCATCCACCGGCGCGACACTCGTCGGGTCCGCTGGCGCGACACTCGCCCGGTCAACCGGCGCGACACTCGTCCGGTCCTTCCCTCTGCCTTTCGACCGGTAGAGCGCTTCGTCGGCCCGCGCCATCAGGTCCCGGTACGGGACGTCGTCGCTGCAGGCGACCCCGACGCTTATCGTGCATGGGATGCCAAGCAGCGCGGTCCGCTCGGCGAACGCACGTCGGAGCCTGTCCCCGATGGCGATCGCCCCGTCGCGTGCAGCGTGCGGTGCAACCAGGGCGAGCTCGTCGCCACCCAGCCGGGCGCCGAAGTCTTCGCTGCGGGCAACCGAGCGGACGGCCTCACCAAGAGCGCCCAGGACGTCGTCGCCGACGAGGTGGCCGTACGTGTCGTTCACCTCCTTGAACGAGTCGACGTCGACCAGTACCAGCGCGATCGGCAGGCGGTGGCGGGCAGCCCGTGACAGCTCCTCCTCCCACCGCCCCATGAAGGCTCGCCGGTTGGGCAACCCGGTCAGGTCGTCGGTCATGGCCAGCGCCTGCAACGCCTCGGACCGGGACCGCTGCCTGCGGATCTCGGCGTCGGCCTGGATCTGGGTGGAGAGCGCCTCGCCGACCAGGCGCACCAGGTCGAGGGCTTGCGCGTCGATCTCAACCGTGTGCCGGCTGGCACCGCAGACCGTGCCGATGGTGGACCCGCCGGCCTGGATCGGCAGGGCGAAGAACGTCCGCATCCCGAGCTTGTCGCCGCCGATGCTTCCGGGGAAGTCACCGGCGACATCGCTGCTGCTCTCCTTCGCGCTGAGGAACGTCCACCGGCACATCGAATCGGACCAGTCGACCGAGGTGCCCTCGCCGACGATCGGCTCCTGCGTGTTCAGTGCCATCACCACGTCCTGGCGCTGGGCGGACCAGTCGATCTCGGTGATGAACGTCGTCTCCACGCCAGTGATCCGCTGGATGACCTGCAGCAAGGGGCGGGCGACCTGCTCCAGGCCCCAGGCCCCGGCTCGTGTCCCGGCTTCGGCTTCGGCCCTGGATTCGGCCTTGCCTTCGGCCCTGCCTTCGGCTTCGACCGGCGACGGCGCGGGGGTGATCGGCTCGTCACCAGGGTCGACGGGCGAAGGTCCCGGCGCTCTGGCTACCCGAGGCGTCTTCGTCATCACGGCGCAAGCTCCTGACAGGGTCGAGGCGCCGCCACCCACGTGTTCGGCATACCATCGGCACGGACGGACGGCGGCTGGAGCGCCTGCACACCGGTTGACGTCCCTCTGCGGGTGGACACCGGCGCTCCCATGACCACCTCGGCACCCTCCCACGCCACCTCCGCCCCGGCCAGTCGGCACGTCGGGTGCCAACGATGCACGCTCCGCTCCTGTGGCAGGCGCTTGGTCGGCGCCGGGGCGGATCACGACCCGCGGGCAACGCGCCCCGGCCTGCGGACCATACTGTGCAGATGCCAGCCAGGTCCTCCACTGCGGTCGGACCCGACCGCAGTGCCGTCGTCGAGGCAGTGCTCGGTGCCAGCCGGGTTCTCGTGGCCGTAGCTGCCCGTTCGCTGGCGGACGTTGCCGAGGAGGTCACGCTGCCGCAGTACCGGGCACTTGTCGTGCTGGTCTCACGCGGGCCGCAACGCGTGGCTTCGTTGGCAGAGGCCCTGGCCGTCACCCCGCCGACAGCGACTCGCATGTGCGACCGTCTCGTCCGCAAGGGCCTGGTGCGTCGGCGCACCTCGAGTGAGGACCGACGCGAGGTGCATCTGTCGATCTCCGCGACCGGACGCGATCTCGTCTCCCAGGTCACCGCTCGGCGCCGGCAGGAGATCGCCGAGCTGCTCCGAGGCATCCCCGCCCGGGACCAGGTCACGATGGTCGAACTGTTCGGCACGCTGGCCCGGGCTGCGGGCGAGGTCCCGGACCAGGACTGGGCCGCGGGCTGGGAGCTCTGATCGATCCGGCAGCCCGCTCAGGGCAACGGCCCCGCATCACGAGCTTCCGATGACGGCCCCTCGACGCCGCGCACCAAGGTGCGGAGCCGGTCCACGGCGTTCGGGCTGGTCAATACGCTGACCACGTCGCCGTGCTCCAAGACAGTCGATGCGGTGGCGGCCACCAGGCCGTCGCGGCGCTGGACCGTCACCACCACGCAGCCGGCAGGAAGACCGGCGTCGCGGATCTCGAGCCCGACAAGCGGCGATTGGCGGCCGATCCGCTCTTCGACTGCCACCGCATGGGCCGTCACTCTGGAGATCCGGTCCATGTCGACATCCAAGGCCCGCCGGTAGGCGCGAACGAGGTCGCCGACCGACAGGACGCCCACCACGTGGCGGTCGGCGCTCGTGACGGTGACCCAGCGCCCGCCGGCCTGGGTCAAGGCCTCCAGACCCACGTCGAGCGTGGCGGAAACCGACACGGTGGTGGTGGTGGGGTCCACGGCCGGACCCAGCCCGATACCGGGATCGCCGGCCACCAGCTCAGCCACGCGGGCGGTCTCCACCGTCCCGACGTAGGAGCCGCGGGCGTCGACCACCGGAGCACCGGGCACCCCAGCTCGACGCAGCTCGGCCAGCGCCTCCGCCCCGCTCGCCTGGTCGTCGATGACGGCGGCCGGGTCGTCGGCCACGGTGGCCACCCCCAGGCTGGACAGGAGGGGCAGGCCGAACTGCAGGCGACTGGTGGCCGAGTCGGCCCGGGTCCGCAGCTGCGAGCGGTAGATGCTGTCGTCGTTGCGCCTGACGATGAACCAGGCGATGGCGACCGCCACCATGGCGGGTGCCACGATGTCGATGTTGCCGGTCATCTCGGCCACCATCACCATCACCGCCAGCCCGGCACGCGAGATCCCACCGAACACCGCCATCATGCCGACGACCACGAACGGCGCTGGGTCGTGGCCGACGCCAGGAGCGAACGGTTCGAGCACGCGCCACACCGCCAGACCGGTGAACGCTCCGATCACCATGCCAGGGCCGAACACCCCGCCCGACCCTCCGGTGCCGATCGACAGCGCGGTGGCGAGGATGCGAGCGAAGGGCAGCGCCAGCACGATGACGAGTGGCGTGTGCAGCAGCTCGTTCCCCAGGCCTTTCTGCACCCAGCCGTAGCCGGTACCGAGCACCTGCGGCAGCCCCAGGGCAACCAGGCCGACGAGGAGCCCGCCGAGCGCCGGGCGCAGCTTCCGGGTGATGGGCAGTCGGCTGCTCAGGCGAACAACCCCGTAGAATCCCTTGGCATAGAGCAGGCCGATGCCACCGGCCAGCACACCGATGACCGCGAACCACAGCAGCTGCGGCACCTCGAAGTGGTAGGCGGGGATGGCGAACAGGGGGTGGTACCCGAACACCGCGCCGAAGATGGCGTAGGCGACGATGGAGGCGAACACCCCGGGCAGCAGCGCCGGGTACTCGAAGTCGTCGCGGTAGACGATGTCGGCGGCCAGGACCGCGCCGCCGAGCGGCGCGCCGAAGATGGCTCCGATCCCCGAACCGACCCCCACCGACACCGCGATCCGGCCGTCTTCGGGCGACAGGTTGAGCAAGCGGGCGAGCAACGACCCGAACCCAGCGCTGATCTGGGCGGTCGGGCCTTCGCGTCCGCCTGAGCCGCCCGAGCCGATGGTGACGGCCGACGCGACCATCTTGACGACCACCGCTCGCAGCCGGATCCCCCGGGGGTTGTGGTGCACCGCGTCGATGGCCGCGTCCGTCCCGTGACCCTCTGCCTCGGGAGCCCAGGTGAAGACGATGAAGCCGGCGATCAGGCCACCGAGGCCCACCACCAGGGGGATGGCCCAGGGCCGGGCGAAGTGCGCCGATCCGGCGGCGTTCCCCTCGCCGGCTGGGGTGGGCACGTGGTAGCCGGCCAACCCGCCCAGGAACCACCCCGTAGCCAGGCGGAGCGCCTCGTAGAAGGCGATGGCACCCAGCCCGGCGATGGTGCCGATGACCGTGGCCAGCAGCAGCCACTTGGCCAGGTAGGACATGGTGTTGACCCGACTGCCGAGGCGAGCCCCGACGGTGCGCCAGCCGGGGCGGCCGGCCGCCAAGCGTCCCCAGCCGCTGGCCGGGGTGGGCCGGTTTGAACCAGGCGGGTGCCCGGGGCTCCGCCGGTGCGCACCAGGGTTCTGGGGGCCATCGCGGCCGCCACCGACCGGGGACCGCCCTCTGCCGCTCACGGGCGGTGATGTGGTGGCCGGCACCGGGACGAAGCGCGCCGCTCGACGCTCGATCGGCACGGCACAGGCGACAGCGATGGCGCCCGCTGACCGTGCACCGCCCCTGGCACAACTACATGCATAGCAACAGTATTACATAGGCTATTCATCGTGGCTCCACGCTGAACGTCGTCGTCGGAGCACCGGCGACATGGGACCTTGGGCCCTTCCGCCCGCCGGGAACGGCGGTGACAATGAGGGAAGACGCTCCGGGACGAGGCCCGAACCGATGCAGCGGACCGGTGCGGCACCGGGACCGGGCTGCGACTGAGCCCTGGCGCGACGCCGAGACGAGGTGGATGGCCGTGAGCGACATGGTGGCGAAGCGGATCAGCGGGGCGTGGACCAACCAGCTGGGTTCACGGCTGGTGGTGGAGGTCGACGAGAGCGGCCAGGTCACCGGCACGTTCGAACCGGGGGTCAGCGGGGATGGCAATCGGCACACGGTGAGTGGGTACGTCGATCCGTCTCCTGGGGAGGGAGCGGCCCCGCTCGGCCTGGTGGTGACGTGGCAACCGGCGCACTCGGTCACGGTGTGGTCGGGTCACTATTACCGCGACAAGGACACCATCAACGCGACCTGGCTGCTGGCGAGCCACCCCGCAGACCACCGGGACTGGCACGCGATGACCCTGGGGCACGACAGCTTCCGCCGCGAGGCGGAGCGGGGCAACCCGGACGACGCCGGTGCCGACGTCGACGAGGAGCTGCTCACCGGTTTCTGACCGCACATCGAGGACGTGGCCCTGGTACGACCGTCGGTTGTGGTCCGATCCGTCGCGACCGCACGATGCGCTCGCCTCCATACGATGGGAACGTGAGATCCACGCAGCCGCTGACCGACTCCGGTAAGGCTCCAGAGCCGGAACCGCCCGCCAACCTGCAGTCCGACGACCCTGGTGCCTGTCTGGAGCCGACCGGGTTCATCGATGCCGACCATCCTGCCGTCGTGCAGTTCGCCCGCGAGGTGACAACCGGCGCCAGCGGCGACGAGGAACGTGCCGCTCTGCTGTTCCGAGCCGTGCGTGACCGCGTGCGTTACGACCCGTACTCGGTGACCACCGACCCCGAGGACTACCGCGCCTCCACCATCACCGGTCGCTCGGCTGCCTACTGCGTCCCGAAGGCGGTGCTGCTGGCCGGAGCGGCGCGAGCCGTAGGTATCCCGTCGCGTGTCGGGTTCGCCGATGTCCGCAACCACCTGCAGAGTGAGCGCCTTCGGGAGGAGATGGGAACCGACCTGTTCATCTGCCACGGATTCACGGAGCTGTACCTGGGTGAACGCTGGTTGAAGGCGACACCGACCTTCAACGTGGAGCTTTGCGACCGCTTTGGGGTGGAGCCGCTGGACTTTGACGGGACCGCGGATGCGCTGTTCCACGAATTCGACGCCACTGGCCGCCGCCACATGGACTACGTCAGCTACCGCGGCGCCTTCACCGACCTGCCGCTGGTCTGGCTGGTGGCCATGCTGCTCCACCACTACGGCACCAGGCTGTTTTCGGACGCCACCGGTTTGGGCTCGAGACCGGACACGATGTTCGACCCCGAGCCGCCCTCCACTCGCTGAGGAGTCCCCCAGGTTCACAACACCTGCCGGAACCCGTAGGGCCGGCGCAGCGGCACGACCGGCGCACCCGCCCAACGGGAACGTCAGGGGAGCGGCACGCCCAGGAACGCCGCGAGGTGACCGTCGAAGATCTCGGGTCGGTCCCGGTTGGGGAGGTGTCCCGCTCCGGGCACGACGACCAACCGGGCACCGCTGATGGCGGCAGCGAGCTCCGCCGCGGCGCGCGGGGGAACAACCGGGTCGTCCTCGCCCACGACGACCAGGGTAGGGACGTCGATCCGGGCAAGCGGCACGTGCTCGTCGTGGTCGACGAGGGCGAGCATTGCGCGGGCCAGAACGTCGGCGTCGTTGCTGGCCAGGTCGCGCTGCTGCCACGCGACGCCGTTCGCCCGCGCCCGCCGCATGGCCTCCGCCCCCCACGGCTGGCCAGCCATCCGGGCGATCCTGTCGAGCATGGCGAGCGCAGCAGGCACGCCGCGGGAGCTGACCTGCCGGGCAGCCACACGGAGCAGCACGCCGACTGCCCGTGACACCTTCTGCCTGGTGTCCACCAGCACCAGGCGGTCGACCAGCGCCGGGCAGTCGACGGCCAGGACTTGGGCGACCATGCCGCCGAGCGACAGGCCGACCACGGTGGCGTGCGACACGCCGAGAGCGCCGAGCACCGCCTGGACGTCCGCGGCGAGGGTGCGTGTCGACATGGGCCCGTCGGTCGGCGGGGTCCGCCCGTGTCCCCGCATCTCGGGCACGATGCACCGGACATGCTCCGGCCACCGGTCGAGCTGTGGCGCGAAGTCGCGCCACGTGCCACCGAGCCCGTGGAGCCAGACCACGGGCTCCCCTGCTCCCTCGTCGATGACATTGCACCGGAACCCCGGCGCGTCGATCAGCATCGCCCGCCTCGCCACCACCGGCATGCCCACGGCACCTGACGCGGCCGGGCCGCCGGCCGGATCGGGATGTCGGGGAACGTCGGAGCTCTCGGGGTGAACGGACACGTCGGGCCGGTCGGACACTCCGGGCCGGTCGGACCGGTCGGACACGCTGGACACGTCGGAAACGCCGGACCGGTTGGACCCGTTGCACACGCCAGGCCCGTTGCACACGCCAGGCCCGTTGGATACACCAGGCCGGTCGGACACGCTGGACACGTCGGAAACGCCGTCGTTGCAGACACCGACGATGCGACTGTCATCGGGGCCGAAGGTGGAGGACGACAACCTCGTTCCCGGGGCTGGCGGGGGTGGCGACCTCGTAGGGGTTGGCGGCCGAGGGCCAGCCGACGTAGTGCGCCGTGCTGTACTCGCCCCACGCGACGGCACCGGCGAACGGGATGACGGGCACCTGGT
>JAJZLP010000126.1 GCA_021803325.1 Actinomycetes bacterium
GTGGATAGGCCCACTCCTTCCTCGCCTTGCCACCGCGCTCCCCAATCTGCTGGGGCATTCCCTTCGCTCCCGCCCATCGCCGGTACGCCTCCAACACGTCGCCGATGTCCGAACCCGGCGACGCCTCCACTGACAGCAGCGACGCCTGCAGCTTCCTTCCACCCTGGCGGTAGGTGACGACGGGATGGGCCGGCCAGCCATCGGTGGTGACGTCGACCAGGATGGCCGGGCGGCCGCCGACGCGCACCCCTCCCCGAACCGGCAAGAGGTCGGCGACGGCGCTCACCAGAGCGTCGATTTGCTCCTCATCCCCATAGGCATCCGTGAGGATCTGCTCGATCAGCCGGTCGATCCGATCCGGGTGCTCTGCCACTGCCTTCGAAACCTCTGTCAGACTGGTGAGCAAGCCACGCGAGCCGCCAGGCCCTCGTGGGGAACACCGCGTGCCAAGTCGAGGCCGTGGGGTGAGGCGGCCGCGCCATCCTCGTCGAGGCCTACCCGGGCGAAGCGCAGCCGTAGGCTCGCAGGAAGCACCGGCTCGACAGCGACCAGACGGGAGCACGGACGGTCCATTCCGGGTCCCATGGTACATAGTGGCGGAATTGGGACGAGCCGCTGTCGGCCGTCCCGTCTTCGCGTTCACGTCGGCCGCTCGGTAAAGCGAGAGGCCCGAAGGACTCCCCGCATTGTTGATTGCCAGGGCCTTCAATGGATGTAGGGCCATCGCGGGAGCACGAGGTGGTACTCCGAGCCGGATCGGCTCCCGCCTTGGGGAGCGTCGCCGGGACGTTAGGTGGCTGCGTCCTCCGCCCCTGCCGGACCCGCGGACTTCGAGGATCCCTTCGGTTGGTCGTCCCGGAGCACCACGTTCACGACTGCGAGGCCGGCGATGCCGCGGAAGTCATCCGGGTTGCAGGTGTACAGCGGAAGCCCGCACGAGATGGCCGTCGCAGCGATGAGGGCGTCATAGGCACGAGCCGCGGGTTTGCGGCCGGACCGGCGCAGTGACGAGGCCACCTGGCCGAAGCTGTGAGCAGCAGCGCGATCGAACGGCAGGGGATCGAATGCGGCCTCAGCCTGCTGCAGATGTGCCTGCCGCGCGGCACGCTCCTCGTCCGTGGGCGCCACCAGCGGGCCGATCGTGAGCTCGGCGAGGGTGACGGCGGTGATCAAGGGCTCCTCAGGGAGGTCATGGGCCTCTGCGACCCGGCCCAGTAGGATCAAGGTGGAGGTGTCCAGTACCCCCCGCCGTGGTGGAACGGGCTCATCCATCACAGTCGGGGGTCGAGGACTTGGTCGATGTCAGAGCGCAGGACCCTCGGATCTATCTCGGGGAGGCGGCTCCAGCGCTCAACTAGCACGCTCGCCGCCTGGGGGGGCCTCGAAACCGGGCGGAGCTCGGCCACATCCCGGCCGGCCCGCGTGATGATCACGGGCTCCCCTCTCTCAACCCTATCCACCACGTCACCGCCGTGGTTGCGCAGCTCGCGGATGCTCACCCTCGCCATGGATCGATGGTATCACATGTGATACCTGGTGCAACCCGGCCGCGCCCACCAACCGAGCGGAATGCGACACGAGGGTGCGGACGGTCTCTTCCGGGCACCCTGCTACGCAGAGGCGGGATCGGGACGAGCGACTGCGGGTCGGCTCTCGGCGCGCGACCAGCTGGAGCGAGCTCCTCTTGGTGCTGGGCGGCCCACCCGAGGACCAGCCGAGCTGCCGCCGTGGGAGCGTGCCGCGCAGCACGCTCCCACGGCGACGATGCCCAGCCCCGCCTCCTTCTGCTTGGAGTCGACCCCGGATTGTCAAGAGTAAGAACCGTTCCCCGTGACTCTTGCCACGGGCCTCCAAGCGCCGGCGGCGGCGATGGAGAAGGGGGTCCGCCCTTGCCATGAATCGGAGGCCACCTTGCCACTGGGACAGAGCCTCGTGAGCCTGCCCCAACCTTGGGCTGGCGCCGCCAGACGGTGGCGATCAGGCGATCAAGTGAACGGAGCACCCGGCCGCCTCAGGACCGCGACGCGCCTACCAAGAGACTTAGAACCATTGGGCACGGGCTGAACGGCGAGAGAGCGCCAGAGCAGTCCCCACTGAGAATCCCTACACACCATGGGACGAGCGAGCAGCCGGGGCCGACCCCGGCTGCTCGCTCGCCGCCTGACTTCAGCCTGGGATGAAGTACCCGAAGGCGTCCACGATGACGTCAGCACTCCCGGCGTGGTTGTAGATGTCGGTCGACCCCACGCTGCTCAGGGTCGCCAGGGTCAGGTTCGGAACGATCTCTCCGGCAGTCCAGTTGACGTCCGAGGCTGTCGGTCGGGTGCCTCCGGGATAGACCGTGAAGAAGCTCGCCGCGGTCGTGTTCGCAGCCGTGACATTGGTCACAACGGCCGTGGCGTTGGATGCGATCCCACCTACGCCGGCCATCGGCACTGACAGAACCGAACCCCCGCTCAGCGGGGTCCCCGTCTGGCGTGTGTCCAGGACCCGAACCGGGGTGATGGGTTCGAAGAGGCTGGCGTTGGCTGGGGTCGAGCTGCCGTTGGTGAAGTAGCCGCTCACGTCGACCACCACGTCAGTACTGCCTGTGTAGTTGTACAGCGTCACCATCCCGGTCGTACTGACCGGCACCACCACCCGGTTGGCGACCGTCTCACCAGCCGTCCAGTTCAGATTCGAGGCCAGAGGTCGCGAGGTCCCCGCAGGATAGGCGGTGAGGTATCCAGCTGCTGTGGTGTTGGTGGCGGTCACGTTGAGAACAGCCCCGGTGACACCCGAGGTGGGCACGCCACCCGCGCCGGTCACTTGGATGTTCAGGGTTCCACTGGAGGCGAGGGTCTGGCCCGCATTGGGATAGCCGCTTCCGGACCGTGTGTCGGTGATGCGAGCTGGTGTCAGCGGTACGTAGCTTCCCGCTGTACTCCCCACCGCTTCAGGCGCAAAGTAGCCCTCGAGGTCCACAACCACGTCAGTCGAGCCGGTGTAGTTGTAGATGGTGACCTCGCCGCTCGCCCCTACCGGAACTATCACCAGGTTGGGAACCGTCTTGCCCTGGGTCCAGTTGAGATTGGAGACGACTGGCCTCGAGGCGCCGGCAGGATATACCGACAGGTAGCTCGCCGCCGTCGTGTTGGTGACGGTGACATTCAACGCCACCGCGGTCGCGTTCGTTGGGACACTTCCGCCGGTAACTGTCAGGTTCAAAGAGGCATTCGCGCCGAGAGGCGTCCTGCTGGTTCGGGTGTCAAGCAAGCGCTTGGGCGTCAATGCCGTGTACGCGCTGCCAGTGGTCGACACCCCGAAGACCGTTCCGGTCAATTCGGCCAACGTCGGGCTGGTCGAACTCGTGAGCGTCACCGACACGCACGCCGGCGGACCGGCCGTGTAGGTGGGCACCGGCGCGACTGCCTCCCAGGCTCCGGCCCCGGCGCTGGCCAGCGGGTTCCACCATTGCAGAGAGCCACCCCCATTCAAGTTGCAGTCTGTGATCGTCAGGGCCGTAAAGGAGCTGCCGGCCGCAACCTGCACATCGAAGTACTCGCCTGCGGAGGCGAACGTCGGCGGACCGACTGGGTCCGAGGCGTACTGCCCCACCGTGAACGACCCTTGCCCGCTGGCCGTGACCGTCGTCCCATCATTGGTCGCCGTGGCTGTCCCAGTCGGGCTGGTCGAGGTACCACTAGCTGAGCTAACCGTCCCGGGTGCCCCGGGAGGGGGAGGGGTGCAGGTGGAGTTCACGCACCACGACGAGTAGTTGACGTGGGCGGACACCGGGCTGCCGGATCCCGGTCCGACCGGGCCCGGACCGGACGCGGCCCCCCACCAGTTGCCGGTGGCGTCCAGCGGAGAGGCGGTGCAGTCGCCGTTGCTGTTCAGGCAAGCTACCCCGTAACTTGAAACTCCGCTGCTTGATGATGCTGCCGCCGGAGTGTCGAGTTGATTGGCATGCACGGTGGCCCCTGTCGCGTAGCTGGGCGGCGTGGTCGTCCCCCAACTCGCCGTGTTGTTGAGGTACACCGGGTCTTCCCCGACATAGACATCGGCCACGAACCCGCTGATCGTGTTGTTCGTGATCGTGTTGCCCGTGCCGTCCCAAACCAGCACGCCGTCGACAGGCACACCCGCCACGGCGGCAGCACCGCTGTAGACGTAGGTCGTAGCTTCGGTCGTAGTGCCCGTGATGCTGTTGTCGGCAACCAGGATATTCTTGCTTGCAAGCCCAGAGCTATAGCCAGGCCCGATCTCTACGCCCGCCGATCCGGCAGTGATCGTATTGCCGGTGATCGTGCAGCCCGCGGCCCCGTGGACATCGACACCGTTGTCGTTGGCCGTGAGCGTATTACCCGTCACGCTACACGTGGCGCTCGAGGCCTGACTGTCAAGCCAGACCGCGCCTACGCTCCACGGTGACTGGAAGTCGCTGATCGTATTGGCCGAGATGCTCAGATCGGTGAGGCCGCCAGCGATGATGCCGAACTGGGCCGCCGGTGCGGTCAAGGCGGTCGGGTCACCGGTCAAGGTGTTGCCGGTTACGCTGGCGCTGAGAACCCCAGGCGATAGTGCCATGAGGTTGATTGCGTGGGCCCCGCCGTAGTTCTGGACGGTATTGCCAGTCACTCTGACGGTCGCCGATACGTGAGTGCTCTTCACGGCGATCCCCAGCACGCTTGAGTCGCCACTGGCAACGCCGGAGTTCTGGATGTGCTCCACGGTGTTGTCCATGACGGTGCCGCTGGTGTCGATGAGGGCAATCCCCTCCCACGGTGCAGCGAAGGGGTTCGAGGTGGATGTGCTCGTCGGGGTTGACGTTGGGCTCGTGCCGGTGATCTGACTGCCGTTCACGGTCAGGTTCGCCACGGTAACCGAAGCACCGTTACCTGCTGGTGTCGAGGTCAAGGCGCTGTCCGTCGACCCGGTTTGAGCACCGATAATGGCGTCAGTGTTGCCGGTGTTGTTGTCCGCGAAGTGGCCGGTATTGCCCTCGGTCACGTTGGCGATCAGCGAAGTTGGCTCGACGACGGCCGCTATCCCAGAGGTCGGACCCTGTAGGGTGAGTGAGGTCATTGGTGACGAGGACGGTGGGGCAATCGTCACCTGCTCAGCGTACGGGGTGGTACTCCCAGCGATCTGGATGACGACGGGACCGGCGATCGACTCAGCTTGGTCGACCGCGTACTGGATCGTGACACATGGGCTCGTGGGAGTCTTGCAGTTGTTGGAGCTGGAGTTGGATCCATTGGTCGCTACGTAGAGCGTGGTGGCAGTGGTAGTCGTGGCCGCAACCGGTGCCGCCCCGACTGCGGCCATACCCGCGAGCACTATCACCCCTGCGATTGCTAAACGCGCCAGATGACGTAGATTCACGATGGACTCTCCTTCCTGACGGAACGGCGCTCCTATGGCCGCTTCCAGTCTGCCGTCATACAACAGATGGACCCGGAACGCAGGGCTGATCTTCTTCAACTAGACCCCGAACACAGGGCCACCCTTCTTCGTGGGCATGCTAGGAGGAGCCTCGTGAGTTCAGCCCACGCCGTCAGGCCTGAGGGTCTCCTGCTCTGACCTGAATGAGTGGGTAAGGTCAGGGGGGAGCGTGTGGGGCAGGTAGCAAAGGTGCCTCGCTGACTTGGAAAATGGGGGTTGTATAACGACCGCCCGTTCCGAGTAGGAGGCACCCAGCAAGTGAAGCGTAGCGCATCCGCCCCAACCGTTCACCGAGGCGCTGACGATCCCACGCTCACCGGCCACGCCGGACTGATGTTGGTCCGGGATCTGAACTCAAAGCTGCAC
>JAJZLP010000294.1 GCA_021803325.1 Actinomycetes bacterium
GACGTCATCGCCGCGCAGCGCTGGCCGCAGGACCAGCAGTCCCACGCCTATGAGGCCGCCCGGGTCGCTGAGGCCACCCGCGCCGCGCTGCTCGCCCGGCGAGAGCCGTTCATCGCGGAGACGGTCTTCTCCCACCCCTCCAAGCTCGAGCTCATCCGCCAGGCTCGCGCCGACGGCTACTACACCGCTCTGCACGTCGTCATGGTCCCCGAGGAGCTCTCCGTGGCCCGCGTCGATACCCGGGTCGCAGCGGGCGGCCACCGGGTCCCCGAGGACAAGATCCGCGGTCGTCATCGCCGGCTGTGGGACCTGGTAGCCCAGGCCATCGGCGAGACCGACACGGCCACCTGCTACGACAACGCCCACCGCCGCGGGCCTGGTGCCGTCGCCCTGTTCGTCGGCGGGTTCCCCGTCGGCGCCCCGACGTGGCCCAGCTGGGTCCCTGGCGCCCTGACCGAACGCTGGCCGGCAGCGGACAAGCCCGGCTCGTAGGCCGCCGCCCCGCCCGCCGAGCTGGTGGACCGGCGGCATCCCCGTCGGCACTGGCGAGGTGCGGCCGGAGGCAGGCACCCGGTCAGCTCCCCGGCACCACCACCGCGTCGAGGTCGGAGGCGATCTCGTCCACGAGCAGGCGCCCGGGACCCTCGAACAGGTTGCGCGCCCCGGGGCCCGTCAGCGTCCGCGAGCCGCGCCGGGCGCCGTAGCGATCACCGAAGACCACACAGACCTCGGCTGCTTCCCCACCAAGCAGCTCCGCGTGGCGCGAATGCCACAGCACCCCCTGCACCGCCTGGCCGTCGATCGCCCTGCTGTGCAGCTCCTGGGCCAGGCGCCGGGTGCACGGGTAGTGCTCCGCCGGCGAGGAGACCACCTGGTCGCGCTGAAGGCCGCAGGCGGCCAGCACCGGGTCTCGAAGGTCTGCCAGCCACAGTTCCCGAGGGACAAGGACATACGCCAGAGCCCGATGGCGCAGGTCGCGCTCGAAGATGCGCCGCGCCGCCATGTGGTGCACCTCGTGGAACACGGTCTCGAGCAGTGCACCCGCCTCATGTGCCGCCAGGTACAGCGCCGGCACCGGCTGACCCGACCCGTGGGCCGCGAACGGCACGAACCGGGTGGAGCCGGCCCCGGGGTTGCACTCGTCGTAGCCGAGCTCGACCCGGTAGCAGCGGTACCAGGCAGCGCCGGCGGCGGTCGTGACCCCGGGAAGCGCCGGTAGGGACGGCACCACCGGGCAGCGCTCGGGGTCCGGGCAACTCAGGTCCACGCCACCTCGTCCCCGTGCGCTCCCGGCCCCCGACCCGGGTCAGGCCGAGGCCTCGGCCGCCTGGCCCGCGAACGCCCGCGCCGCTCGAAGGGCGCGCTGCGGGTTGGTCTGGGCCACTTCGTGCGGGACGTCTCCGCTCAGTCACGCGGATGGGGCCATTAGCCAACTCCACAGCTCCCAGCCGTCCACCTCGGCGCCGACCAGCACCTCGAGTAGGGGTTGCAGCTCCACGCGGGGACGGCCGTCCCCGTCGAACTGGAAGGCCGGCAGGATCGCCTGCCCGGCGTGGGTGACAAAGAACAGACGCCGCTCCTCGCGTTGGCGGGTGACCCAGGTGCGGGTACTCGACACGCGGGTGTCGCCGCGCACTTCGCCCAGGGTGTCGTAGGTGAACACCGCCTCGGCCAACAGCGCCTCCCGGTGAGCGGCCAGCCGGTGCGCCTGGTCGACGCTCGCCGGCGGGGTGAGTACCAGCCGATGGCGCATCAGGACCCGCAGCAGCTCGGGCCGGGCCTCGTCGGCGGCGAGGCCCTGCAGCTCCCGCACGACCGGCAGCAGCTGCAGCGCACCTTCGAGGTCCCGGCGGCTCACCCCGGACACCTCGAGCATCCCGTCTCGTTCCGCAACTTCGGCCACGGCAGCCACCTCTCCCCTGCCACCGTGGAGTGGAGCACCTGAAGCGCTCGCCCAGCACGATACTCACCGCTTCACGGGATCGTGCTCACCTGCGTCTGCTGAGCATCGGCGCAGCCTCGCGGCTCGCAGATCACCCCGGACAGTGGGACACGCCCGGGTGGTGCCGGGTAGTGTCTGGCGCGATCGCTCGCGAGTTTTCTTGCAGTCCCGGGCCGCTGGGACTGCAAGAAATCCCCGCTGACCTGGTTCAGGGCGCGACTCATCGACCCGCCGGATCGGCAGGGTTGGAACGCCCTCGGCGGGGTGGTGGAACGCGTGCGCGGCCGTGCTTGGTGGGCTGCCGGTGCACTGGATGTGGGTGCCGAGGCTGGAGCTGGGGTCCCCGGCCAGGCATGGTGGGCGCCGGATTGCTGGCACCGTCCCTGCCGCTCCATCTTGTGCAATCCCCTGCAGCGACGGCGGCACCCGCGCGTTGTGCGCGGAAGCGGTGAAGGTGCCCCCCCGTGGTCCATGGACGGGAAGCCTCAGGTGGAGGTGCGCTGAGTGCCACCATGGAGTGGCATCTTTCTCAGCAACCGGCAGGAGTGTCATCGGATGGCGGATCGGTCGAGCATCGAGTGGACGCAGGCCACGTGGAACCCGACCACGGGATGTGACCGCACGTCGGCCGGTTGTGACAACTGCTACGCGCTGACGCTGGCGAAGCGTCTGAAGGCGATGGGGAACCCGAAGTACCAGGAGGACGGCTCCCCGAGGACGTCGGGTCCCGGCTTCGGCCTTACCTTGCACGAGGATCAGCTTCAGCTACCCCACCGGTGGGCGCGGCCTCGGGTGGTGTTCGTCAACTCCATGAGCGACCTGTTCCACCCTTCGGTGCCCGATGAGTTCCTGGAGGAGGTGTTCACGGTGATGGCTGGTACGCCGCGGCACACGTACCAAGTACTGACGAAGCGCTCCAGCCGCCTGATGACATGGGGCAAGCAGCGGAGGTGGCCCGAGAACGTGTGGATGGGGGTGAGTGTCGAGTCTGACCGCTACACGTTCCGTGTCGATCATCTCCGCCAGGTGCCAGCCGCGGTCCGCTTCATCTCCGCCGAGCCACTCCTGGGACCGTTGCCGTCCCTCGATCTGGAAGGGATCGACTGGCTGATCGCCGGGGGAGAGTCCGGACATCACGCCCGCCCTGTGCACCCGACCTGGGTGCTCGATCTCCGAGAACGATGCCTGGAACTAGGTACGGCGTTCTTCTTCAAACAGTGGGGGAACTGGGCCCCCACCGAGGGCAGCGACGTGTCAGTAACGGTTGACGGGGAACTGGTCCGCGATCCTGAGGTCGTAGGGGTGCCTGGCGCGCCTGTGCCGGTGCGCCGCCTCGCGCGCGCGGCGGCGGGACGCATGCTCGACGGTCGGACGTGGGATCAGATGCCGACGGCCACGAGCAGGATGGAGGTCAGGTGACACCGCCGGACGGCGCTGGTCGCCAGTGGCACGCGTGGAGCGTCTGGAAGACACGAGTGCTTTTGAACGGGTACCTCCCCGCCTACGCAAAGGCATGTGCGAAAAAGGCGACCCACATCACGTTCATCGACGGTTTTGCCGGGACTGCTGACTCCACTGACTGGAACGGTGAGTCCTTCCTCGGCTCTCCACGTCTCGCACTCCGCACCAACCCAAGGTTCACCCACGCAGTCTTCTTCGAGCTGCCACAGAAGGCAGAGGCCCTCGACCAGTCCCTGCATTCCGAGTTCCCCGGCCGCCAGTTCCACGTCGTTGCTGGCGACTGCAACCAGAAGATCCAAGAGGGCCTCGCCTGGCTGCGCAGCCAAGGTAGCCCCACCTCCGGCCCGCAACTTGGGCCGGTGCTGGCGTTCCTCGATCCGGACGCGCTGGAGCTGGAGTGGACCACGGTCGAAGCGATCGCCGGATGGACCGGCCAACGCAACCCCGGCGACTACCACCGCCGGGGGAAGAAGCCCGAGCTACTCGTCCTGTTCCCGACTGGTCCGATGCGCCGGACGCTGCCCGCCGATAAGGGTGCGAAGGAGGCTGGCGAGACCCGGAAGCAGCAGGTCGACCGTCTCTTCGGCGGCCGCGACTGGCGCGCCATCTACCAGGCGCAACGGGCCGGCCTGATCCAGGGCGAAAGCGCATGGATGCACTACGTCGAGCTGTATCGGTTGCGTCTCCTTGCTCTGGGCTATGAGTACACCAGTGCCATCGAGGTGCGGAACACGAGCAACGTTGTGCTATACCACATGGTCTTCGCCACTTGTCACCCTGCCGGTGCCCGCATCATGAAAGCCGTTCAGGAGAATGCACGAAAAGTCCTCCCTGCCATGGTGCAGGAAGAGAAGCGTGCCCGGCGCCAGTCTGGGCGACGTCTATTCGAAGAATCTGACGCCGACTTGGATCGGTATGCGGAGGCTCCGAGCAAGTGGGCACAGTTATTCGACGAGCCTCCCCAACCGTTCGATCCTTCGAGGTTCCAGCTGGCTTCGGCCAGCGAGCAGCTGGCTATGGGATTGGCGTTCGATGATGCGTAAGGCAGGCTTATCGGCGGCCGCCGTGCCTGTAGTACTCGTGGACCGCCTTCACCTCGTTGGACCAGAACACGAGCTTGTCGTCTTTCGACGCGCCGGCTGGCAGGCGTTTGAGCTTGTGGGCTAGCTCGAAGAAGCCGGGACCGGCGTCGTTCTCGTTCAGGCACTTCACCAGGGCGGAGAGCATGACCTCGGTCTCGTGGTAGCTGACTTCGACGATCAGGCCGAGTAGGTATCCGACAGCGGCACGTTCGTCCTCGCGCTCGAAGTCGAAGGACCGGAGAGCGCTGCGGCGAGCCAGAACGGTGCTGAACTCCGCGTAGCTGGTAAGCATCTCGAGGCGGGCCTGTTCTTCGAGGAATCGACGGCCGACCCGCACCAGCTCATCCCATTCCGAATCGTCGCGCCCGTAACGCATGTCCGCCTCCCATCGCCGGCCTTCAGGCACATCTTGTCATGAGGACAACGCCGGTGAGCAGGTTCCGGGGGCTACGGAAGCCGTCGGTAGGACTTCGGTTCGCGCGAGGTTGGCCGTTCAGGCCACATCCTCGTCGATGTCGGCGTCGCTCGGTTCCTCGTCGTCGAGATCGTAGGCGTCGGCTACGACTGGTTGGTGGGTGGCCTCGGCGATCGGTTTGCCCATCGCTTCACCGATGACGTCCAGCAACGCTCGACGTCGGTGGTTGAAGAAGGCCTCGAAGGAGTCCGAGGAGAGATCGTCAAATGCGATCTGATGCCCCTGGATTCGCTCGGCGATCACGGCCATAGCAGCACCGGCGCGGTCAGCGAGCTGTTGCACATACGTGCTTGGAGCCTTACCCCCGATGATCCGGTTCGTGGCAGCAGAAATGGCGGTCTTGTTGACGATGCTCTCACGCCGTAGCTCGTCGATCTTGTTGGTAGCGCACCACTTCTTGGGGAAGATGTGATGAATGTCGACGGCGAGTTGGTGATGGTTTGCCAAGGTGATGTCTTGGTCGTAGAGCCAGTCCTTGCAGCCCTTGGCCATGAGCAGCGCGTAGATTCCCTTGTAGGCGGCAGCATTCCGGGTCCGCAGCGTCAGCAGACGGCCTGGGTCGAACGATGACTCGTAGACCGTGATGGGCTCGGCCCCATCCCGGTGGAGCCAGTCGACGACCTGGACGAGGTCGTTGGCGAAGCGGGTTTCGATCGCCCCGCCATACAGCTCGCCGAGAACACCGCACGTACTTGGATAGCGGGGTCCACCACCTCGCCGAGGCTCGCGCGTACCGTTGGGAATTCCGACCCGCGACCCCTCTCCCGGTGCTGACGCCGGCTCGTTCGCCGAGCTGACCGCAG
>JAJZLP010000088.1 GCA_021803325.1 Actinomycetes bacterium
TCGTCGTCCGGTGCTTTGGCGGGGATCCGCCGATAGCCGTGGCGATGGCCTGGACGCACGTGCCCCTTCCCCCCCTCCAGATGAGGTGACACCGCCGTGCACGGACTCCCACCCGACGCCGACCTGCCGTTCCTGCTTGGTGCGCAGCTCATCCAGGTGTGCATCGGCGAGAACGAGACGATCCTCCGGTTGCATCCCGACGTCTCCATCATGATCGCCTCGCAGGTGTGCGCGAGCGGTGAGGACGGGCGGGTCACGACGCTGGACGAGTCGAGGGACGGCGGGGCTGCGCTGCTGTCCGTGCTCGGAGCGCAGATCATCGACGCCAAGCTCGTGCCACCGGGGACGCTCAGGCTCGCCTGGTCATCGGGTGTGGTGGTCGACGTCCTCGACTCCTGGCCGGACTACGGGAGCTACACGATCGAGCACGGCGACGCGGTGATCGTGGTCTGACGTGTCGCCGCGTGTCGCCGCGTGTCGCCGCGTGTCGCCGCGTGTCGCCGCGTGTCGCCGCGTGTCGCCGCGTGTCGCCGCGTGTCGCCGCGTGTCGCCGCGTGTCGCCAGGCCGCGCAGCACGGTCCACGACCGTCGGGCCACTGCCTCGGAGACCGATCGTGACCACGGGTGTGGCACCAACGGCTCAGGCTGTGATGGTCGGGGCTTCGGCAGCCGACGGTAGAAGGCCCTTGCGGGCCGAGCACCCATGAAGGGGCCAGTGGCAGCACGGTTGATCCGGGTGATGCCAGAGCAGTGTGGGCCAGCGCGCCGGCTACGACCGGACCTTGTTCCGACCAGCGGAGAATCCCCCCCGGGTCATCTCCCCCCAGTCCGTGTGGCCTCGCGCGGCGCGGACCATCCCCCGGAGCTGCCAGACGACCGTCAGCTGGCGGTACCCGAACGGCTCGATCAGCGCCCAGCAGACGAGCAGCACCCGGTCGGCGAGGCTTTCGTAGCGTCGGCTGGTGAGCTCGTCGAGCAGCAGGGCCCCGATGGTGAAGAGCAGCCCCCAGCCGTAGACGGCGAGGACGAACAGGAGCGCGAAGCGGAGGTCGACGGCCTGCAAGGCGAGCCCGACGACGAGGCCGGCCACGCCGAGCCCCTCGATGACCGGGCCGAGGAGCTCGACGAGGACGAAGTAGGGGATGACCACCAGCCCGACAGCCCCGTAGCGCCGGTTGAACGCGAGGCGCTGATGCCGCCACAGCACGTCGACCAGGCCGCGCTGCCAGCGGTCTCGCTGGCGCCCGAGCACGCGCAGCGACACAGGGACCTCGGTCCAGGCGACCGGCTCGGGGACGAAGACGACCCGGCTGGCCTCCCCCCGCTCGATGCCGGCGCGCCGCAGGCGGACGACGAGCTCCATGTCCTCCCCGATACTGTCCACCTGGTAGCCGCCGATCGCTCGGAGCGCGTCCCTCTTGAAGAGCCCGAACGCGCCGGAGACGATGAGGTTGCCACCGAGCCGGTTCCACCCGAGGCGACCGAACAGGAACGACCGCAGGTACTCCACGGCCTGCAGCCCGGCGATCAGCTGGCGCGGTGCCCGAGGAACGATCACTCGGCCTGCGTGAACCCGCGAGCCGTTGACGACCCGGATTGTCCCTCCCGAGGCGACCACGTCGTCTGCGGCGAGGAACGGCTGCACGATCTGCAGCAGGGCGTCGTGCTCGATGAGCGTGTCGGCGTCGATGGCGCAGACGAGCGCACCGGTCGCCAGGTTGAGCCCGGCGTTCAGCGAGTCGGCTTTGCCGCCGTTCTCCTTGTCGACCACGACCAGCCCCGGGTAGAGCCGGGACCGGTACAGGGCGCGTACCGCTGCGGTGGCCACGACGTGGCGGTAGATGGGATAGATGGGCTGGAGCTCGAAGTGGTCGACCAGCGTCTGGAGCGTGCCGTCGGTCGACCCGTCGTTGACCAGCACCACTTGGAGGTTCGGATATTCGAGCGTCAGCAGGGCCCGCACGCTCTCGCCGACCGTAGCCGCCTCGTTGTGCGCGGGCACCAGAATGCTCACCTGGGGAAGCACCGAGGAGCCCAGGAGCCACCGGGTGTCATCCGCTGCGCTCGAGCGACGGTGTTGGACCATCTGCCATGCGGCCGCGACGAAGAGCGCCGTCCAGAAGCCGTTGGCGACGACGAAGTAGCCGATGACGACCACGACGGTCACGTCGAAGACGAGGCGGAGCGGTTCGACCGTCATCGCGTCACGTCGGATCAGCTGGCGGTCGCGCCAGGGAGATCCAGGACCTGGCGGGCCATGTCCGCTGCGAACGGATCGGGGCTGACGAGGGCCCGGCGGAGGTAGAGGCGCCCGGCGGGCCCGAGCCGGCGGAGGGCCAAGGCGGCTTCGCGCCGGACGTCCCATGCGGGATCGGTCAGCTGCCAGGCAAGGTCGGGGGCCAGCGCCCACGAGTTGACGACGCCCACGCCGTGGGTGGCCGCGACCCGGACCGGCTCGCTCGGATCGTGGAGAAGCTCAAGGATGGCCTGCTCGGCCCGGTCCCCGGCGACGGCGGCGAGCAGGGTGGCAGCCTGGGCCCGCACCGACGGGTCCGGATCGCCGGCAGCACGCAGCCCTGGCTGAAGGAACCGTGCGTCGGCGATGCCTGTGGCAACGTTGAGCGCCAGGGCCCGCCCCGGGTTTGCCACCCGAGACAGGGAGGCGGCGAGGGGCTCGGCTGCTTGCGCACCCAGGCGGATCAGCACATCCTGCGCGGCGAGACGGCAGCGCCGCTCGGGGTCGTCCAGCATCGCCACCAGGCGATCGGCGAGCGCCGGGCTGGGATGGAGCGCCACCCATCGGGCTGCGGCTGCTCGCACCAGCGGGTGCGTGTCACCGAGGCACGCCGGGACGATGTCGTTGCCTGCGCCGAGCAGGCCGAACGCCCGGACGCCGCGCAGCCGGCGCCACCACCGTCGGCTCCGGCACCACCGCGCCGCTTGGTCCAACAGGCCCGTGTCACGTGCCGCCTGCTCGATCCACTGCGCCCCGTCCCCCGAGATGCTGGCCGCCAACTCGTCGAGCACCTGGTGGTACAGCCGCAGACGCGCACGCGACGTGGGGGCGGCGAGCCGATCCTCCGCGCTGGCGCCGCGGACCATCTCGCGGCGCAGCTGCTGCAGCCGCCGCTGTGCTGATCGGGCCGTCAGCACCACCCATAGGCTGTGCATGACGAACACCGCGATCATCACCACCAACGTCCCCAGCTCGGCCGCGCCGACGAGGTGCAGCAGGCGTGCCGTCATCTCCGGTCAGCTCGCCAGGGCGCGCCGGACCCGCTGCATCAGGACGGGGAGGCTGAACGGCTTTCCGACGTGGTCGATCGCGCCAGCTTCGAGGGCTCGCAGGATCTCGGTCTCCGAGGATCGGGCGGTCAGCACGATGACCCGCGTCGCCTGGAGGACGCCCTCGCGCCGCAGGTGTTCGAGCACCGTGAAGCCGTCGAGACCGGGAAGGCTGATGTCGAGCAGGACCAGGCGTACCGATCGTCGTGACGGGCCGGTGAGGAGGTCCACGGCAGCGTGGCCGTCGTGCACCCGCAGGCTCCGGTAGCCACCCCCGGTGAGCCCGTGTGTGAGCAGCTCGGCCACGATGTCGTCGTCTTCGACGACGACGACGTCGACCGCTTGGTCGCCGTCGTCCAGTTCGGCTTGCTGGCCGGCAGGGAGCACACGATCGCGGCCGAGCGCCTTGGCGACGTAGAGGGCCTCGTCGGCGCGACGGTAGAGGTCGCGCAGGGCGGCGCCGTCCACCGTGTACTCACTGACCCCGCCGCTGAAGCCGACCTGGAAGGACTGCCCGTCCGGTGTCACCATCGTCTCGTCGCGCACGGCCTGGAGCAGGTCGGTGATCCGCCGTACCCCGTCCGAACGGGTCATCCCGTACAGGGCGATGGCGATCTCTTCGCCACCCCATCGGGCGACCACGTCCTCGCCCCGGAACCGCTCCAAGAGCAGCTGGCCGATCCGTTGCAGCACGAGGTCGCCGACCTGGTGGCCGTAGCGGTTGTTCACGTCCCGGAAGCGGTCCAGGTCGAGCAGGGCGAAGGAGAGGGGCTGGCCATAGCGCACGGCCATCGCCTGCAGTCGCTGCCACTGGGCCTCGAACTTCGCGCGGTTCGCCAGGCCGGTGAGCGGATCGGTCTCGGCCAGGACCCGCAGGATCCTGGTCCGTTCCAGGCGGTTGGTGACGCGGGTCGCCAGCTCGGAACCGACCACGGGCTTGGGGACGTAGTCGTCCGCTCCGGCTGCGAAGATGGCCTCGATCGTGTCTCGGCCGACGTGTGAGGTGAGGAACACCACGGGCAGCGCCGCCCATCGGGGGTCGGCTCGGAGCAGGTGGCACAGCTCGATGCCGCTCACCTCCGGCATGTCGAGGTCCAACACCACCAGGTCCGGGTCGGTCTCGCCGAGCGCAGCCCAAAATCGTTCGGGCGCTGTCACGCCGGTGACTGTCATTCCGGCAGGACCGAGGAGCGCAACCAGTGCAGCCAGGACGGCCGGGTCGTCGTCGACGGCCAGCAGCTGCCAGCGATCGTTCTCGGTGACCTCGAGCGCGGCTGCTGCCGCCCCCGCCAGATCACTCGGGGCCAGCGATCCAAGGAGGAAGCCGTGGACCCCGGCCCGCACCGCCTCGACTCGATCAGCAAAGCCGGCGCCGTTGGTCAGGGCCAGGACCGGCACCGGTGGTGTCTGGGCGCTCAGCTCCCGGACAAGGTCCAGGACGTCGCCACCATCGCCCAGGTCCACCACCGCGACCGCAGGACGTATACCAGCGAGCGCCGCCCGGGCGGCCGGTACGCCTTCGGCCACGTGCGAGGCCAAACCCCGAGCGTCGGCAGCCAACCCGATCGCTCCTGCCAGCTCGGCGTCGGGGTGCACCACCAGGACGAGCGGGCGGTCGTCTGCGGTCGGGCGGTCGGTCGGAGGAGCGCTCGCCACCTCCTCTCGGAGCGACTCGACCTTAGCCAGCGCGTCCGGCACCGCCGTGGCGTCGATCGGGGCCGAGCCGGCGAAGAGCTCCTCGAGCTCGCGGGCGAGCATCGAGGCGCGGTGGCGGCCGAAGGTCCCCGCCGAACCGGTGAGCCGATGCGCGTCGCGCTCGGCTCGCAGGCGCAGGTCGTCGTCGAGCCGACCTTCGATGCGCGCGGCGAGCGCCTCGTCGAGTGTCTCCACCCGGGCGAGCATCTGACCCTGGAACCGGTCCCACAGTGCCTGCATCTCGCCGGCTACCGCGATGGGGGCACCCAGGTTCGCGGTTCCGCCCGCGGGCTCGCCGGTGGGCTCGCCGGGAGCTGCAAGGTCCACACCGAGGTTCGCGGTTCTGTCTGTGGGCTCGCCGACGATGCCCCTGTCGAGCGTCGGGTCCCTGGTTCGTAGCGTGGGCTCGCCAGTGGGCTTGCCGCCAGGATCGCCGGTGGGCTCGCCCAACCTGGTCACCTCGACCAGCCGAGCACCTCGGCCACCTGCTTCGCCAGCAGCATGGGGTCGAACGGCTTGACGAGGACACCGACGGCGCCGAGGTCGGTCCATCGCTGCTGCTCGGAATGGCGCACCTTGGCCGTGAGGAACACCACCGGGATCGCCACCGTCGACGGGTCGGCCTGCAGCCGCGCCAGGGTGCCCGGACCGTCGAGGCCCGGCATCATCACGTCGAGCAGGATCGCGTCGGGCCGTTCGGCGGCGGCCGTGCCCAACCCCTCCTCCCCCGAGCAGGCAGTGAGCACCTCCCACCCGCCGACCGTCGCCAGGCTG
>JAJZLP010000014.1 GCA_021803325.1 Actinomycetes bacterium
CACGCCAACCACGTCGCCCACGTCATCAACCACCAACGCCGCCGCAGCCTCCACTACAACAGCCCCGCCGCCCTCTACACTGCCCTCACCGTGCAGTGACCACTAGAACCGGCCGACCTCACAGTGCTGGGAGGCCTCGTTAACCGCAGCTGCCGTGACCCCCAGTGCTAGCGGCCCGTAGATGTAATACTCCTCAGACCAAGTCGCGTTGCCCATCTCCTCGGTCGCCAGCTTGCCGAGGCGCGGGAGGTTGGCTCGCATATCGCGTAGCCCGAGCAGCAGGATCCATCGCCAGGTTGGATCCCAGGAACTGAAGTAGCGGCGAACCTCGGCTTCGTTGATCGCACGTCGAGTTTCGGCTGGGATAGTCATGTGAACAAGATGATCGGCGAGGTGGCGGTGAGTTGCAAGTCGCCGCAGATCTCACGGCGCCAAGTCCGAACGACCGTCGCTCGAAGATCGGGTTTGGCAGTGTCGCCTACGCCAAGAGCTGCGGGCCCAACGATCCAAGTAATCCCGGCATCACGCAGGAGTGCTCGGATCCCAGCCCTCTTGAGCGCCGTGCTACGGATACTGCTCGGGATCGGTTGGCGCGCTCGGCGCCTCTTGCGTCGGCGCCACTTGCACTAGCCCGTCCCGTCGCTGTTGCAGGGACTCCTCCACCTTTTCGTCGAAGCGGAGGCGGTCCTGCACAAGGACGTCGAGGAACCCGTGGTGATCCCAGCGCTGGACGGTGTCACGGAGACCTTCGACCGCCTTGGCGAGATCATCGATTCCCTTCGGGCGGGAGTAATGAATCCCCTTGTATGCACTGATGTCGAGCGGATAGGGGCCATCCTCGAAATGCTCACTGGTCGCAGGCCCGTCATATGACGCCCGAACCTCGTACGTAAGGGGAAGACTCGAGGCGAAGCGCGTAATTGCGCTATCCCAGAGTCCGCGTGCGGCGACGCCGGGGGGTAGGAACCATTCCCGTTCGACGAAGGCTGCGACCGGCTCCTGCCCGGGTCGGTCCAGGGTGCTAGAGAGCGGCGGAGTAACCGTGACGCGCACATTCGCCGCAGCTGTCTTCCCCACGTTTTCGAGTCGTAGATAGAGCATCGGCGGTTCGGAAGCGTCGAGTCTCAGGTAAACGTACGGTCTTGCTTCGGCTCTGCTGATTTCAAGCTGCGCTTGCCTCGCTTCATGCGCGTCACGCGCGGCTTGTTCTCGTGTCTCCCTCGCTGCGTCGACTTGCCGCTTGGCGAACCATGCCACGACCACGTAGATCCCGACCGTTACGCATGCGGCGATGGCCGCGACCCAATCGGTCGTGTTTGGAGCGCTCGCTAGGACAGCCACGCCCCGACTATAGGCGGCAGTGGGCGGCCGGAACCCGCCCCAGGGGAGCGGAAGCGCCAAACACGCTCCGGGCCATAGCCCCGAGGAGCCGCGGGGCGACGCGCTCATAACGACGCCGGCGGACGGCTCAGCGGGTTCGCACCGTGAGTGCGGAACCGGCGTTCTGCCTAGGGCTGGCGATGGGAGCCGTGTTCCGAGGCCGCCGCTCGCTGTCCGCCAGGCGGGAGCCGGTATGGTCACTTTGGCCGTCGCTGAACCGATGGGCGGGCCCGCGTTGGCGCGAACGGCTATCGGCCAGCTGCTCGGAGAGCGGGCCGCAGGTTCTGTACCTGCCCGCCGCCAAGGAGAGCGTCGATGGCGTTCTGCGTGTCGGTGTGGTCGTCGCGCCACAGATGGCCGTAGACCCGCTCCATGAACCCGGCGTCGGTGTGCCCCGCCCACCGTGCGACCGTCAGGCGGTCAACTCCAGCGGCGATCCACAACGCGACCGCGGTGTGGCGCAGAGCGTGCGGGGTTGGCTGCGGATCGCAGATCCCAGCGTCCCTGACAGCCGCCGCCCACACACGGTTCCGCCAGTTGCCAGGTGTCATAGGACCGTCATCGCGGCCGGTGAACAGCCAGTCGCTCGGCCCCAACCCCCGCTCGTCGATCAAGGCGGCCAGACGACTGCGTAGAACAGGGGTGATCGTCGGTACGGTCCGCTCCCCAGCAAACGTCTTGGTCGGGTGGATCTGCCGCCTGGTTTCTGCGCCCGACACGCCGACAGGGACGCTGACCGCTGTTGCCCGCACCGTCACCTCGCCGGCAGCGAGATGCAGATCGCTGACCCGCAGTGCCGACAGCTCGCCGATACGAAGACCGGTGACAGACGCGAACGGGACCACCAGCGCCCACCTGGGCGCCATCGCCTGCTCCAGCCGGGTCAGCTCACCAACGGTGAGAAACCGGCGCTCCACCCGCCCCTGTCGAGGCGCCTTCACCGCTGCGGCCGGACTGGTAGCAATCAGTCCTTCTGTCACCGCGTCGGTCAGCAGCTTCTTCACCGTCACCAAACAGCGGGTCACCGTCGCTGGCGCCAGCTCGCCCGACAAGCTCGCCGTCCACGCAGCGATGTCGCTGCGGCGAAGGTCGGCCAGCCGGATAGAACCGAAGCGCGGCTCGATCTGACACGCCCAGATGGACTGCTCCCTCGCTCTGGTGCTGGACGAGACCTGGCGGGTCGCTGACCAGCGCTCCCACCACTGCGCCACGGTGAGCTTGCCGCCGGTGGGATCGCCCGTGCCGCCACGGCGACGCTCCCGCAACCGCTCCTGACGGTAGGTGTCAGCTTCCGAAGCGGTGTCGAAGTTCGCGGTGTGGCGCTTGCCTGAAGCATCCCGCCAGTTCGCCTCGAACGTCGCCACGCCACTCGCCCACCTTCGACACCGCACCCCTGGTGGCAGCGGCCGAGGGCTCACGCGGCGAGATCCCGGCTGCGAGGCCGGCCACGCCGAGCCTTCACCGCGGACACCGACACCACCTCGACCGCCTGGGAGTCGAGCCACACGGCGACGTCCTCAGGCCGGAACCGGAGGCACTTCCCGACCCGCACGAAACGGATCCGGTGCTCGCTGGTGAGCCGGTACACGTAGTGCTTGGTGACCCCGAGGTACCCAGCGAGGCGCTCCGCGTCCCACAGCTCCGGCAACCCAGTCGAATCGTCACTCATACCCACTGGAGACCGATCGACCGATCCGACCAACCTCAGCCGTGGGACCCACCCAGGCGGTTTCGCCACCGCCCATGGTGGCGCAGTGGTGGCGAAAGACCCATCCGCCCTACCGCCATCCCGCTCTACACAGTGCCTGACCTGCACTTTTGTGGTGGGGCTAGCAAGAATCGAACTTGCGACCTCAGCATTATCAGTGCTGCGCTCTAACCGACTGAGCTATAGCCCCCAGCGGTCCGCCAGGCTACACGAGCCGGCCGCCCCCCTCGTCACCCACACCGCGCTGCGCCGCGGCGACCCGGTCCGGCCGACACGATACCGGTGCCGGGACACGACACCAGCGCCGGGCCACGAGCTCGGCACCGGCATCCGGTTGCTCCCGGCGCCGGTGCGAGTGGATCACACCGCCACCAGCGGGACCTGTCCCCGCCGCGCGGGTCAGGCCTCGCCTTCGTCCTCGTCGCCGACCATCGCAGCCACAGCGGCGACCCGGTGGTCGTCGTCGAGGCTCATGAGCCGCACCCCGGTGGCGTCACGGCCCTGGGCTGCGATCTCCCGCACCGCAGTGCGGATCACCACTCCCCCGCTCGACACCAGCAGGATCTCGTCGTCCAGCCCGGCCATGAAAGCAGACACCACCTGGCCGCGGCGCGCCGTCAAGCGGATGGCCCGAACACCCTGGCCGCCTCGGCCCTGGCGGGCGAAGTGGTCGGTCTTGGTGCGCTTGCCGTAGCCGGCGTCGGTGACGATCAAGATGTCGGCGTCGGGGCGCACCACGTCGCACGACACCACGGCGTCGCCGGCACGCAGGCGCATGCCGCGCACACCCGCTGCGTCACGGCCCATGGCCCGAACGTCGGTCTCGACGAAGCGGATCCCCATGCCGGCCTGGCTGACGACGAGGATGTCGGTGTCGCCCGTCGTGGGCACCACCCGGACGAGCTCGTCGCCGTCGCGCAGTGCGATGGCGATGAAGCCTTCGCGCCGAGACTTGTCGTACTCGACCAAGGCGGTCTTCTTCACCTGCCCCTGTCGCGTGCAGAACAGCAGGAAGTGCTCGGGGTCGAACTCCCGGGTGCTGATGATGGCCTGGATGGTCTCGTCGGGGGCGAGCGGCAGCAGGTTCACCACCGGAGTCCCGCGTGCCGTGCGGTCCTTCACCGGGATCTCGTGCGCTCGCAGGCGGTAGACGCGGCCGCGGTTGGAGAACAGCAGCAGATGGCTGTGGGCGCTGGTGTGGACGACGTGGGCGACGAGGTCCTCTTCCTTCAGCTTGGCGCCCTGCACGCCGCGGCCGCCGCGGCCCTGGGTGCGAAAGGCGTCAGCCATGACGGCCTTGATGTAGCCGGCCCGGGTCATGGTGACCACCAGCTCCTCGTCGCTGATGAGGTCCTCCACCCCCATTTCACCGGGGTCGTGGGTGATCACCGTGCGGCGCTCGTTGGCGAACCGGGCGCGCACGTCGCTCAGCTCCTCGGCGATGACGGCCCGAAGCCGCGTCGGGTCACCCAGGATGGCCTGCAGCTCGGCGATGGTGGCCCGCAGCTCGGCCAGCTCCTCTTCCAGGTTCGACCGGCCGAGCCGGGTGAGCCGGGACAGGGTCATGTCGAGGATGTGCTCGGCCTGCTCCTCACTGAACGAGAACGGCTCGGCGGTGAGCGCGAGCCGCGCCGCGGCGCGGTCCTCGGATGCCCGGATCGCCGCGATCACGGCGTCGAGCATGTCGATGGCCCGCAGCAGGCCTTCGACGATGTGGGCTCGGCGCTCGGCTTTGTCCAGGCGAAACTGCGAACGCCGGGTCACCACCTCGACCTGGTGGTCGACGTAGTACCCGACCATCTGCGCCAGGTTCAGCGTCCGGGGAACGCCGTCGACCAGCGCCACCATGTTGACCGGAAAGCTGGTCTGCATCGGTGTGTGCTTGAACAGGTTGTTCAGCACCACGTTGGCCGTGGCGTCGCGCTTCAGACCGATCACCAGGCGGGGGCGCTTGCCGGCCGAGTCGTTCTGGGTGGTGGCGATCCCGTCGAGCGTGCCGTTGTTGACGAGCTCGCCGATCTTCTGCTCGATGACCTCGATGGACGTCTGGAACGGGATGTCGGTGACCACGATGCGCTGGGTGCCGCGATGCTCCTCGATCTCCGCCACCGCCCGCATCTTGATGGAGCCCTTGCCGGTGCGGGCGGCGTCGAGGATGCCCTGGCGACCGAGGATGAGCGCCCCGGTGGGGAAGTCCGGGCCGTGGACGAAGTGCAGGAGCTCGTCGACGGTGGCGTCGGGGTGGTCGAGGTAGTGGACGACCGCGTCGATCACCTCGCCCAGGTTGTGCGGCGGGATGTTCGTCGCCATGCCGACGGCGATGCCCTGCGAACCGTTGACGAGGAGGTTCGGGAACCGGGCCGGCAGCACCGTCGGCTCCTCGATCGAGCCGTCGTAGTTGGCCACGAAGTCGACGGTCTGCTCGTCGATGCCGGCCAGCAGCTCCATGGCGATCGGCGCCAGGCGGCTCTCGGTGTAGCGCATGGCCGCGGGGCCTTCCTCGGGGCCGCGACCGCCGAAGTTGCCGTGCCCGTCGATGAGCGGGTGGCGGAGGCTGAAGTCCTGGGCCATGCGAGCCAGGGCGTCGTAGATGGCGCTGTCGCCGTGCGGGTGGAAGTTGCCCATGACCTCGCCGACGGCCTTGGCGCACTTGGCGTGCGGTCGGTCGGGCCGCAGGTTCTGCTCGTACATCGAGTAGAGGATCCGCCGGTGCACCGGCTTCAGCCCGTCGCGCACGTCGGGCAGGGCACGCGACACGATGACCGACATGGAGTACTCCAGGAACGAGCGCTCCATCTCGTCTTGGATCTCGATGGGCTCGATCGCCCCGCCAGGAGTGGGGCTGTCGGTGACACCCGTGCCGTCGTCGCGGCCACCGTCGTTCGGCATGTGGTGCGGTTCCCTTCGTGTATCGGACTGTGTCGCGGGCGGCCTGGCATCTGCGGGCCCGGTGCGAGCGCCGGCGGGTCGTCGCGGCGGCCCTCGGGATCAGATGTCGAGGAAGCGGACGTCCTTGGCGTTGTGGGTGATGAAATGGCGACGCTGCTCCACGTCGTCTCCCATGAGCACCGAACAGACGTCGTCAGCCAAGGCGGCCTGCTCGACGTTGACCTGCAGCAGCGATCGGAGCGCGGGGTCCATGGTGGTGTCGCGCAACTCGCTGAAGTCCATCTCCCCCAGACCCTTCAGGCGGTTGAACTCGTGCTTGTGCTGGGGGTGCTCTGCCAGGAACGCGGCCTTGGCCGCGTCGTCCTTCAGGTAGATCTTCTCCTTGCCCACCAGCGTGGAGTACAGCGGCGGCTGGGCCACGTACACGAACCCGCCCTCGACGAGCGGCTTCATCTGGCGGAAGAAGAACGTGAGCAGCAGGGTGCGGATGTGCGACCCGTCAACGTCGGCGTCGGCCAGCAGGATCACCTTGTGGTAGCGGATCTTGTCGAGGTCGAAGTCCTCGGCCAGGCCGGCGCCGACCGCGGCGATGAGCGCCTGGATCTCGGCGTTCTTCAGCATCTTGTCGACCCTGGCCCGCTCGACGTTCAGGATCTTGCCCCGGATGGGCAGGATGGCCTGGGTCCGCGGGCTGCGCGCCTCCTTGGCCGATCCGCCGGCGGAGTTCCCCTCGACGATGAACAGCTCGCTCTCGCGCGGGTCGCGCGACGAGCAGTCGACCAGCTTGCCGGGGAGGCCGGCACCGCCGAGCGCCGACTTGCGCCGCGTCAGGTCGCGAGCCGCGCGCGCGGCCACGCGGGCCCGAGCCGCCAGCGTCGCCTTCTGCAGGACCTGGCCGGCCTCACGGGGGTTCTCCTCGAGCCATTCGGCCAGTTTGTCGTTGGTGACTCGCTGCACCAGCGACCGGATGGACACGTTGCCGAGCTTGCCCTTGGTCTGGCCTTCGAACTGCGGGTCCCGCAGCCGCACGGACACGATCGCGGTCAGGCCCTCGCGTATGTCCTCGCCGAGCAGGTTGTCGTCCTTCTCCTTGAGCGTTCCCTTGGCTCGCGCATAGCGGTTCACCACGCTGGTGAGCGCCGTCTTGAAGCCCTCCTCGTGCATGCCGCCCTCGATGGTGGCGATGCCGTTGGCGAAGGAGTGGATCGACTCGTGGAACCCTGTGTTCCACTGCAGGGCGACTTCGACCTCCTGGTCGTCCTCGGACTGGGTGTACGAGCACACCCGCCGGAACAGCGCCTCTTTCGAGGCGTTCAGGTGGCGGACGTAGTCGACCACGCCGCCGTTGTACCGGTGCACCACCGGCGTGGCGTCGCGGCCGGGCCGCTGGTCGGCGAACCGGATCTCCAGACCGCGGTTGAGGAACGCCATGATCTGCAGGCGCTCGGTGATGGTCTGCGCCCGGAGCTCGGTCTCCTCGAAGATCGTGCCGTCCGGCCAGAACGACACGGTGGTCCCGGTCCTGCCGCGCGGCGCCGGGCCGGTCACCTCGAGCCGGCCGACCTGCCGGCCGCCGTCCACGAATTCCAGCCGGTGGTGGTTGCCGTCCCGGTCGATCTCGAGCACGAGCCGCCGGGACAACGCGTTCACCACGGACACACCCACACCGTGGAGCCCACCGGAGACCTTGTAGCCGGCACCGCCGAATTTGCCTCCGGCGTGCAGGGTGGTGAGCACCAGCTCGGCCGCGGTCTTGTCCGGGTACTGGGGATGGGGGCCGACGGGGATGCCGCGACCGTCGTCGACAACCCGACATCCGCCGTCGGGCAACAGGGTCACGTCGATGCGCGTGCAGTAGCCGGCCATGGCCTCGTCCACCGCGTTGTCGACGACCTCCCACACCAGGTGGTGGAGACCGGTCGGACCGGTGGAGCCGATGTACATGCCCGGCCGGGTGCGGACGGGGTCGAGCCCTTCGAGGACAGTGATGTCGCCGGCGTCGTACGACGCCCGCTCGACCGCGCCAGCTTCCACGTTCAGCGCCACGAGCGCGCCCTTTCGAGTTCCGGGTTCCGGGGACGGGCACCGACCGCTCACCGGTCGGGATCCGACCCGCGGCGACGACGTGCCTACGCCCGTGATTGTACCAGTGCGGTGGCTGGCCCCGACGGTCTTTGGACCCCCGCCACCCCGGCACACACCGGCTGGCACACCAGCTCCCAACCCGGCTGGCACCCCAGCTCCCAACCCGGTATGCCAGCTCCCAACCCGGCTGGCAGACCCGCTCACACGGCGGCCGGCAGACCAGCCGGCGCTCCCGGCGACGGGCCGGTCAGGAGGGGTGCCGAACCTGCACTTCCAGGCGTTCGGGGGCGTGGCTTGGACCACAGGCGTCGGCCAGCGCGGCCAGGAGGCGAGGCGCCATCCGGCGAACCTCGGTGGCCCATGCCGGGTGGTCGACGGCCAGCCACAGCGTGCCGCCCTCCAACCGCAACGGGCGGGTATGGCCGGCGAGAGCCGGCCCCACGAGATCGGCCCAGCGGCCGAACACGGTGGCGACCACGTCGGCCCGCCCGACCCCGAGCCGATCGGCGACCGCCCCGAGGGCCTCGGCCAGGGGCACCGGGCCGTCTCGCCGCCGGCCGTCGCGGTCGGCGCGCCGGCGAACGGGCCGCTGTGGTCCGCCAGCGCCGCCAGCGCCACCAGGACTGCCGGGGCGAGGGCCTGCGCCTGCCGCGCCCGTCACCGAGACACCTCCGCCACCACGGCACCGTCCCGCACGTCCAAAAGCAAGTCGGCGACGACCGGGCCCGGCGGGTCCACCGCTGTGGTCAGCAGCACTTGCCCGGCGGGGAGCTCGGCCACCAAGGCCTCGGCCCGGGCTTCGTCGAGCTCCGAGAAGACGTCGTCGAGGAGCAGCACCGGTGCCGGGCCACCGTCCGCGGCCGCCAGGTGATAGGTCCCCAAGCGCAGTGCCAGCGCCAGCGAGCGCTGCTCACCCTGAGACGCATGGGTCCGAGCCGGGCGTTCGTCGAGCCACAGGTCGACGTCGTCGCGGTGCGGCCCCACCGACGTAGACCGTCGGCGCACGTCCTCAGCCCGAGCGCCTGCCAGCGCGGCCGCCAGGTCGCCTTCCCAGGAGCGGCGGTAGGTCATGCGCGCCTGGGGTCCGGGGCCGGCGATCCGGCGGTGCGCGGCGGCAACCGGTGTGGCGAGGTCCGCCACCAGCGTCTCGCGCGCCTCGACCAGGTCGGTCCCAGCCCGGGCCAGCCGCGCGTCCCACACGTCGAGTGTGGCGGTGGCCGCGCTGTCGAGCCTGCCCCCCGCCTGCTGCAGCAGCGCTGCCCGTTGGCGCAAGGTCCGCTCTACCTCACGTTCGAGCGCGTCGAAACGCGGATGGCGCCCCACGAGCACATCGTCGAGCATGTCGCGACGTCCAGCCGGCGCGCCGTGGACCAGCGCCAGGTCGTCGGGAGCGAACAGCACCACCCGCAGCACGTCGGCCATGGCACCGCGGCGCACCAGGGACTGCCGGTTCACCTGCACTCGGGCCGGGCCCGCCTGCGGGAGCTCAGCCTCCACCACGACGGACCGGCTTCCGACCATCAGGTCGGCGCGGACCACGGCACGATCGGTGCCGGAGCGGACCAGAGCCGACCGGGACGACGTTCGCCACGAGCGTCCGGACGCCAGCCAGTACACGGCTTCGAGGACCGAGCTCTTGCCGGCGCCGTTCGGGCCGCGTAGCACCGTCAGCCCTTCGGGGTGCGGCGCCACCGCCTCGGCCGCGAAGCACCGGAAGTCGGTCAGCTTGAGATCGACGACGGCCACGAACCCGAAGAGATCACGACACTGCGACAGCTGCGACCGCTGAACCCGCGGTCGCCACGGGTCCATCCGAAAGCGGCAGACCAACCGGCGCCACAGGACCGGCGGGGACCGGCACGTCGAGCCGCTCCGGCGACCCGCCTCACGACACTCGCACCGGCATCAACAGGTACCGGTAGTCGTCGTGGTCCGGCGAGCGCACCGTCGCCGGCTTGGTGGCATCCACCACCTCGAGCACGATGTCGTCGCCCACCGCCGCCTCCACCCCTTCGATGAGGTACGACGGGTTGAAGGCGATCGTGACCTCCTCGCCGGTAGCGAACGCGTCCAAGCTCTCACTGGCCTGGCCGACCTCCTGTGAGACCACGGACAGGTCCACGCCGTCGGGGTGCATGGTGAGCCGGACCGGCGTGGTGTTGTCACGAACCAGCAGTCGGACACGTCGCAGCGCGTCGATCAGGCCGGCCTTGGCGATCCTCACCGAGTTCGGGTACGCCGGCGGTACGAGCTGGCGGTAGTCGGGGAACCGCCCGTCGAGCAGGCGTGTGGTGAGCCGGACACCGCCCACCCAGAACGTGGCGTCGAGCTCGCCGATCGACAGCCCGATCGGCGCCGCCCCGCCGTCACCGCCCGACGCGGCGCCGTCGGGCGCGGCGCTCGCTTCGCTGATCCCCTCGCCTTCGGCACCGGCGTCTCCCAGCTCCCCCGGTGCCGGGTCGGAATGACCCGAAGCCGCAGCGGCACGCCCGGCGCGCCCCGCGCCCTCCTTGGCGCTCGAGGCCAACAGTCGTTGCACCTCCACGAGCGCCCGAGCCGGTACCAGGATCTGCTCGCTCCCCACCGGCAGCGTGGCGGAACCAGGCAGGTCGCGCCATGCCAGCCGGTACGAGTCGGTCGCCACCAGCCGGATCCCGTCGGGCTCGGCGCTCACGAGCACCCCGGTCAGCAGCGGCCGGGCGTCGTCGGTCGACGCGGCCCGCACCACCTGGCGCAGTGCGTCGGCGAGCCCAGCTGGGGCCAACCAGACCTGCGCGGCGGAAGCCTCCGGCAGCACAGGGAACTCCTCGGTGGCGTAGGTGCGGACCACGAACCGGGAGCGCGCGGCTGAGATCTCGACCTCGTCCGCACCGCCCTCCACGGTGACCGCTCCCGGCTCCAAGGCCCGGACGATGTCCGCGACGAGCCGGGCGGGTGCCACACACACCCCGTCGTCGAGCCCGACAGCGGCGAGCTCCACGTGCACGGTGAGATCGAGGTCGGTCCCCACCACGGCCAACTGGTTGCCGCGGGCCTCGATGCGCACCCCGTTGGTGGCAGCGGTCACAGCACCACGCCCGCTGACCGCACGTCCTGCGGTCTGCAGCGCCTCGACCAGTGCGTCACGTTCGCATCGGAACTTCACACAGGTTCCTTTCCTCTAAACAAATTAGAATTCTGCAAGAACGGTAGTAGGGCCTGTGGATTGTGGACGACGGAGCATCGTCCCTGGTCGGCCCGGAGATCGTCGTCCACCGTGGATCCACCGTCGTCCACTGGTCCCCTGGCGGTGCACCCGAGCGGTGACGGCTTGTCCACTGCCGGAGCCGCTCGTCCCCAGGCAGGCACGCCGTTGCCCACAGGCCGCTGGGACAGTGAGATCGGGCGGGTCGTCCGGCGGTGGTCGAAGGGCGCGACAGCCATCTCACACCCCGCTCTTGACGCGCAGGATGAGCTCGGTGACCTGGTCGTAGATCTGTCGGCGCTCCTTCATGAGGGCGCCGATCTTGTCCACGGCGTGGATCACGGTGCTGTGGTCCCGACCCCCGAACTCGCGGGCGATGGCCGGGTAGGAGAAGTCGGTCATCTCCCGGAAGACGTACATGCTGATCTGGCGGGCTGTGACGAGCGGGCGGCGGCGGCTCGGACCGCAGAGGTCGTCGACGCTGAAGCCGAAGGTAGCGGCGGTGGTCTCGAGGATCAGCTGCGGGGTGATGCGACGCGGCTGGGAGGCCGACAGCAGGTCGGAGAGCACGTGCTCGGCCAGGTCCCGGGTGAGTGGCTGGCGGTTGAGGCTTGCGTACGCCGTGACGCGGATGAGGGCCCCTTCGAGCTCCCGGATGTTGTCCTTGACGTTGGTGGCGATGAACTCCAGGACGTTGTCGGGTACCGGGGCGAGCTCGCGCTCGGCCTTCTTCTGCAAGATGGCCAGTCGCGTCTCGAGCTCGGGAGGCTGCACGTCGGTGATCAGTCCCGACAGGAACCGGCTGCGGAGCCGGTCCTCGAGCGTGGCGATGGAGCGTGGCGGGCGGTCGGACGTGAGCACGATCTGCTTGCCCGCCCCATACAGGTGGTTGAAGGTGTGGAAGAACTCCTCCTGCAGGGACTCCTTGCCCTCCATGAACTGCACGTCGTCGATGAGCAGCACGTCGCACTCGCGGTACCGACGCTTGAACGCCATCGTCGTGGTGGTGCGGATCGCATCGACGAAGTCGTTCATGAAGGTCTCCGTCGAGACGTAGCGGACGTGGCGGCCGGCGAAGTTCTCGGCGACGTAGTTGCCGATGGCGTGGAGCAGGTGCGTCTTCCCCAGCCCGGCCCCCCCGTGGACGAACAGCGGGTTGTAGGACCCGGCGGGGGTCTCGGCGACCGACATGGCAGCCGCGTGGGCGAACCGATTCGACGAGCCGATCACGAAGGCGTCAAAGGTGTACCGGGAGTCGAGCCCGACGGTCTCGACGTCGGCCGCGGGCCGCCGACCGGTCCACGCCCGGGTTGTGGGCGCGTCGGATGGCGCACCGGCTGCAGCGGTGTGCTGGGCAGCTTGGTCGGCGGTGAGGACATCGCCGCTCCCGCGCCCTGGCGGGGCCACCGCGGCCCAGGGGTCGGTCACCTTCGAGCCGACGCCGCTCGGGCCTTCCCCGGGTTCATCGTCGATCGCTGGTGCGCTGCGGGCGACCGTCAGCACGATCTCGACCTGCTGTCCTGCGGCTTCGGCGGCGGCGGCGGCGAGCTCGTCGAAGAACCGGCCCTCGATCCGGTCGCGGACCAAGGTGCTGGGGGCGCACAGGACCCACGTCCGGTCGTCGAGCCGCTCGGGCCGCAGACCGGACAGCCAGGTCCGCCAGGCCGCATCCGGAACCTGCTCACGCAACAGCTCGGAACAGCGATTCCACAGGTTGTCACTGTCGTTCACCTGGGCCTCCGCCCGTTGTTGCCCGAGCTGTCCACAGGGAGATCCACAAGATGTGGATTGCCGTGACTGCGCGCGAGATCGGCGACGCACGGCCGCTGCACCCCTCCAGAGCCGGATCCAGCCGGTGGCAGGCACCGGCAGGGGCCGGTCCGGTGGATGGCACGGTACACCCGCCGGCGCCGGCCTGCGAGCGGTGGTGGCACGGCACCAGGAGGCGCTGCTTGGGGGCCGGTGCCTGGTGGGCGGGTCACGCGTGAAAGGTCCGGCCCTGCGTCGGGTACCATGTTCGCTTCGCACCCGCGGCGGGCCTGCCGGGGCGCCTCGCGCGCGACCCGGCCTGTGGTCGACCTGGCCCGCCCCGAGGGAGGGATCGAGAGCAGTGAAACGTACGTACCAGCCCAACACGCGCAAGCGAGCAAAGAAGCACGGCTTTCGCCACCGCATGGCCAACCGTGCGGGCCGTGCCATCGTGCGGGCACGTCGGCAGCGGGGCCGGCAGCGGCTGACCGCCTGAGATCGGGTGCCCGATGGCGTCTGGCGCATCGGGGACCGTGCCACGTTCGAGGCGTTGCGGCGGAGCTCGGCTCGGGCGCGCGGCAGGCTCCTGTCGATCGTGCATGTCCCGGCCGGCGCCGGTGAGCACCGGGTTCGGGTCGCCTACGCCGTGGGCCGCCCGGTCGGATCGGCTGTCGAGCGCAACCGCGCCCGCCGCCGCCTTCGAGCTGTCGTGGCCGAGCTCGCTCACAGCGGGCGACTGCCTGCCGGGTCCTACCTGGTATCAGCGCGGCCTGGGATCAACGCCATGCGGTTCGGGGACCTGCTCGCCACCGTCTCCGACCTGGCGGGGCGCGTGACGTGCCCGAAGGCGCCGACGCCGTGACCGACATGGATATCGGCGCGGTGGACGTCGACGGCCACCTGACGGACGGTCCGCTGACTGGCCGGCCGGGGCGCCTGCCGGCCAGGATCGTGCGGCAGGCGAGCGTGGCCCTCGTCCGGGGGTACCAACTGGCTCGGGCCGGCAGGCCGTCGCCCTGTCGCTATTGGCCGACGTGCTCGGCGTACGCCATCGAGGCGATCGAGCGACATGGGCTCGGGCATGGTGGATGGCTCGCCGTCCGACGGCTGGCCCGCTGCCACCCATGGGGTGGGCACGGGGTCGACCCCGTGCCCGACTGAGGAAGGACTGACCGTGCACGCGTTTCCACTCCTGGCCAGCACGCTGGGAAAGATCTTCCAGCCGTTCTTCGATGCCATGGCCTGGGTGCTCGCCGCCTTCTACTCGGTCATCCCGAATTACGCCATCGACATCGCCCTGTTGACGATCGTGGTGATGGCGGTGACGGCACCGCTCACGATCAAGAGCACCCGCTCCATGGCGGCCATGACCCAGCTCCAGCCGAAGATGAAGGAGCTGCAGAAGAAGTACAAGAACGACAAGGTGAAACTGAACGAAGAGATGATGGCGATGTACCGGGAGAACGGCGTCAGCCCTCTCGGTGGGTGCATCCCGATGCTCATCCAGTTCCCGTTCTTCATCGTGCTGTACGAGGTGATCAACGGGTTGACCAACACGGTCAAGCTTCCCCACAATGTGCTGAAGGCAGCACCCCGGTACATCGGGCATACGACGGGCATGTACAACGACCTCATCAAGCACCCTGGGGTCATGAAGTCCTTCGGCCTCAATTTGGCCGATACTGTTTTCAGCCACAACCCGCTGGTCGACCGGGTTCCTTTTATTGCCCTCATCCTCATCGCCATCGGACTCCAATACTTCCAGATGCACCAGATGACGAAACGGAATGGCGGCAACCAGTCCAACCCGCAGATGCAGGCCATGCAGAAGTACATGCCGCTCATCTTTGCGTTCATTTACATTCGGATATCGGCCGGTGTGAACGTCTATTTCGTCGTCTCCTCCCTCGGCCGGATCGGGCTCCAGATGTGGGCGTTCCGGAGCATGCCGGCGGCCAGCACTGCCCGGGTCGGTCGACTGGGAACGGCGAAGCCGGGCCGCAAGACGTTGATGGAACGCCTGGCCGAAGCCCAGCAGCGGGCGCTTGAGCAGCAGCGGGCCCTGCAGGAAGGCGCAACGGGGGACGCCGGCTCCGGTGGTTCGCGTCCAGGCACGCGGGGAACGTCGTCGCGCGGCGCAGGCGACGGTCCGACGGGCGCCCAGCAGGCTCGGGCTCCCCGGGAAGGGGCCGGTGGGACCGGGGTTGCCAAGGGCGACCCGCGGGCAGGGGCTTCGCGGAGTGAGGCCACCAAAGGCGGCCCTCGGACAGGAGGGTCGGATGGTTCGGCACAACCGGGGTCGGCGAGCCGGCCCCGCAAGCCTCGCCCGGCTCGATCGGCCGGTGGTGCGTCGGCCCCCGAGCCCGGTGCCGGCCCGGGTGGTCCGACGGGTGGTGGCATGCCCCGTGGGGACAGACCGGGGGGACGTGGCACGGGATCTGGTGTGAACGGGCGGGAGCGCGGCCGACCATCTGGATCACGCGTGGACGACGGCTCGGCACCGGCCAAGAGGACGAGAAAGGCTCCCTGACCGATGGAGTGGGTAGAGACGACCGGCCGGACCCTGGCGGAAGCCAAGGACGCCGCGCTGGACCAGCTCGGTGTGGACGAGACCGACGCCGAATTCGTGGTGGTGAGCGAGCCCAAGGCCGGCTTGTTCGGCCGTCTGCGCGGTGAGGCTCGGGTTCGGGCCCGGGTGCGGCCAGTGCAGGCTCGGCCGAAACGCGGTCGTGAGCGCCGGTCCGGTGGGGGCGGCAGTCGGGCTCGGAGCGCGTCAGGCGAGCGAGGATCGGGGAACGGCGGGTCCTCCGACGACAGCAGCGCGGACGACGCCACGCGTGGGAACGACGACGACGGCGATGAGGCGACGGCGAGCGGCAGCCGTGCTTCGCAGTCTCGGTCCCGGGCCGGGGGGTCCCGGAGTGCAGCCGGACGTCCGCACGACCGGACGGCACCGGGGGCGAAGGCGACAGCTCTTGTGGCTGGCGACCGAGACGTGGCGGTTGGCACGGGGGAAGCCGAAGGTGTGGAGACAGACGATCCGACCCCGTCGGCGGCCGGTGGCAGCCGGACGCGTCGCCGTGGAGGCCGTGGACGTGGCGGGGCACGCGATGGGTCGGCGGCCGACGGTGAGCCGGGCGAACGCCGCGGCTCCCAGGGAGCAGGTGCTCCGGCAGGCAGGAATTCGGTGGGCGACGGTTCGCCTGGTGGAGGCACAGCCACCGGTACGCCGCGGGGCAGTGGTTCCAAGGCCAGCAGGTCTGCCGAAGAGAGCGGAGCTGGATCTCCCGCGGGGCCGGCGGTCCCGGGAGCAGGGCGAGCCCGGCGATCGGGCCGGGCGGCCCCGCGTGCCGGCAGTGCCGCGGAGACAGCGTCCGCCGAAGCGACGAGCGACCCGGCATTGCAAGATGCAGGCACAGAGGCAGTGGATGATGAAGAGCGGGTGCCGTCGTACGGCGCCCAGAAGGAGGACCCCGTGGGCGAGATGACGCTGCAGGAGCAGGGCGACGCCGCCCGTATCTTTGTGGAAGGCCTGGTGGAAAGGCTGGGGCTGCGAGCGTCCGTGGCGATCCGAACGACCGCTGAGGACACGGTCTCGGTCGATGTCGACGGCGAAGGGCTCGGGACCTTGGTCGGACCCGGTGGGACGACGCTGGCCGCGCTGCAGGAGCTCACTCGGACCTATGTGCAGAAGATCACGGGCGGCCAGAGCGACAGGATCCTTGTCGACGTCGCCGGGTACCGGGCCAAGCGGGTCGAGGCGCTGCAGCGGTTCACGCAGGGCGTCGCCGACGAGGTGCTCGCCAGCGGCACGGCCAAGGCGCTCGAGCCGATGTCGGCCGCAGACCGGAAGGTCGTCCACGACACCGTGAACGCCATCGACGGCGTGGTCACCCGCTCCGAGGGCGAGGACCCGCGGCGCTACATCGTGCTCGCTCCAGTCGACGGCGGTCAGGGCTGAGCTCGGCCGGCTCGGCATCGCCGCGAGCGATGCTCGGGTGGGAGCCGTGGGTGTGACCGGCGATCCGGCTGTGGAGCCGGACGGTGCATCAGGGTCGGCCAAGCTGCCGGATGGTGTGCCGGCACGGAGGATCGGTGCCGCGCCCGAGGCGACGCTGGCGCGGCAGGAGTGGGATGGCGACCCCAGGATCTCACCCGGGCAGGCCCCCGCGTTGTGGGCGGCCGTCGCTCGTGGACGGGCGTTCGGCGCCTTCGGTGACCGCCCCCTGGCGGACCAGGTTCGGCACGCCTGGAGCTTCGGCGACATCGTGGACGAGCTGTGCGGCTCCGGGGCGACGAGCCCGGTGCTCGACCTGGGATCGGGCGGCGGACTTCCGGGGCTGGTTCTCGCCCACCGGTGGCCCGGACGCCCGATCGTGCTCCTCGACAGTGCCCACCGGCGATGTGCACTGCTGGAGCAGGCTATCGAGGCGTGTCGCCTGCGAGCGTCGGTCGCTGTCGTCTGTGCGCGCGCTGAGCTCGCCGGCAGGGATCCGCAGTTCCGAGGAGCGATGGGCGTCGTCGTCGCCCGCTCGTTCGGTCCGCCTCCGGTCACGGCGGAGTGCGCCGCCCCGTTCTTGCAGGTCGGCGGCGTCCTGGTGGTGTCCGAGCCCCCCGATGAGGATCCTGGGCGATGGCCGGTCGACGGGGTGGGCGAGCTGGGCCTGCGGCCGGTTCGATCGGTGCGATCCCCGGTCCACCTGACCGTGCTGGAGCAAGAGCGTCCTTGCCCGGAGCGGTACCCGCGCCGGGTTGGCATCCCATCCAAGCGACCCCTCTACCGTGTCGAGCCGGTGCTGCGCGGGGGCTGACGCACAGGGCCAGAGCACCCTGGTGGTGGCCGGAGCAGATCGCCTCGTGGAGGGCAGCTGTCCACGCTACATGCACCGAAGGCGCGGGGGTTCGGATCGGTGGGGTTGGCCGCCCTTCAGGAGTGGAGCAACGCCGGGCAGCGCGCCCTTGACGCTCAGCGTGTTTCACGTGGAACGTGATCCAGGCGCCCACAGGGGCAGCTTGTGCGCACCCGCCAGGCGGAACATCTCGATGCCGGACTGCACCGGTGCTGGAGCCAGACGCAGCGCGTCGAGGTATGCGTGGCTGCATTCGACAGGACGGCTGCGTCGATCGTGACGCCTCGGGACGGCGGGCCGATCGACCGGCGCCATGGGGACGACCCTTTCTGGCGTGGATTGTGCACCGTGGACCGTGCACCGTGGACGGGGCCGACCAGAGGGGGATGCTGCCACCAGACTCCAGGAGGATCGGTACCGAATTGTTCCACGTGAAACGTCGGGCACTGCCATCGTTGGACACCACCGGGATCGATCCAAGGTCTGAGGCCAACGATCCACGCGAATCTGGATGTCCGTCTCCGCTCGCGCCAGCTTCCTGTGGTGGCCATCCGTCCGTTTCCACGCACTGCCCAACCCTGCTTCTGGCTCTTCGGTCGGTCAGGTGCTCCGCCCGTCCTTCGTGCCCCCGTTCAGCTGGTCGCTCGCTTCTCCCGCCCCAGGTCACGTGTCATCTCCGGTCTTCCTCCTGGTGCAGGGTCGCCGACCTGCGTCGTGCATGTGGTACTGCCCCACGTGCATCGCAGGGCTACCGGCAACGCCGCCGCCAACGAGCGTGCTCGCAGGTCCGAGCCTGGGTGTCGCCGCAGGTCTGCAAGGGCATGTCGACGCCGAGGCCGGGGTGCTGACGTGCACCGCGTGCACCACGTGCAACGTGGCCGCCGCCACCAACGGCTGGTCGGCGGCCGGATGGTGATCGGGCACCGCCTGCGATCGTGATGTGGGACCCGAGGTTGGACCACACCGTGGTGCGATAGGGTTCGACCGGCATGGTCTCGGCGTAGGGCACGTCGACCGGTGCTTGATGGCCGTCGAGCACCGGCCGATCTCGACCTCACCGGTTCACGGGACCGCACCACTATGGAGGAGTCGTCGTGGCGAAACGCAGGAGAGCTCGGATCACGAGCCCGATCCGTCCGCCCAGCGGTCCAGCTGCTCCGGGGAAGGCACCCGCCCACCCACGGTCGGTAGCAGCCGATCGGTCGTCTTCACCGGGCTCCGCCAGTCGCGTGGAGGGCACGACCGATGCAGAGCGACCGGCGAGCCACCCGACCGGCGACGGTCCTGGTCCAGCTCCAGGGCACGGCCACAGCGGACCGATCGGCGGGGATCTCGAGGCCGAACGTGGGGCGCCGGGTGCGCCCGATGGGGTGGCCGCGGCAGCCAAGGCCACGAGCGACGAACGATCTCGGGTCGTCGATACCGAGACCGCGACGGAGGTCGGCGTTGTGACGAGCGTCGGACGCGACAGCGCCGGGCTGGTTGACGAGGAACCAGGGATGGAGGGCACCGCAGGGGACGCCGTGGTCGTCGCTGGCCGGCCTGGCGGTGGCGGTTCCGACGAGGTCCTCGCTGTCGCCGCCGCCGAGGTCGATGCCGACCGCAAGGTCGTCGAAGCGCCCCGCGACCTGGTGTCCGCTGTCGAGGATCCCGCCGGCGAGGACGGTGTGACATACGGTGCCTACGTCCCCCGGCCCACGCCTCGCATCATGGCCATCGCCAATCAGAAGGGCGGGGTCGGCAAGACGACGACAGCGGTCAATCTCGGTGCTGGGCTGGCGGAATTGGGGTATCGCGTGCTGGTCGTCGACCTCGATCCGCAGGGCAACGCGACGACGGGGCTTGGGATCGACGGAAGGAATTTTGAGCTGTCGATGTACGACGTGATCATGCGGGAAGCCGCGTTGGAGGACTGCATCGAGCCGACCAGTCTGAAGAACCTGTTCGTTGCACCGGCGACCATCGACCTGGCGGGTGCCGAGATCGAGCTGGTACCGACGTTCAGCCGCGAGCTGCGGTTGCGGAAGGCCCTCGAGTCGGTCATCGAGGACTTCGACTTCGTCATGATCGACTGCCCGCCGTCGCTCGGCCTGATCACGGTCAACGGGTTGGCAGCAGCAGCTGAGGTCCTGGTGCCGATCCAGTGCGAGTACTACGCGCTCGAAGGGCTCGGGCAGCTGCTGCGCAACGTGCACCTGGTCCAGTCGAACCTGAACGAGGCTTTGGAGGTGACCACGATCGTGCTGACGATGTACGACGCTCGTACGAAGCTCGCAGAACAGGTGGCACAGGAGGTTCGTCGGCATTTCGGGAACAAGGTGTGCCGGAACATCATTCCGAGGACTGTGCGGATATCCGAGGCTCCGTCGTTCGGGCAGCCGATCACCGTGTTCGATCCGAGCTCCCGCGGGGCGATCGCCTACCGAGAGCTGGCGAGGGAGGTCAGCGGTGGCACGCCGTAGTGGTCTGGGCAAGGGGCTGAGTGCGCTCATCCCCACCGAGGCGTCGGGGGATCGCCGGTCAGGGTTGCGCGAGGTTCCCATCGCCAGCGTTCGACCCAACCCGTACCAGCCGCGCCAACATTTCGACGAGGAGTCGATGGCGTCGCTGGCGGCGTCGATCCGCGAGCTCGGTGTCTTGCAGCCGGTCCTGGTCCGTGAAGTCGGGTCAGAGCAGTTCGAGCTCATCGCCGGAGAGCGGCGCTGGCGTGCGGCCCGACGTGCCGGTCATCAAACGATCCGTGTGCTCGTGCAGACCGCCGACAACCTGCACAGCCTGGAGCAGGCGCTCGTGGAGAACCTTCATCGCGAGGACCTCAACCCGATCGAGGAGGCGTCGGCGTACCAGCAGCTGATCGACGAGTTCGAGTACACCCACGATCAGGTGGCTACCCGGGTTGGCAAGAGCCGTGCCGCCGTGACCAACACCCTCCGACTGTTGCAGCTGCCTCCGGGAGTGCAGCGCGCCCTGGCCGAAGGAAGCCTCAGCGCCGGCCACGCGCGCGCACTGCTCGGAACGCCGGACCGGGCCTGGCAGGAGTCGATGGTCAAGGAGATCGTCGCGAACGGTCTGACGGTGCGTGCCGTGGAGACGTTGGTCCGACAACGCATGCAGCCGGAGCCGGGCGAGGTGCTCGACGGCGGCCCCGAGGGGGCTGATGTGGTCGAACCCAGCTCAGCGACTCGATCGGTGCCGGCGCCCGCGGGGGGAGATGCAGCGCCGGTAGGGTCGATCGGTGCCGGCGTGATGCACCGTCGCCTGCCAGCACCGGGCATGATCGAGCTCGAGGAGCTCCTGGCCGCCTACCTCAATACTCGAGTGAAGGTGGAGATGGGCGGAAGTCGCGGGCGCGTGCTGGTCGACTTCGCGACGCTGGAAGACCTGGAGCGCATCTACAAGCTCATGGTTGGGGGAGGTGGACGGTGAGGGATGCTTGGGTCGATGTCCAGCACAGGGTCGGGTCTCGATGTGTCGACGGGAACTATTTGGCCACGATTTGTGGTGCGAGGCCAGCGACTTGGGCAGACGCCCAAGAAAATACCACTCTATGCGGTCACCTTACGCTGAATCGTAGGTGTACGTGATCCACAACCTGTGCACGAGTCTGTGGACAAACCTCGACGACAGGGCCAGCCGACGCTGAACCAGACGGTGCCGGTCGGCGCACGTACGGCCCGCGAGCCAAGCCAGATAGGGCGGGGCTGGCCGGTGGGGCAGGGCTGGCCGGTGGGGCGGGGTTCGGCCGGGTGGGGCGGGGCTGCGCGGCATGGGGCCAGGCAGGACCGAACGGCGCGGGAGCCGGAAGGGCCGGTTCAGACCGGGGCGCCGGCCCAGACCGGGGTGGCGGTTCAGACCGGGGTGGCGGCCCAGACCGGGGCGCCGGCCCAGACCGGGGTGGCGGCCCAGACCGGGGTGGCGGCCCAGACCGGGGTGGCGGCTCAGACCGGGGTGGCGGCTCAGACCGGGGTGGCGGCCCAGGCGGCCAGCGCGTCGGCCAGCGCGTCGGCCAGCTCGCCGTTGCGGCGTACGACGGTGGCGGCGGGTCCGATCTCGCACAGGACGGCTGGCATTCGGGTCTCGCGCAGTGCTGGCAGCGACATGCCTCGGGCGCCGTCTGCGGGCACTCCCAGCGCTGCTGCGGCCAGTCCCTGGGTCAGCTCGGCCAGCCGGCGACCGCCCAGAGACTCGTAGCTGAAGCCGGAGTAGTACAGGCAGGCGCACCGAGTCTCGAGCGGGTCGAGGTGGAGCCCGAGGAAGACCTCGACGGCAGCGGCGTTGGCCATCGCGGCCTGGGCGGATCCCGATGGGTGCAGGATCGGCACGACATGTGCGCCCGCGGCGACCAGGCGCCGGCGAACGGCGGTGACCAGGACGTCCAGGCCGCCGCCCTCAGCGACAGCGATCCTCCGGTCGAGGAGGGTCCGTGGCGCGTGCAGCAGGCGCTCCCGATCGCGAACGGCGGAGACGAGCGACGGGTCGGCGTGCCGTGGCATGACACGGCCGAGCTCGCGGACCGTCGTGGCGCCCACGATGCCGTCAGACGGCAGACCGACGTTCCCCTGGAACTCGCGGACGGCTTGGGCGGTGGCTGGACCGAAGATCCCGTCGACCCGGCCGGTGTCGAACCCGAGTGCCGACAGCCTGCGTTGCAATTCGGCCACGTCGTCGCCGCGCAGCATGGGCCGTCGGTCGTAGATCAGCCGGGCACCGAGGGCAAAGCCGGCTTCCACGAGCGCCGACCAGGTCTGGGTCCCGCACGTGCCGTCAACGCGCAGTCCCCGGCGATGCTGGAAGGCTTCGATGGCGGCGCGCGTGCCGGTCCCGAAGGTGCCGTCCTCGTCGGGGACCACAGGCAGGCCGAGACGAGCCAGCCGTCCCTGCAGGTCCGATACAGCGCTCCCACGGTCGCCTGTGCGCAGCGGGAGCGCACCATCGGGAACCCCGATCGGCGGCGCGCCGGGCGGCGACGAGCGTTCGTCGCCGCTACGAGCGGTTCGGAGGCGCGCCGGCTCACCGATGCCGGTACCCGGCACCGGGTCCTCCGGCTCGGCGCCGGGCAGGGCTGGGCCTACAGGTACGAGCTGATCTCCTGAAGAAGCTGCGCCTTGCCTCGGGCACCGACGATCCGCATCTGCGGCTCCCCGTCCTTGAACAGCAGCAGCGTGGGAATGCTCATCACGTCGAAGCGCCGGGTCACATCGAGGTTCTCATCGATGTTGAGCTTGACCACCTGGAGCTTGCCCGCCTGCTCACTGGCGATCTCCTCGAGCACGGGAGCGATCATCTTGCACGGCCCACACCATTCGGCCCAGAAGTCCACCAGGACGGGCACGTCGGCGTTCGCCATGTGCTCGTCGAAGGTGGTGTCGGTCAGGGTCGTCATCGTGGCGCTCATGTGGGCTACCTCCTCGGCGAGTCGTCGTGGCTCGCCCGCTGCGGTCGTCTGGTAAACGCCCGGGCACCTGGGGGCATTCCACGGGTGCGCCTCGGCGGCTGTGCGTGGCGGGCTCAGGTCACCGGCCCTGGACCTCGAGCCAGCGCTCGGCGTCCATGGCCGCCATGCAGCCGGATCCGGCGGCGGTGATCGCCTGCTGGTAGACGTCGTCCTGCACGTCCCCACAGACGAACACGCCGTCCACGCTCGACCGGCTGCCGCCGAAGGTTCGGACGTAGCCGGTGTCGCCCATCTCCAGCTGGCCGGAGAAGACGTCGGTGTTGGGCCGGTGGCCGATGGCCACGAACACGCCGGAGACCGGCAGGATCTCCTCGGCGCCACTGTCGACGTCACGCACGGCGATGCCGGTCACCGACGTTTCGCCCTGGATGGCGGTGACGACGGAGCTCCAGCGGAACGAGATGCGCTCGTTGGCGAACGCCCGGTCCTGCATGATCTTGGAGGCCCGGAGCTCCTTGCGGCGATGCACCAGGGTCACCTTGCTGGCGAAACGGGTGAGGAACAGCGCCTCTTCGAGAGCGGAGTCACCCCCGCCGATGACGGCGATCTCCTGACCGCGGAAGAAGAAACCGTCGCAGGTGGCACAGGTCGACACGCCGTGGCCGAGCAGGAGGTCCTCCCCGGGGACACCGAGCATGAGCGACTGCGCTCCGGTGGCGACGATCAACGCGCGGGTGGTCACCGCCGGCTCGCCGGAGCCGTCGGGGCTGGTCCACACCGTGAACGGCCGGGAGGACAGGTCGACCCGCGTCGCCTTGACGGTCTGGAGCTCGGCGCCGAACCGGCTGGCCTGGTCGCGGAACCGCTGCATCAGTTCGGGACCCTGGATGCCGTCCACGAACCCGGGGAAGTTCTCCACCTCGGTGGTGAGCATGAGCTGGCCCCCGGGCTGGTCGCTGGTGGACGAAGGCTCGCCCTCGAGCACCAGGGGGGACAGGTTGGCGCGCGCGGTGTAGATGGCAGCGGTCAGGCCAGCGGGCCCCGAGCCGACGATCACGACGTCACGAAGTTCGGTCATCGTTCCTCTCCTGCCGGGCGCCGCTTGTGCCAGGCGACCGCCCCCGCCGCGCAGAGCACGGCGCCGATCAGCGCATCCGACGCCCACACGCGGTTGCCGAACGCGTACACGTCGAGGACCCGCACCAACGTGATGGCGAGCACGACGGCGACGACCAGCGCCATGGTGCCGGCCACGATCCCGTAGACGATGCCCCGGGCCACCAGCAGCAACGGCCGGATCGCCCGGTCGTGGACCGCGTCGACAACCGCCTCGATCGTGTCGGCGACCCGGGCGGCGATGTCGCCGCTGCCGGCCGCCTCGGCCGTTGACGCGTCAGCGCTGCCCAGCTCCATGTGGCGAGGTTACCCGTTCGGCCCGGGGTCCTGGCCCGGAGCGTCGGCGGCCCGCACCATGCACAGCCCGATGGTGCCGGGCCCGGCATGGCTGCCCACCACCGGCCCCAGGTCGGTGACGACCCGGTCGTGGACGCTCTCGATGCCGTCCAGCATGCCGAGCAGCACCTCGATGTCGCCGGCGGCACCGTTCACCACGGCGATGCGATCGATGGCGCCGGCCTGGCGGGCCTTGCTGGCCAGGTACTCGAGCGAGCGGATCCGGGTCCGCTGCTTGGACTCGACCTCGACGACGCCGTCGCGCACCTCGATGACGGGCTTGATCGACAGCATCGAGCCGATGAGCCGCGCCGCCCCGCCGATGCGGCCGCCCCGGCGGAGGAAGTCGAGTGTGTCGATGACGCCGTGCACAGAGGTGCGAGCCTTCATGGCCTCGATCTCGGCGACCAGCTCGGCCAGTGGCATGCCGGTGGCAGCCAGGTCGGCCGCGGCCAGCGTGAGCAGTCCGGTGCCCATGGTGACAGTGCGCGAGTCGATGACGGCAACGGGGATCCGGTCGCCGACGGCGTTCGCCGCGGCCACCGCCGACTGGTAGGTGGCCGACACGCCCGAGGACAGGTCGATGCAGACGACCCCGTCCGCGCCCTGGTCTGCCGCCGCCAGGAACGCCTGCTGGAATGCACCGGGCGCGGGTGCCGCGGTCTGGGGCATGTCGGGACCGGTGATGACGCGGTCCCAGAACTCCTTGGCGGACAGCTCCACCTGGTCGACGAGCTCCTCGTCCCCGAAGCGGATGGTGAGCGGTACGACGCGGATGCCCCTTGCCTCGGCCAGCTCCGGTGTCAGGTCGCAGGCGCTGTCGGTGACAACGTGGATGCCGGCCATGGCGTCCCCTCTCCTCGTGCGGGTCCGACCCGGGCAGCGCAACGCTGCACTCGATCTCAGCCCTATCGAACCCTGCCTGGTGTAACGAGCCTCTTGACCGAGTCTGCCACGCGGTGGCGCAGGAGCCCGGGTCCAACCGGCTCGGAAGGCCAAGCAGGCCCCGGCTGCAGCTGCTCCACCCACTGGCGCCTGCCCTGCCCGTGGGGCGCTTCCTGGCCCCTGCCCTGCCGGTTCACCCGTCGGCAGGGGGGGCGGCGCCCGGGCCGGCGCCCGGACCGGCGCCCGGATCGACGTCCTGCTCGGGTGCCGATCCCCCGGCCCCGCCGCGCCGCAGCGGACCGAGACCTGTCGGACGGCTCGGGGGTCGCCCCGCGGGCGCCAGTGGGACCGGCAGACCCGGCGGGACCCGTCCTCGGGTCCTGGCGGCCCGGGACGTGGGCCGGCCGCCGCCCAAACCGCCGCCTGCGTCAGCGCTTGAGCCTTCGCCCGAGGCGCCGACCGGGCCGGGGACGGCACCCGAAGACCGGTGATCGGCAGTGGACCCGACGGCGGTGCCGGTCTCGTCCTCGGTGTTCGCACCGGGGCGGTGCCTGGCGGGAACCACCAGTCGGCGCCGTCGGCTCACCAGCGCGGCGACGGCCATGGTGCCGAGATAGCCGACCGTGCCGGCGGCCACACCCAGCACCAGGCGACCGAGCAGAGCGGGCCCGGTCTGCGAACCGGACACGTCGACCCCCGCGGCGGCGGCCACGACGAGGACGACGCTGGCCACGCCGATCCTCCGCAGCGCCCCACCGATCAGGTCGCCGCCGAGGCCGTCGACTTCCCGCCGCACCCGGGCTAGGGCGACGACGGCCGCCACGGTGTAGGCGGCGGCGATGGAGGCGGCGATGCCGCGCACGCCGAGCGGCCGGTACAGCGCTACCGCGAGCACGATGTTGATGCCGTTCTCCAGGGCGTACAGCCAGAAGGCGGAGCGCATGTCCTGGATCGACTGCAGGACGCGGATGGCATACAGGAAGACGCAGAAGCCGGGGAGACCGAGCGCCAGGACCGACAGGGCCTGCGCGGTGCCGGCAGACCCGGCCTGGTGGGTCAGGTGCCCCAAGAGCTCAACAGCCGGGCGCGCCAGGATGACCATGCCCGCCGCGGCAGGCACCATGACGGCCAGGATGGCCCGGAGGCCGGTGGCGAGCCGTCGGCGGAAGCCCTCGAGATCGTGCAGCGTCCATCGCTCGGCGAGCTCCGGAGCGGTCGCGCTCATCACCGACACGGCCACCACGCCGAACGGAAGCTGGAAGAACTGCCACGCGTACGTGTACGCGGACACCGCCCGTGGGCCGATGGCCTCGGACAGGGCCAGGACCACCGTGAGCGCCACCTGGTTGGCCACGACCAGCCCGAAGGTCCATCCCGACAAGCGGACGACGGTGCGGACGGACTCGTGGCGGAACCGGGGGTTCCAGTGCAGGTGCAGGTCTGCTCCCCGCAGTGCCGGTATCAGCGCGATGGCCTGCACGACGACGCCCAGGGTCGTGCCGACGCCGAGCAGCAGCAGCCAGCCGCGGTGCGCCAGGAGCGCCTGGGCACCCCCTGACGCGCCGACCACCGCAGGGCCGACGAGCTGGCGGAACGCCACGAGGACAGCGATCAGCACGACGTTGTTGATGATGGGGACGAACATGGGGGCGGCGAAGCGCCGCCGGGCGTTCAGCACGGCGGTGGCCAGCGCGATCAGCCCGTAGCAGGTGAGCTGGGGGACGAACAGCACCAGCAGGTCCGTGGCCAGGCGGCGATCGGCCCCGCCGTGCGCGCCGGAGCCGAGCCCCGTCAGGACGTCGACGACCAGCGGTGCAGCCACCAGGAAGAGCACCGACGCGGCAGCGATGGCGACCACCGCCACGCTCACGACGGCGGAGATGGCATCCCAGGCCTCGTCCTCGGTCCGACTGGCCAGGCGCTGCACGAACACGGGGATGAACGTCGCCGCCAGGACGCCGCCAAGCAGCAGGTCGACGACCATGTTCGGGATGGTGTTGGCCAGGTTGTAGTCGCCCGACACGCCGGCGAACCCGAGGGCGTAGACGGTGGCGACAGTGCGCAGCAGGCCGGTCCCGCGTGACAGCAGCGTGCCGATGGCCATGACCCCGGTGGCCCGGACCAGGTCGTCGGTAGTCGCGGCGAAGCCGGCGGCGGCCTGGAAGCCGCCAGCTCCCGGGTCCCCGCCGGAGGCTTCCGGCCCAGCTCCAGTGCCGCCGCCCGCCCCTGCTCCCGCGCTCACGCTGGTGCCGGTGTTCCGGGGGACGGTCCGCCGGTGGCCGCCGCTGCGGGCGCGCCGGAGCTGGTTGCGCCGCGCGGGTGCCGGCCGTGCCGTGCCCGGCGCCGAGTGCGCCACCCGGTGCGGACCCACCATGCAAGCAGCACGGCGCCGGCGGCCACGGACAGGACGATGGCCTCGACCGAGGTGGACAGGGACCGGACGGTGAGCTGCCCGTGCACCAGGGCCAGCCCGCCTGCGGGCGCGTCGAGCGTCACGGCGACGCGGAAGTCCCCTCCGATCCGGGCTCGCATGGACACGTACACGGCGTTGGTGACCTTCGACAGGACCACGGGGCACGACACACCGGAGAACCCGGCGGGCCCCCGGTCGATACCCCGGCACTGGCCGCCGGGCGTGAAGAGGAGCTTGTCGCTCGAGACCGTGAGCGTGCCCGCCACGGGGAACCCGGTCGTGCTGCCGAGTGCGATCGGCACGCGTAGGACCGAGCTGGAGGTGAGCCGGATCACGCCACCCGACAGTGTCACCCGGCCCAGCTCGGCGCCGAGCGAGCGTTCGAAGGCGGCGACGGCGTGCAGCTGCTCGACGGGGCGCAGGTCGATCGACTCCGTGCGGAGCAGATCACCGGCGAGCTGGGTGACCGCCAGTTGGCCCGCAGGCGTCGAGCCCACCGCGCTGGTGTAGGCGGTGAGCTGGGACCGTGCCGCCTGCAGCGCCCGGACCGGCAGGCCGTGGGTGCCGCCAGGGGCGATCAGGCGTCGCGTGGCGGGTTGGCCGTTTGCGCCCACCGGCACCTGGGCGAAGAGCTGGGCCAGTGTCACCGGGGTCAGGGCCGGGTCGACGGCCAGGCCCCTGACCAGGCCGGTGATCGCATCGGGTGAGACGGCGGCGCCGGGGGGAACGGCCAGTACCACCCCCCGGGCCTGGGCGGACCCCGGCGCCTCGAAGTACGTGAGTGACAGGTCGGCCAGCAGCTGGTGGGCCTGCAGCACGGGATCGGGCGTCGGGGCCGTGATCTCGCTGGCGAGCTGGGAGTCGGCTTCCATGGCGGTGAGCGGGCTGCCCTGGCCGGTGTTGACGGTGAACGGAGCCGTGCAGGTGATCGTGCAGCCCCCACCGGTCACCGACGATGCCGGCAATACCAGCCGGCGCACCGGGTTGCAGGTCGACGCCGAGAGCGCGGCCGCCGCCGCGTCGTCGAGGGCAGCGCCGGCGACCCAGGTGCCGATGGTCGTCTTCGGCGGGCCGAGCTCCCGGCACGCCCGGCTCACCTGGTCGGTCAGCTCCTCGGTGAGGCCGGCGTTGACGAGGGCGGTGGCGTCGACCGGCACGTAGCTCTGCAACAGGGCCTGGTGGGCCGGATCGTTGATCGCCGCGTCCATCGCAGCCAGGGTCTGTCGGTCGAGCGCGCTGGGGCTGTGGCCGAGCTCCTCGAGCGCCGCAGGTTCGGGCACGACGGTGAGCGGCACCGACGCTGAGGCGGTGACGGCCCGGGCGAGCAGCTCCAGCTGCGCGACGGAGCCGGTGGGCGGCGTGCTGGCAGCGCCGGCGGTCACCAAGGGCACGACCAAAGCGACACGCAGGGGGCTGGTGGCGTGGTAGGGGTTGCCACCCGGGTAGGCGTACACCAGCTCGGTGACCAGCGTGGCGCTGGCGGCGTCGCCGGCCGGGCCCACCTGGATCTCGACCGGGTAGACGCCGCCGCAGGTGCCGGGCTGGTCCAAGGTGCACCGCAGCGCGGCGGGTCCGAACGCGCCTGGAGCCGTGCCGCCGGCCGTGGTGCTGCGGGTCGTGCTGTCGGGCGTCTGCAGCGCCAGGTCGACCTGGTACTGGCCGCTCTTCGTGGTGGGCAACGAGCCGAGTGGGATGGGGTCCGACCGGAACCTGACGACACCCCTGACGGTGCCGGACAGGGTCTGTGACAGCGCAGTCCGGGTGTGCAGCCGCGAGAAGACGGACACGGTCATCGCCAGCTGGCTTGCCCGTCCGCCGGACATGTCCACGGTGGCGGTGAAGGCTTGGCCCGGCCCGACGGTCCACGCCTGGTGGACGAGGCGGAGCGCCGGCTGCGGGCTGGACGCCGGTACCGCCGCTGTGGGTCCTCCGGAGCCGGCGGCGGCAGCAGGCGCCGGTGGAGGCGCTTCGGGCGTGGCCAGCTGGTGCACGGCCGCGTGGTGGACCGTGGCCCGGTGCACAGCCAGCCGCGCGCCGGTCGAAGGTGTTGCCGCCTGGGTGGGGAAGCGGCTGGCGGCGGCAACCGGGCCACCGGCGAGCACGGCAGCGGTGATGGTGATGGCGGCGATGGCGACGGCGGACAGGCCGACGCCTGTCGGCCTGTCAGGTGCTCGGGCGATCCGCCGACGCCCCAAAGGCCGTGCCGGGCCGGAAGCGGCCGGGAGCGCACCGGGGTGGGTCCAGTCGCCGCGGCGCGCGGGGGTGGTGCTCGCACGGGTCCGTTCCACGTCGCCGAGGGAGCCTATCGGCCCGTCGACCAGTGGTTCGACGGGCGGCGCCTCCGGTCGGAACGAGACCGGTCACGGCGGCACTACCCTCGGGCGCCTGTGGTACCCGAACGAGTGACCCGCCTGGTCGAGGAGACCGCCCCACTGGCCGAGCGCTTTGCCGCGGCGGGTTTCACGCTGTACCTGGTGGGCGGCTCGGTCCGCGACATGGTGCTGGCCGGCTCGACTGGCGGGGCGCCTGGCGCGGGCGATCTCGATTTCACGACCGACGCCCGGCCCGACGACATCGAGCGCCTGCTCCAGGGCTGGGCTGACGCCGTGTGGCTCCAGGGGAAGCCGTGGGGGACGATCGGCTGCCTGGTCGCGGGCCGGCAGCTCGAGATCACGACGCACCGCGCCGAGGCCTACCGGGCGGACTCCCGCAAGCCGGAGGTGGTGTTCGGCGACGATGTCGAGGTCGATCTGTCGCGCCGGGACTTCACCGTTAACGCCATGGCGCTCCGGCTGACCGGCGGTGGCGGAGCCGGCGGACCCGAGCTGCTCGATCCGTTCGGCGGGTTGGCCGACCTGGCGCAGCAGCGACTGCGGACACCGCTCGATCCGGAGGTCTCGTTCTCCGACGATCCGCTGCGGATGCTGCGCGCCGCCCGCTTCATCGCCGGTCTGGGGCTCGCTCCCGACGAGGCGCTGGTGTCGGCAGTCCGGGCGATGCACGAGCGCATCGCCATCGTCTCCGTGGAGCGGGTGCGCGACGAGCTCGACAAGCTCTTGGTGGTGGCCCGGCCCTCGTCTGGGCTGGCGTTCCTGGTGGAGACCGGGTTGGGCGGCGAGCTGCTGCCGGAGCTGCCGGCGCTCGGCCTGGAGCAGGACCCGATCCACCGGCACAAGGACGTCCTGGCCCACACCCTGGCGGTGGTGGACAAGACGAGCCCGGATCGCCAGCTGCGGCTGGCCGCACTGCTGCACGACATCGGCAAGCCCCGGACCCGGGCGTTCGGGCCCGGGGGGGTGACGTTCCACCACCACGAGATGGTCGGGGC
>JAJZLP010000215.1:0-2342 GCA_021803325.1 Actinomycetes bacterium
CGGGCGTTCTTCCGCCCAGGGGTGAACTGGGCCGCTCGCACGGTGTACGCGGTACCGATCCTCGGTGTGGCCCTGGTGGCGATGAGCGGCGGCGCGTTCAGCTTCGGAGACCCGTTCGTCGACGTCGGCATAGCGGTGTGGGTGGCATCGGTCGTCACTGCCGAGCTGGTGCTGTGGCCCGGCGAGCGGGCGGTGCAGCGCGCGCTTGGCGACGGGTCGGTGGAAGCATCCCCCGGTGATCTGGCCCGGGCCTGTCGCCGAGTGACCCGGGCGTCGGCGTTCCTGGCCGCCGCCTTCGTCGGAGCGGGGATCGTCATGGCGGTCAAGCCCTGAGCGGGGCTGCCGGCCCGTGGGACCGTAGCGGGGCGATGGGCATGGCGGAGGGGCGATCGGCCTGTTGCGGGCGACTGGATCGGCTGGCAAGCGCTGGTCCTGTTGGGGGGCGACTGGATCGGCCGAGAAGCGCTGGCCTTGTTGCGAAGCGGTGGGCCCAGGCGGCCATAGGCTGCGGTCATGCCACGCGTGCCGACCGGAGCAGCAGCGCCGACCGGTGAGGTGGTGCCCGCGATACCCGCCTACTTCGACAACGCGGCGACCACACCGCTGCGGCCCGAGACGCTGGACGCCATGCTTCCGTGGTTGTCGGGCGGTCCGGCCAACCCGTCGGGGAGCCACCAGCTCGCTCGTGCTGCTCGCCGGGCCGTGGACGAGGCGCGTGACGTCGTAGCGGCCTGTCTCGGCTGCCATCCGGGCGAGGTCGTCTTCACGTCGGGGGGAACCGAGGCCGACAACCTGGCTGTGCTTGGAGCGCACCGGGCGCGTCCGGGCCAGGTCCTCTGCTCGGCGGTCGAGCATGCAGCGGTGCTCGGCCCGTGCCGGTCGGTCGGCGGGTCGACCGTCCCCGTCGACGGGATGGGTCGTGTCGATGTCGGGGCCTTGCGTGCCGCGCTGCACCGCGACGTGGTCATGGTGGCCGTCATGGCGGTGAACAACGAGGTGGGCACCGTCCAACCTGTGGACGAGGTGGTTGCGGTCGTCCGGGAGGCTGCCCCCGGTGCCGTGGTCCACGCCGATGCGGTCGCCGCCGTCACGTGGCTGGACGTGGCGTCGGTCACGTCGGGCTGTGACCTGGTCGCGGTGACGGCACACAAGTTCGGTGGTCCGCACGGGGTGGGGGCCCTTGTCGTGCGGGACGGGACCCCGTGGGTCCCGGTGTTGTCGGGCGGATCCCAGGAGCGGGCTCGGCGGCCGGGGACGGTCGACGTGGCCGGTGTGGTCGGTATGGCGGCTGCGCTGGCGGCCAGCGTCGCCGAGCGGGCCGAAACGGTCACGCGTGTCGGGGCGCTACGCGACCGGCTGGTGGCGGGCCTGGTCTCGTCCGGGTGCGGTGCCCGGCCCACCCTCGGTGCCGACTTCGCCGACGTGGCGGTCGCCGGAACAGCGCACATGACGTTCGACGGGGTCCAGGCAGAGGAGCTGCTGCTGCTGCTGGACCGGTGCGGGATCTGCGCGTCGGCGGGGTCCGCATGTGCGAGCGGCGCCATGGAGCCGAGCCACGTGCTGCTGGCCATGGGGATCGCCTCGGCTGCGGCCCGTCAGGCCCTGCGGTTCAGCCTCGGGCGTGACACCACGGCCGAGGACGTCGACCGGGTCGTGGATCGCGTGCCTGTTCTGGTCGATCGACTGCGCAGCTGATCAGCGCCGCCACCAGGCGCCCGGAGCGCGGCGGCTGGCGTCCGTGCCGGGATGGTCGGGGCGCGCAGCGTTGCCCGGACGCGGATCGGTGGTGCTGAAGGCCGGCATGCGGTGCGCGGTGGGCATGGTGCGAGGCGGTGGCGCTGGCCACACGTGCCAGGCGGCCCCGCCGGTCGACGCCTGGGTGGCGGGCGCCGAGGAAACGGGGAGGACCGTGACTGCCGAGGACGAGACCGGGGGCGGCGACACCACCTGCGGCAGCGGGGGACGTGCCTTCCGCACCGCCGCGGTGTCGAACGCCGCGGCACCGGTCGCCGTCCCAGCGCCGCCTGGGGTCCCGGCGTGGTTCGTTGTTCGGGCTCCGGCAGGCGTGGCGCCGTGGACGCCAAGCGCCCACCAGTGCTCCAGGGCGAGCATCGCCCATGCCGACCGTGGTGTCCCGGACGGGCCCGTCGGGCTCCAAGAGGTCGGGGACGTGGAGGCGGACCGGGGCATGACCGCAGACGTCGTCTCAGCGTGCGTGCCGAAAGGCCCGGCAGGCGATCCGCCCGTCGTGCCAGTCGGTTGGGTCGCGGTGTTCGCGGGCGTTCTGGCGTGCATGAGCCCAGAGCTGGGTGCTGGCGCGCTGGCGGGTGCACGGGTGGCGG
>JAJZLP010000215.1:2442-5702 GCA_021803325.1 Actinomycetes bacterium
GCCCGAAGGAGCGCGACGGGTGGCGGTGCCCGAAGGAGCGCGACGGGTGGCGGTGCCGGTCAGGGTCACTGCGCCGGTGGTGCCGCCGCCGGGGGGCGTGGTTCCGGTCTCCCCGACGAACGCGCCGTTGCGGGTGAGCAGCGGCGAGCTCGCGCTGGCGGCAGCAGCCGGGGCAGTGGTGTCCGCACTATCGGCGACGGCCGGTCGAGCAGAACCGGGCGCCCCGTCCGGAGTGCCGGCAGCGACCGGCTCACTGGTCGTGGCTGCGGTGGGGCTGCCGGCGGACGCGGGACGCTCGGCCGTGGGGGAGGCGCCAGCCGCAGCGGCGCCGACGTCGGCGCTCCCAGGGGAACCCGAGCCCCGCGACCCGGGCCCGGTGGTCGCCGGACTGGCCGAGCGCAGGGGGGCGCTCGGCGAGCCGGTGAAGTCCATCACCCCGGCGACCGTGGCGGCAACCGTGGCGGCAACCGACATCGCGGCCAGGGCGCGGCGCCGCTGGCCCTCGAGCAGGCTGCGTCGGCGCCTGGCTCGGCGCCGTTCGTAGAGATCGGCGTCGGCCGCCTGCAGCAGCGCCGACGAGTCGCCGCCTGCCGCAGGGCCCACCGTCTCCATGCTGGCGACGCCCCAGCTGAACATGGGGGCGCCCAGGCGCTCCACGCGCCGCATCAGCTCGCGGGCACCAGCAGCGTCGGTGAACGGCGCCACCACCACGAACTCGTCCCCGCCGACCCGGTAGAGGGAGTCGGACTCCCGCAGCGCCCGTCGAAGGGTGGACACCAGCGACAGCAGCGACGAGTCTCCTGCCGCGTGCCCGTGGGTGTCGTTGATGCGTTTGAGGCCGTCGAGGTCGATGGCCACCACGGCCAGGTCGAGGTCACCGTGCCGGGCGCTGGACATGGAGCGGCGGAGATCCTCAGACAGAGCCCGGCGGTTGGCGCAGCCGGTCAGTGGGTCGGTGCGCGCCGCCGTGCGGAGGTTGCCCGACGCGGCGTCGACCGCCTCGAGCATCGCAGCGTCGAGCACCTGGTGGACGCGGGCCGCCCCGGTTCGCGCCTCGGATCCCAGGTCGGCGAGCGCTTCGCGGAGGCACGACAGCGTCGCCACCACGTCCCCCGGAGACGAGAACCCCGCGCCCCAGCTGCGCGACGCCCGACCCAGGTGCGGTGTCTGCGCACTTCGGCGGAGGGCCGTCTCCACGGCGGTCGCCAGGTAGAAGGCTTCCGGTCCGTGGCAGTGCTCGGCGGACAGCCCGCGCGCCACACACCGGGCAGCCCAGCCGTCGAGCACCTGTGCGGGACGGTCGCCCTGGGCGCCGCCACCGCCGTCACTCGTGCCGGTCACGATGTCGCTGGTTCGGGTCGTACCGTTGGTGCGACCCTGCGGCCCGTCGATCGTTCGGCCGCCCTGGTCCTTCGCGCTGTCGTCGCTCACGGTCGCTTTCCTCCGCGTCGGGTGTGGGCCCGATGTCGGGTGGAGGCGCTCGCCCGGTCATCGGGTCTGCCTCCATGATGCGGGCTGTCGTCCGTGACCCTGCCCATCCGCCGGCAATTCGCCGATACCCCATGTATAGTCTCTGTGTGTGCCGATTGTGCGACGGTAGGCGTCCAATGGTGCGGTAAAGCTCCCAACGGATGATCAACACCCGATCTGGTCACACAGCGTGCCGGATGGCGCCGGCAGCGCCTACGCTCGGCGTCGTGCGGGTGCTCGTCGCCATGTCCGGAGGGGTCGATTCATCTGTTGCCGCCGCGCGGGTGCTGGCAGCGGGCCACGAGGTGGTGGGGGCGACGCTGAAGCTGTGGGGCGGCGCGTCCGATTCCGGCTGCTGTTCCGTGGCGGACGTCGACGACGCACGGCGTGTGGCGGATCGGCTCGGGATCGACCACCACGTGTTCAACTACGAGGAGGAGTTCGACCGCGACGTCGTGCAGCCCTATGTGGACGCGCACGGCCGGGGGTCGACGCCCAACCCGTGCGTCGAGTGCAACCGACACGTCAAGTTCGGAGCGCTCCTGCAGCGGTCGGATCGCCTGGGCTTCGACATGCTGGCGACGGGCCATCATGCCCGGATCGACCGCACCGGCGGCGTGGCGCGGCTGTGCCGCGGCCGGGACGCAGCCAAGGACCAGTCCTACGTGCTGGCCATGCTGCGCAGCGCTCAGCTGCAACGGCTGCTGCTGCCGGTGGGGGAGCTCACCAAGGCCGAGGTCCGGTCGGAAGCTGCCACCCTCGGCCTGCAGACGGCGTCCAAGCCCGACAGCCAGGACGTCTGCTTCATCCGGTCGGACTGGGGCCGGACCGCCTTTCTCGGTGAGCGGATCGACCTGCACGGTGGGGCGCTGGTCGACGTGGCAACCGGCGCGACGCTCGGGACGGTGCCAGCGGTGGAGCTGGTGACGGTCGGCCAGCGCCGGGGGCTGTCGGACGGCGGCGGGGGCAGGCGACGGTATGCCGTTGCCGTCGACGTCCCGGGCCGGCGAGTGCTCGTCGGCTCCGCCGCCGACATGCTGGGTACAGAAGTCCCTGTCGAGCAGGTCACGTGGACAGCCGCCCCCCTGCGGCCCGCAGCGCCGGTGCTGGTCCAGAGCTCGGCGCACGGGCGGGCGTGGCCCGCAGCATGGCAGCCGCAGGCTCCAGGAGGGGCGGCGGTACGGTTCGACGAGCCGCAGCGGCGGGTGGCACCGGGACAGACCGTTGCCCTGTACGACCCGGCGGACCCCCAGGTGGTGCTGGGCTCGGCCGTGGCCCGCCAGGTCGCGGCGCTGCCGTAGCCGCCGGTGGGGGCGCGACGCCGCATGGAACCGCCGGGAGGGGAGCGTCGCCGCCGTAGCCGCCGGTGGGGGCGCGGCGCGGCGCTCGTGTAGCCGCCAGTGGGGGCGCGGCGCTCGTGTAGCTGCCGGTGGGGGCGCGGCGCGGCGCTCGTGTAGCTGCCAGTGGGGGCGCGGCGCTGCCAGGTAGCCGCCAGAGGGGGCGCGGGAACGGCGACTTTTGCTTTTGCTCCGCCGCGAGCCCGATGGTCTGGTCTCGGCGCAGCTCGCCCGCGGTGAGCGCCTCCGCAGCGCCCGTCGGCGCCACAGGCGACCGGTACGCTGCGCCCATGCCGCCGGAGACGTCCGACCACCGGCCCGTCGACGGTTCCGCCCCTCCCGAGGTGGTCGAGCGGGCGGAGTGGCTGCGCGGGCGCATCGCCCATCATGCCCGGCTCTATTACCAGCTTGACCAGCCGGAGATCGCCGACGTCGACTTCGACGCGCTCGTCC
>JAJZLP010000213.1 GCA_021803325.1 Actinomycetes bacterium
TGGCCGTCGTCGACGCGGGGATCACCAAGGCCGAAGACGCCATCGAGCGCTACCTCTCGGCGTTCGAGTCTGGGACGCTCTCAGAGGCCCAGTGCGGCAAGCGACTCGAAGGCCTCGCCACCAAGGTCCGCGACCTCCGGGAGCGGCGTGAGGAGCTGGTCGTCGCTGTTCAGCAGGCGTCGGCCGCCGCGCCGGACGCCGAGGCGATCGCCGAGATGCGACACCACATCGAGAAGGCCGTCACCGACGGCGCCGTGCCGGCACGCAAGGCGCTCCTCCAAGCGCTCGTCCACGAGATCCGCGTCGAAGGTCACGACCGAGTTGTACCGTGGTTCCGCGTGCCAGGCGGCGCGGACCCGAAGGTTCGCGCCCTGGCGCGATCGGTGCCCCCGGCAGGAGTCGAACCCGCAACCTGGTGGGTAGAAGCCACCCGCTCTGTCCAGTTGAGCTACGGAGGCATAGGTGACGCAGGTCGGGTCCGCATGCCGGACCGGCCGTGGACACCACCGGACCATGACCAGGCTATCGGGTCGCCAACCACTCCAGAGGATCGCCAATTGGTGCCGAGCTGGCGTTGGACCCCGGATCGCTGTGCCATGCTAGGGGCACCGTGGTGGCCGTAGCTCAGTTGGTTAGAGCGCCAGGTTGTGGCCCTGGAGGTCGGGGGTTCAAGTCCCCTCGGTCACCCCAACGCCGGGACGGCCGGCCGGTGGCAGGACAGTCGCCGACCGGCCGGCCGTCCCGGCACGCGTTTCGCGTCGCCTACAATCGCCGGGCGCCTCTAGCTCAATGGCAGAGCAACGGACTCTTAATCCGCAGGTTGTGGGTTCGAATCCCACGGGGCGCACCACGCTGACGTGCTCCTGGGCGGCGCGCCCCGAGCCCTCGGCCGACCCGACCGGTTCGACCGTTGCGCCGCCAACGAGCAGGTCACGACCGTTGCTCGTCCCGCGGCACTAACATGAGGGATCGATGCGCGTCCGGGTTCCATCCGGCGCCCGCCCGAGCAGGCGGCACGACGTTGACCAGGGAGGGGAGGTGACCGGCCCCTTTTCGGTGACGGCGGGTGCAGGTTCCGGAGCGGGACCTCCCGTCGGGGATGACGCGGGCCGTTTTACGGTGAACGGCGAGACGCCGCCAGCAAGCGGCGAGCACGTGATCACGTCGGCGGCAGAAGCCGATCCCATCGTGTCCGAGACCGACGTGTCCGCCGAGGTCACCCGCCGTACCGAGGCGGTGCTCCGCGGGACCATCCGCGTCGGGGTCGGCGAGTCTGCGATCGTGATGATCGTCCTGGTGCTGTACGCGCTGCTGCCGGGACGCCCCCCCATCGACGCGACGGCCTTCGCCACCATCTTGATCCTGGTGGCTGTGTGCACGCTGGCAGCTGCATTCACCATCAGCAGGTCGGCGGCGGGCTCACGTGCCGTCCTGCTCTGGGGCTCCGCCTGGGTCGGTATCGACGCCGCCGCCATCTGCGCCGGCGTGGCCGAGACCGGGGCCGCGCGCTCCGACCTGTACCTGCTGTTCCTCGTGGTCACCGTGTTCCAAGGCGGTGTCCGGTTCCCTCGGGCACTTCGCCTCGCGTTCAATGTCATCGCTGTGATCGGGTACCTGGTGACGTTGGCGGTGGTCGGGTGGAACATCGGGACCGCCACCGTTGTGCTGCGGGTCGGGATGATCGGGGCGCTCGCCTGGGGCACCGACATGCTGTCGACGAACCTGGCCGCCGAGCTGCGCCAGCACGTTCGTCTCATCCTCGACTCGCAGCGTCGGGCCCGGCTGTGGCAGCGGGTTGCAGCGCTCCGAGGAACCCTCACTGCCCTCGACGAGGCATCCATCTGGGACTGGGTGATCGACGCGGTCGTCGACCTCGGGTACGCGGCGGCGGCGGTGTGCGTCTTCGACGCCCAACGGCGCACGTACACGATCGCCCAGTCCGCCGGGCTCTCCGAGGAGTTCACCGGCTCGCGCCAGCCGCTCAGCGTCGGCATGGCCGGATCCGTGCTCGACGCCGACCGGATCATCGTCACCGACTACGCCACGTTCGACCGGGCATCACCACCGGTGCGGGCGGCCGGGGTGCGCACGACCGTCGGTGTCCCCATCCGCGTCCACGGCGAAACGGCGGCGGCGCTGGTGGTCGGCTCCCTCGTCGTGCGGCGCCCCGGCGCCGAGGAGCTTGCCGCGCTCGATCTCGTCGCCGCCCATGCTGGCCACGGGCTGGCAGCAGCACGCGCGGTCAGCGGCGTCCGGCGCGACGCGGACAGCATCCGCACCATCCTCGCCTCCGCCCCTGATGCGATGCTCGTGTACGACGGCGCCGGGATCGTCCACCAGGCCAACCGCGAGGCGGCCCGTCTGTTCGGCTACAGCGTGGACGAGCTGGTCGGAATGGACGTCACCGCTCTTGGAGACCCTTCCGCCGCCGATCACGGGCGCCACCAGTGGGACAGGCCTCCGGCTGGACGCAGGATGACCCCACCGCAGGTAGAGCCCACACACGGCCTCCGCAAAGACGGCAGCTCGTTCCCGGCCGAGATCGTGCTCGCGGCGGTGGACACCGCTGAGTCCCATTTCGTCGCCGCCACGGTGCGCGATGTCTCTGAACGCCTGGAGCTCGAACAGCGGCTGGCCCATCACGCCAGCCACGACGACCTGACCGGCCTACCGAACCGGACGCTGTTCCTGGAATGCTTGAGCACTGCGCTTGCAGGAGCCGCTGCACAGTGCTCGCCCGTCACTGTGTTCTTCCTCGACGTGGACCACTTCAAGTACGTGAACGACAGCAGGGGCCACGACGTCGGCGACGAGCTGGTGACCGACGTCGCACGCCGGTTGCACGACACGGCCGGAGGCGAGCTCGTGGCCCGCTTCGGCGGCGACGAGTTCGCCGTGCTGCGTACCGACATCGTCGACAGCCAGGACGCCCTGGCCCACGCGTGGAGCCTGCTCGGCGCCTTCGACCGGCCCTTCGTCCTCGATGGCGTGGAGTGCCACCTGTCGGCCAGCGTGGGCGTCGCCTTCGGCACCCGGACCGACAGCGCACCGGACGTCATGCGTCGCGCCGATGCCGCGATGTACCACGCCAAACAGCGTGGCCGGGCACGAGTCGAGCTGTTCGACGAAGTGCTCACCGCCCGGGCGGCGTGGCGCTTCGACATCGCCTCGGCGCTGCACGACGCCATCGACAACAACGAGCTGCACCTCGTGTACCAGCCGGTGGTCGACCTGGCCGACGGCCGGATCACCGGGGTGGAAGCACTCCTGCGATGGCAGCGCCCGTCGGGGCCGGTCAGCCCCGCCACGTTCGTTCCCGTCGCAGAGGACAGCGGGCTCATCGTCCCGATCGGACGGTGGGTGCTGCAGCAATCGTGCCAGCAGGCGGCGGCCTGGTTGGCCGACGGCATCGACCCGGCAGTCGTACGGATGAGCGTCAACGTGTCGAGCCGCCAGATCGACCACGATCGGCTCATCGGGGACGTCGCTTCGGTGCTCGACGACACCGGCATCCCACCGGCGGCGCTGGTGCTTGAGATCACCGAGAGCTCCTTCATCGACGACCTGCCTGCTGCTGCCCGACGCATCGAAGCGCTGCACCAGTTGGGCGTCAGCATCGCCATCGACGACTTCGGCACCGGCTTCTCGTCGCTCAGCTCACTGTCACTGCTGCCCATCGACGCCGTGAAGATCGACAAGACCTTCATCGACGGGCTCGGCACCAGGTACGACACGGTGATCCGTGCTGTCGTCGATGTGGCAGACACCTTCGGTCTGTCGGTCGTGGCCGAAGGAGTCGAGCGTACCGACCAGGCCGACCAATTGCGCTCGCTCGGGTGCCGGTACGCGCAGGGGTTCCTCTACGCTCGACCGCTGCGTGAGCCAGACGCCCGAGCCGCGCTCAGGCGGGGTGTGCTCGAACCCGGCGGATCCTGACTCCACCGGGGGCAGCCCCGCAACCAGACGGCTGCCACACCAGACGGCCCCGGCAGTGCAGCACCGGTCGGCCAGGGGCCATCTGTCAGTCGGCGAGCGGCGGCGGGACGCTCGGATCGATGCCCCAGACACCGGTGAACGACGAGCCCGGCTCCAACCGCAGCACACCGGTCCCACTGCGGAACGCGTCGGGCGGGCACGTCATCGGCTCGATGGCGATGGCCCGGCGCCGCCGCGCAGCAGGGTCGACGGTGTCGCCCGTGTACACCATGAGATAGCGAAAAGACCGGTCCACCCATAGCGCCACCGCCCGCGACCGGTCCGGCGCGACCAATCGGGCGACCGCACGCCCGTCGTCGTCACGGACCAAGTCGGTGAATGCCGTGTCGAGCCGCGTCGGTCCGACGGTCCGTCCCGCAGCGAAGTCGAGCTCGGTGCCCGCCACGGACGCGTCTGCTGTCGGAAGCCCACGCTCGTCGGTGACCAGGCGCCGCCGCGCCGGGACCTGCAGCCGTACCCTGTCCACGGGGTCGACACCGACCGTCAGGTACGGATGGAACCCCAGCCCCACCGGGGCCGGCTCCGTCGTCGAGGGGTTGGTCGCCGTCGTCGTGACGGTCAGGCCGCTGCGCCCAAGGCGGTACTCCACCTGCAGGTCCAGCACCCAGGGATAGGCCGGCTGGGGGTGCAGCCGGCAGCCGAGCACCACGACGTTCTGCGCTTCCGACACCAGGTGCCATGGCAGCCACCGCACCAGCCCATGGATGGCGTTGCGCCGTTCGGGCTCGTCGAGCGCGGCCCGACCGGCGCGGCCCTCAAGGTGGTACCGGCCGTCTCCGAGCCGGTTGGGCCACGGCGCCAGGACCTGGCCGCGCCCACCGGTGCAGATCTCCTGCTCACCGAACCCGTCCACCACGTCGTCGTCGCCCGACCGGTAGCTGCGCAGGGTGGCCCCGACCTCCGTCACGACGACGTGCTGGGTCCCATGGCCGATGTGGTATTGACGGCCAGACGGCAATGGGTCGGCTTGGACCGCCCCTTCAGTGCTGTTTGTCGTCATGGCGTCGTGCGCTCCAGTGCCCGCCGCTCACCCCGGTCGAAGCGGCAGGAGGCACCGGTATGGTAGGGCACTGACAGCGATCCACGTGGAGGAACGGGTGCGCCTGCTGGTCACCAACGACGACGGTGTGCGTGCTCCAGGCATCGCTGCGCTGGCCGGGGCGGCGGCGGCTACCGGCCACGACGTGATCGTGGTGGCACCACAGGTGGACTACAGCGGCGCAGGGGCGGCCGTCGGGCCTGTCCACTCCCGCGGTGGCATCGACTACACGGGTCACGTGCTGGCGGGCCTCAAGGATGTGCCCGCCTTCGGCATCGACGGGCCACCGGCTCTCGCCGTCATCCTCGCGTGCGTCGGCGGGTTCGGGCCCCGGCCCGATCTGGTGCTGTCCGGCATCAACCACGGCGTCAACGTCGGCCGCTCAGCGCTCCACTCCGGCACCATCGGAGCAGCGCTGACCGCCGCGCATTTCGGCCTGCCGGCGCTCGCCGTGTCGCTGCGCTACGGACCCGACCCGGTCCCATGGGAGACACCCGCCGCGCTTGCTGCCGCGCTTGTACCCGTCGTCGGCGCCGCTCCGGCGTCGACAGTGCTCAGCTTGAACGTTCCCGACGTCCCACTCTCCGAGCTTCGAGGCGTCCGATCGGGTCGGCTCGGGCGCAGCGGCACCATCCGATCAG
>JAJZLP010000153.1 GCA_021803325.1 Actinomycetes bacterium
GACGTGGGTCGGTACGAGGTCCTGGTGGAGGTGCGCTTGCGCCCGGGGATCGCCGATCCCCAGGGGGCGACGGTGGAGCGGGCGCTGCCGGCGCTGGGTTTCGACGCCGTTCACCGCGTCCGCGTCGGCAAGGCCATCCACTTCGAGGTCGACGCCGCCGACGAGCAGGCGGCCCGGGCCGTGACGGCCGATCTCGCCGACCGGCTGCTGTCCAACCCGGTCATCGAGGACACCGAGGTCCTTGTGTGCCGTCCGGTGGACGGCGCGACGGTCGTCACCGGGGCCGTGGCCGGAGCGCGCGAAGCGCGCACCGAGGCGGGCTCGGGCGGAAGGCCGTGACTGCCACCGTCGGGGTGGTGGTGTTCCCCGGCACCAACTGCGACCACGACACGCTGGTCGCGCTCGAGCGTGCTGGGGCTCGGGCCGAGCCCCTGTGGCACGGCACACCGTCGGTCGGCCATGTGGACGCCGTCGTCCTGCCTGGTGGCTTCGCCCATGGCGACTACCTGCGACCGGGCGCCATCGCTCGGTTCTCACCGGTGATGGCGGCGGTGGCCGACTTTGCCGCAGCCGGCGGCCCGGTCGTCGGGATCTGCAACGGCTTCCAGGTGCTGACCGAGGCCGGTTTGCTCCCCGGAGCGCTGCAGAAGAACCGGTCGTTGCGGTTCGTCTGCCGGCCGGTGGACGTGCAGGTGGCCAGTGATCGCAGCATCCTGACCGCCGGGGTCGAGGTAGGTCGCGTGCTGCGCATACCGGTCGCCCATTTCGTCGGCAACTACATCTGCGACGAGCGAACCCTGGCCGAGCTGCACGCCGAGGGGCGGATCGTGCTCCGCTACGCGGAGAACCCGAACGGCTCGATCGACGACATCGCCGGCATCTGCAATGCGGCGGGCAACGTCGTCGGGCTCATGCCGCACCCCGAGCGAGCCAGCGACCCGCTGTTGGGGTCCACCGACGGCTTGGTGCTGCTCAGGGCCGTGGTGGACGCTGCCGGCGGGGCCGCATGTGTGCCGAGCGGCCCCGCCGACGTCGTCAGCGAGGGTGTCCGGACCGCGTGATCCCGGCTTTTTCGAGCACCTGAGGGCTCACGCCGGCGGACCGCCAGGCCGCGTAGCCGATCCCCTTGCGCTCGCTGTAGGAGCGGGCGACCTTGACGAACGCCCGCTCCAGGGCCGTCAGATCGGTAGCGGGCTCCACCTCGGCCAACTCGGCCTGCAGGTCGGCCTGCTCCTGGACCAGGTGCAGGCGGGTGAGTGAATCGGCCTCCGGAAGCCGCTCCTCGATGACCTCGAGTCGCCGCTCGATGGACTCGGGCGTCCGCCGCCGTCCCCGGCGCGGGCGCTGCTGCTCCAGCGCGTCGAGATAGCGGCGCACGGCACGTCCCTCCTCGCGGCCACGGGCCAGCGCAGCCTTGTGCTGGTCCGACATGGGTGTGCGGCCTTTTGATTTCGTAGACGCGGGCATCCACCAAGTATGACGTGTCGGTTATGCAGGCACAACTCAATCCGACTGGGAGTGTTTGGCACTGGGCGACCTGCAATATTCAGCGCGGGCGTTGCTCGCCGCGTGTGAGCGCTTTTGCGAGGCGGCCACACGCTTGCTTTTGGTTCGCCAAGTCACGGGAACGCTGCCGGAGCCGGCCGCGGGCCGTCATGGAGCACCGAACCATTCGCATCCGTCCTCGTCGCCCGCTCGTCGCCTGCTTGGCGGGTCTGACGTGCTCCTGCGTGCACGGCCGGCGCCGATGGGGCTGGCCGTTGGATCGATTGTAGGAGCCCGACGGGTCTGACCAGCGCTGATCAGCGGTCAGCGGTTCGATGGGCTCGGCGATGGACCGTGGGCAATCGATAGCACCGGCATCGCCGGTGCCGTCATCCACCCGCGTTGGTCGCGACGTCATGGATGTCGCCAGTGGACAATGGGATCGTGATAGCGATGACTGGGCTCCCGGCGCGAGCGCGCGGTGCGCCAGGTCTGGTTGTGGTGCCGCTGCGAGCGTGGCGGCAAAAGCCAAGGAGCATTGGACCGGAGCGGATCCCCGGCAAGCAACGGTCGCTCCAGTCCGTCGGGACTCGTGAGCTCCCATACGGCAGCACCGGTCGGCGCGCCGGCAGCGATGATTGCCTGCCGTCTGTGCCCGCGAACGGGTGAACCAGCGTCGGATCCCGTGAGGCGGGAGCCCACAAGGAGGGCCGACCCCCCGGTTGGCGACGCCCGTAATCCGGTGCCGGTACGCCCGGAGCCTGAGCACGCGCAGGAGGGCAGCGTTTCGGTTGTCGGCGAAGAGAGCGCCCGTTGTTGGCCGAGAGCGCGCTGGGCCTCGTCCGGGCACCCGCCGGTCGGGTGCGCGCCGGCCGTTGGCCGGTCGCTCGCCGGAAGGCCGCCGACCCTGGCCTGCTCGGGCGCTGGTGCTCGACCCGCGGCACCGTGGTGAGCGGAGGCCGCGGACCCTGGCCTGCTCGGGCGCTGGCGCTCGACCCGCGGCACCGTGGTGAGCGGAGGCCGCCGACCCTGGCCTGCCGGGGCGCTACCGTGGCGACCGATGGAGCCCGTACCGTCTGAGAACCCGGCTGGCGAGGCGCTGCACCGGGCCCTTGGGCTGACCGACGACGAGGCGGCGCAGATCACCGCCATCCTCGGTCGCCCTCCCACCCACGTCGAGCTGGCCATGTACGCCGTCATGTGGAGCGAGCACTGCTCCTACAAGTCGTCGCGGCTCCACTTGCGACGCCTGCCCACGGAGGCCCCCCAGGTGCTGGTGGGGCCAGGGGAGAACGCCGGTGTGGTCGACGTGGGTGACGGGATCGCCGTGGCCATCCGGATCGAGAGCCACAACCATCCCTCGGCTGTCGAGCCGTACCAAGGGGCGGCGACCGGCGTGGGCGGGATCCTCCGGGACATCTTCACCATGGGGGCGCGACCGATCGCCCTGATGGACCCGCTGTTCTTCGGGGACCTGGACGACCCTCGGACACGGTGGCTGGTGGAGGGCGTGGTGGCGGGGATCTCCGGCTACGGGAACTCGGTGGGCGTTCCGACGGTCGGTGGCGAGCTGACGTTCGCCCCGGGATATGCCCGGAACCCCCTGGTGAACGTGCTGTGCCTGGGGGTGCTGCCGGTCGATCGCCTCGTCCTCGGCCGGGCGTCGGGAGCGGGGAACCTGGCCGTCCTCCTCGGTTCGCTCACCGGGCGCGACGGGATCGGTGGGGTGAGCGTGCTGGCATCGGCCGGGTTCGGCGCCGAAGCGGCCGACGACGCCAAGCGGCCCAGCGTGCAGGTGGGCGATCCCTTCGAGGAGAAGCGGCTGATCGAAGCGTGCCTGGAACTGCTCGACCGCCACCTGGTGGTGGGGATCCAGGACCTGGGCGGGGCCGGACTGGCCTGTGCCACCTCCGAGACGGCGGCCCGCGGCGGCATGGGCATGGACGTCGACGTCAGCGCCGTGCCCCGGCGCGAGGAGGGCATGGCGCCGTTCGAGGTGATGACGTCGGAAAGCCAGGAGCGGATGCTGGCCATCGTGGCGCCGACGGACCTCGCAGCCGTCCAGGCGGTCTGCGAGCGATGGGAGGTGCGGGCCTCGGTCGTCGGCACCGTGACCGAGCCCGGTGGTGCCGCTGGTGGTTCGGGTGCCACGGGTGCGGCGGGCTCCGGGGAAGCCGTGACCGGTGCCACCACCATGTCGGCGCACCCCCCGGCGGGACGGTTGCGCATCCTCGACGGTCCTGGTGGTGCGGTGCTCGCCGACGTGCCCGCCGCGTCGCTGTCGGACGACGCCCCCCTGTACCAGCGGCCGCTCGCGCCACCAGCCGATCTGCAGCAGCGCCGGGCGTCAGACCCGGCCGCGCTGCCAGCGCCGTCGGACTGCACCAGTGACCTGCTGGCGATGCTGCTCGACCCGGCGTGGGCGTTCCGCCAGTATGACCACGATCTGCTGCTCAACACGGTGGTGGGACCCGGGGGTGACGCGGTGGTGCTGCGCCTCGCTGCACCGGGCCTGCCGCCCTCGGGCAAGGGCCTGGCCCTGTCGACCGACAGCAATCCGCGGTGGTGCTCGGTCGACCCCCGGCTGGGGACGGAGCTGCTGGTGGCCGAGTCCGCCCTCAACGTGGCCTGCGGCGGCGCACACCCGGTCGCACTGGTGAACTGCCTCAACTTCGGCAACCCCGAGCACCCCGAGGTGATGTGGCAGCTGTCGGAAGCCGTGGACGGCATGGCTGCGGCCTGCCGGGCCCTCGGCATCCCCGTGGTGGGCGGCAACGTCAGCCTCTACAACGAGTCCGGCGGTGCCGATATCGATCCGACCCCGGTCGTGGCCGTGCTCGGCGTGGTGGATCGGCTCGATCGGGTCCCGCCCAGCGTCGCGCTCGCCGAGGGGGGGACCATCGTCGCCCTCGGTCCCCGCACCACCGGGCTGGCCGGCTCGCGCTGGGCGGTGGATCGCCGTGGTCACCGCGGCGGGGCCCTGACCCCATGGGACGCCGACGAGCACGCCCGCCTGCTCGGGCTGGTGGCGGACCTGGTCGGCCGGGACGGCCTGCTGCAGGGCGTGCACGACGTGGCCGACGGCGGCATCGCCGTTGCCCTGGCCGAGTGTGCGCTGCGCAGCGGAGTTGGAGCTCGAGTGGGTGGGATCGACGGCCACGGGGAGCTGTTCTCGGAGGCAGCTGGCCGGGTGCTCGTCTGCACCGCCGATCCTGCCGAGGTCGAGTCTGCGGCGGCTGGCGCCGGCATCGGAGCGCGGGTCCTGGGCCGGGCCGGAGGTGACCGGATCGTGGTCGACGGCCTGGTCGACGTGACGCTGGCGGAGGCCACCGCCGCGTGGCGCGGGGCGCTTGCCGATCACCTCGACCCGTCGGGGGACCCGGCGGCGTCCTGAGCGTCCCGGCGACCTCGCTCCAGGGCACAACCCTGGCACGTGCCGACGGGGGGACGAGAGCAGCTCCAGCGTTGGCAGGCCGGCACGGCCAGTCGATCCGGCACCCAGTCGATCCGGCACCCAGTCGATCCGGCACCCAGTCGATCCGGCACCCAGTCGATCCGGCACCCAGTCGATCCGGCACCCACATGTGGTCGCATGCGGTCGTGGCGAGGTGAGCCTGACCGGGCGGTCGGGCGGTCGGGCGGTCGGGCGGTCGGGCGGTCCAGCGGGCCGGAACGGCTCTGGTGGTCTGGCGGTCCGGAACGGCTCAGGCGGTCGGGCGGTCCAGCGGTCGGTCCAGCGGTCGGTCCGGAGCGGTTCAGGCGGCTCGGCGGGCGGCCAGCGCGTCCAAGCGGTCGTCGGGGACGTCGAGGTCGCCGGTGCCGGTGCCGACGGACAGATCCGGCTTGAACGCGCCGTGGAAGTCCGATCCGCCGGTGGCCACCAGGTCGAAACGTCGGGCCAGGCGCTCCAGGGTCCGGCGCTCGTCGGGCCGGTAGCGGCCGTAGACGGCCTCGATCCCGGCGAAGCCCGCCGCGGCCAGCTCACCGACGTACCGTTCCAGCGCGGCGGGGGCCAGGCCGAGGCTCAGCGGGTGGGCCAGCACGGTCACGCCCCCCGATGCCCGGGCCAGCCCTGCCGCATCGGCCGGATGGAGCCTCGCCTTGGGCACGAACCCGGGCCGGCCCGGCACCAGCCAGCGGTCGAAGGCGTCCTGGGCGTCCTCGG
>JAJZLP010000068.1 GCA_021803325.1 Actinomycetes bacterium
TCGTTCCTGCTCGTCGCGGATCTCGACCAGCCACAGCTGCTGGGTCCGCCCCCGATGGATCGGCGTTGCCACCGCCGACACGACGCCGCCCCGGATGGCCCGCAGGAAGTCGGTGTGGTTGGCCGTCCCCACCACGTTGCCCCGATCCCCGAACCACACGGCCGCGCCCACACTTGCTGCCGTCTCGACGAGGGAGCACAGCACGCCGCCGTGGAGGATCCCGTACGGCTGCAGGAGGTGGGGTGTCACCGGTAGCGACACCTCGACCCGGTCAGGTCCGACCTGGTCGTAGCGCAGGCCGAGCAGGCCGTCGAAGCCGGCGGAGGTGGGCATGGTGGGTGGCTCGTTGGTCACGCCGCGAACCTACCGGTGCCGGGTCCGTGCGTGCCTGTTGCCACGGGGTTGACGTGGGGGACTGCAGGCGGCACGGTGGTGGTCGGCATCGGCTGCCGGGAGCCGGGCAGCAGCGACCGGCTGTCGGGACCAGCGCAGGTGCCCGGAGCCACGGTCACGGACAGGCATCCTGCTGTGGACCGGGCTCTGTGGTCAGGGCGGTCGTCCGAGCGCACGGCTCGGAGGGACCTGGCTGGTGGTGGCAGCGACCATCGAGGAGGAGCATGCCGTGACCGATCTGGGGACCAAGCCCGAGGTTGCCGACCCGACGACCGACGGCGATCACGAGCGGATGGCGCACATCGTCGACGAGCGGTTCGGCACCGTCGCCGAGGCGATCGTCAACGGCACGCCCTGCGTGGCGCTGTGCGGCAAGGTCTGGGTCCCCAACCGCGACCCTCGGCGCTACCCGCTGTGCCCGACCTGCAAGGAGATCGCCCAGGCGCGGGGCTGGCAGCCGCCCGCTCGCTGACAGCGCATCCCCGGCGGGGTCGCTCCGATCCGGCTGCCGGTGTGGGATCGGGTGTCCGACGTACCGGGTGCCGGCCCGGTGCCAGGTGCCACGTCGATCCTGCAGACCGGCCCGGTGCCGGGGCGTCGCCGGGAGCCACGTCGATCCTGCAGGCCAGGCTGGTGCCGGGGCGTCGTCGGGTGTCACGTCGATCCTGCGGGCCAGGCCGGTTTCCGGGCGAGCGGCCGTATCATCGGGTCCGTGGGCGGCGACATCGATGATCCAGACGTGCCCGGCGCGTGGCGGCGCCTGCTCGGTCTGCACGACATCCGGGCGGCGGCCGGCCGGTTGGCGGCGCTCGGCGTCCGCACCCCGCTGCAACGCAGCGACCGCCTGTCCGAACGCTACGGCGCTGCGGTCCATCTGAAGCGCGAGGACCTGCAGGCCGTCCGCTCCTACAAGATCCGTGGCGCATTCAACCTGGTGTCCTCGCTCCCGCCCGACGTCCTCGCGGCAGGGGTCGTGTGCGCCAGCGCCGGCAACCACGCGCAGGGCGTGGCGTGGACCTGCCGGCACCTGGGGGTCCGTGGGGTGGTGTTCCTGCCGGTTCGCACCCCACGGCAGAAGGTGGCTCGCATCGTGGCGTTCGCCGGCGGCCTGGTGGAGCTGCGCTTCGTCGGGGACGACTTCGACGAGGCGAACGCCGCCGCGGTCGCCTATGCGGCCGAGAGCGGTGCCACCATCGTGCCGCCCTTCGACGACCCCCGAGTAGTTGCGGGCCAGGGCACCGTCATGCTCGAAGCGGTCGAGCAGCTTGGCGCGCCGCCCGACGTGGTGGTGGTGCCCATCGGCGGCGGTGGCCTGGTGTCCGGGACGGCCGCATGTCTCGACGGTCTGGGCGCGCCGACGACCGTGGTCGGCGTGCAGCCGGCAGGTGCTCCGGCCATGGTGCGATCGCTCGACGAAGGGCATCCGGTCACCATCGACATCGCGGACGACTTCGTCGACGGTGCCGTGGTGCGGACACCGGGCGCCTTCACCTTCGCCGTCACCCGTGACCTGGTGCGCGACGTGGTGGTGGTCGACGAGGGCCGGGTCTGCACCGAGCAGCTCGAGCTCTACCAGGCGGACGGGATCGTGGCGGAGCCGGCCGGCGCCCTCGCCCTGGCTGCCCTCGACCAGATGGGGGAGCGCATCGCCGGTGCCAGCGTGGTGTGCATCCTGAGTGGCGGCAACAACGACGTGGCCCGCTACAGCGAGATCATCGAGCGGAGCCTGGTGCACCAGGGCCTGAAGCACTACTTCATCGTGGAGTTCCCGCAGCAGCCCGGCGCGCTGCGCCGGTTCCTCGACGACTGCCTCGGACCCACCGACGACATCGTGCTGTTCGAGTACACCAAAAAGAGCAGCCGCGAGCTCGGGCCTGCGCTGGTGGGGATCGAGCTGGCCGAGCGCGACGACCTGGCGCCGTTGCTGGAGCGCATCGCCCGGTCAGGCCTGGAGGCACGGCGCCTGCCACCGGACAGCCCGCTGTTCCGGTACCTGGTCTGATCCAGATGTTGGCGGCGCCGGCGCGTCGGTCGCCGAGACCGGTTGGAGCGGCGCAGCCGATCTCCGAAGCGGTGTGCCGGATCCGGCGACCGAAGCCGGTGCTGTCACCGTTTGTTTTGTTGTTACCGGAGCCGTGGCCGTGGCCGGTGCAACTGTCGTGGTTCGGGTCTTGGGAATCGCCGACTTTGGTGGGCCAATCTGTGGGGGGTCGGCCGGTTCCACCGGCCGTCCTTGCGGACGATGTAGGTCCATGGCCGCCGTACGGGGGGTCGTTGCTGGATCCTTGACAATGCCGGCGGTACGTTGCATCGTTTAGCGCAGCGGTATCGTCTCCCATTGTCCTGGGTTGGCGGAATGCCGGCGGGATGCGGAGGCGAACGTGGTGAAACGTGATCGTGTTGGAGCGCTGCTGGCGGGCTGGCTGTGGTGGGCGAAACGGTCGAAGACCCCCGAGTTCGAGAATCTCGCCACCACCATCGAACGCTACCGGCCGCTGATCTGGAACACCTTGGACCACGGCCTCTCAAACGCCCAATCCGAGGCCACCAACACCCACCTCCGCGTCCCCACCCGCCGCTCCTACGGCTTCCACAGCCCCGAAGCCCTCATCGCCATGGCCATGCTCACCCGCGGTGGCTCCTGCCCACCACCACCCAGCCGATGACACCCACGGAAACAGCAGGAGACCCGAAAATCTATTCGGACCCAAGCGATCCCATTCGGATTTCCCGATCATGGTGAAGTCAGACGGTAAAGGTGTGCTCTCTCGCTTGTACGGAACGCTCCGGCCTCGAGGATGGTCTGTTAGCCATTATCGGCAGATTTCAGCATCGGCAGCGTTCTTGCTGACTGGCAATGCAGTAGCTTGGGCATCGAGTGGCGGCTGGTGGCCCCTTAATCCGTACCCGAGCTTCACAGCGGCGTATTTTAAGCTGAATATCGGCCCTTTGTTGTCTGACGTTCCGCACTTCTCGATGGTGAAATAGCCCCCCATCGACCCGGGTCAGCGGGTCGTGGGGCTATTCAGGCTCGGATTTGACTGCCTGGCGAAGGAGGATCTCGCCCGCCGAGGCCGAGACCTCCTCCATGCGGGCGATGATGCGATCCAGGCGGCGGCGGTTGTCGATCCACTCCCGGTAGAGCGCGGCCTCGCGGTGGTCGAGCCGGCGGCTTTCGGTCTTGCCGTCGCGCGTCCGGCTCCATTGGAAGTACGGGCCGTGGCGCTGCGGCGGATCGGCCTGACAGCGGCAGCCCGCTTTGCCGCATGACGTCTCGCGCACGACGAGGCTGCCTGGGCTGATGAAGCCGAGGTTGTCGAGCTCGGCTTTCAGTGATCGATACCGGTCCTCGTGGCGTTCGAGCCTGCTGGCCACCGTCGGTCCTTCGTCGGGGGATCCACCTGCTGGGGATCTGTCAGTGCCTACACTGACCGCTCACGGGCCAACTGTCAAGGAGGAGCGCCATGGCGGACGAGGACCGCTTCACCCTCAACAGCGAGTCGATCGGCGCCGTGCCGATCGTCAACTGGTTTCTGGATCGCATGGGGGTCTTCGAGCGCCTGGAGCGCTTCGTCCCCCACGACGACGCCCGGCTGCGCCTCGCCCCTGCGGCTGTGATCGGCGTGGTGCTGCGCAACATCATCGTGCGCCACCGGCCCGTCTATGCCATCGCCGAGTGGGCGCAGCCCTTCGACCCGAGCGTGCTCGGACTCTCAGCCGGTGACGCCGAAGCGCTCAACGACGACCGGGTGGGGCGCATGCTCGACCGCCTGTTCGACGCCGATCGGGCGACGCTCATCACCGAGACGGTGCTCGCGGCCGTGCGGGCCTTCGAGGTCGATCTCTCCCAGCTCCACAACGATTCGACGACGGTCACCGTGACGGGCTCGGACTACCCCGGCGGCGGCGAGCAACGCGGCGGCCAGGTGGTGGTGAAGCCCACGCGCGGCCACAACAAGGACTTCCGCCCCGACCTGTTGCAGCTCCTCTTCGTTCTCACGGTGTCGGCCGACGCAGCGGTGCCCATCGCCTACCGGGTCTACGACGGCAACACCGCAGACGACGTCACCCACATCCCGACCTGGGACGAGCTTCGAGCCCTCGTCGGGAACCCCGACTTCTTGTACGTGGCGGACGCCAAGCTCTGCTCGAAGGAGGCCATGGGCCACATCGCGTCCAACGGGGGGCGCTTCGTGACCCTGATCCCGCGCGGGCGCAAGGAGGACACATGGTTCCGCGACTGGGCGCAGACCCACGCGCCGCCGTGGTCCGAGGCCGAGCGACGGACAAGCGCTCGGATTGGGGACCCCGACGAGGTGTGGCGCGTCTTTGAGGCCCCCCTCCCCTCCACCGACGGCTACCGGGTGGTGTGGGTCCACTCGAGCGTCAAGGCGGCGCGCGACGCTGCCGCGCGATCGGCGCGCGTCGAGGCCGGGCTCGCCGCCATCGAGGCCGTCCAGGCCCGCCTCGCCAGCCCGAAGTCGCGGCTCAAGACGTTGGTGGCCGCCGAGGCCGCCGCCAGCGAGGCCCTGGCCGACGCAGGCGCCGGGCGTTGGGTCGGCTTCACCGTCACGGAGTCAACCAACACGACCTACCGCCAGGAGCGAAGGGGTCGCCCCGGCGCCAACACGCGTTACCGGCGCAGCGACAAGCCCGTCTTCAGTGTCACGGCGCACGTGCTCGCCGAGCTCGTGTCCTACGACGCCGCCACCGACGGCTGCTTCCCGCTCGTCACCTGCGACCCGGACATGACGCCGGCCGCGGTCCTCGCCGCCTACCGATACCAACCCAACCTCGAACGCCGCCACCACATGCTCAAAGGCCCCCAGCTGGTCGCCCCGGTGTTCTTGGAGTCGCCGCACCGCATCGAAGCTCTCCTTCTGTGCCACTTCCTCGCCATGCTCGCCGAGGCCCTCATCGAACGCGAGATCCGCAACTCGATGAAAGCCGAGTCGCTCGCCGGCGTGCCGCTGTACCCGGAGTTCCGCAACTGCCCGTCACCGAGCGCGCCCCGCATTCTCGAGATCTTCAGCGACATCCAGCGCCACCACCTCATGAGCGGGGACGACCTCGTCCAGGTATTCGAGCCGCAACTCACCCCGATGCAGCAAAAGGTTCTCGACCTCCTGCACGTGCCCGCAAACGTCTACACCTCGGCAGCCACGGCCTGATCCGAGCACCCAGCCGGTGACCAGGGCCGATGGGGGGCTATTTCACCATCGAGAAGTGCGGAACGTCAGTT
>JAJZLP010000065.1 GCA_021803325.1 Actinomycetes bacterium
GCTCTCCCCGAACGCCATGGGCTGACGCTCCAGGCCCGCGCTCCACCCAGTAGGCGGCGGAGGGGGCATGACCGGCGGTGTCGGCGCCGGGAGCGCCACGACCTCCGACAGCGGCGGCAACCGCACATCCACCGGCAACCCAGGCACGACCTCCGACAGCGGCGGCAACCGCACATCCACCGGCAACCCAGGCACGACCTCCGACAGCGGCGGCAACTGCACATCCACCGGCAACCCTGGCACGGCCTCCGACAGCGGCGGCAACCCAGGCACGACCTCCGACAGCGGCGGCAACCCAGGCACGCCACCGGCGTAGTACGGCAACCCGGTGGCGGGCGGCGGCGGCAACCGCACATCCACCGGCAACCCAGGCACGCCACCGGCGTAGTACGGCAACCCGGTGGCGGGCGGCGGCGGCAACCGCACATCCACCGGCAACCCAGGCACGCCACCGGCGTGGTACGGCAACCCGGTGGCGGGCGGCGGCGGCAACCGCACATCCACCGGCAACCCAGGCACGGCACCGGCGTGGTACGGCAACCCGGTGGCGGGCGGCGGCGGCACATGAGCTCCTGGCGACGACACCACCCTCGGTGCGCCAGGGGGAGCCCCCTCCGCTGCGATCTGGTCGGCCGGTGACGGCTCGGCAAGGAGCACCGGCCCGGGCGCAGAGGACCCTGCCCCACGGGGGACGGGGCGGCCGGAGCGCAGCCGGCCGACCAGGTCCACCACACGGGATTCGACGGCACGGGCCTCGACCCACGGCAGCACCGAGGCCGGCACCACGAACCGCAGCTCGCGCCCCATCACCCCGACGACCAGGACGGTCGCCGGACGACCGTCGGCCATGACAGCCGGCTCGTGGAACCGAAGGCTCTGCAGCGCCTGCCACGGCATCAGGCGGAGGGCACCGGGCTCGGGTCCCCGGACGGCGATGCCATTGATGTCGATGACCAGGCTCAACCCGTCGACACGTCTCGGCCCGACGTCTGTGTCACCTTCGAGACCGACGCCGCTGAGCTCGGCACGCCACAGGGAGTCGAGAGCACGCACTTTCCGCGATATCGGCGCACCAGCTCCGATTCCTGAGCATTAACCAGCGGGTACGGCGCCGGCCGGGTCGGACCGGCAACCGCCGGCTCAAGCTCGGCGGTGGCCCGAACGACCGGGAGCACCCCGGTGGCACGCCCGAAGCACAGCTCGATCGACCACCGCCCGGCATCGTCGGCGGTCCGCCTCGGCCGGCGCGAACCAGCCGGTTCGGCTCACCCGGTCAGATGGACGAAGTGCACGAGCTCCATGGGCTCGTAGTACCGGGAGCTCGGGGCGAACATCTCGTGGGCACCGAGCTGGCGGTCGGCGAGCAGGTGCGTCTCGATCTGCTGGCACCGAGTCCCGAAGTCCTTGTAACCCCCCTGCCACACCAGCCAGATCTGGTGGCCGGGCGCGGCCATCTGCAGCACCCGGTTCGCGAACGCCACCGGGCTCGCGCCACGGACGGCGGCACCGTAGTCGACCCAGTTGACGAAAGCGGGACCGGTGTCGCGGGGGAAGGTGATCTCCTGGTACCGGCCGGGCGGCAGCAGGCGGTTGACGTCGGGACCGAGCTGGTCGGGGCAGAAGGCCACCACGTCGCCGGGGCGACCCAGCCGGGCGAGGACGGCGGCCACCTGGCCGGCCTGGGTCCGCGTGTTCTGGATGTTGGGCACGCTGCTCACCAGGCCGAACACCACGGAGGCAGCGAGCAGCACGGCCCGGACCCGCCGGTCGGCGAAGGTCGTGAAGCCCAACGCGACAAGGAGCATGAGGGGAACGAACACCACCATGGCGTAGCGCGCCTGGAACGCACTCTTGGAGATGTACCCGCCGATGATGGCCAGGACGACGGTGGCCAGGAAGGACCATCCGAGCGCCCGCGACCGCGGACGCCCTCGGAGGTCGAGCTCGACGGTGAACCGGGATCGGGCCAGGCCGAAGAACCCCAATCCAGCCAAGGCGAAATAGAGCAGGCCCAGGGCTCGGCCTTGGTTGGTGGCCCCGCCGGCGAACGAGCTGATGGCGTTGACCATGCCGGCGAAGTCGGCGGGCACGGCCCACGGGGTGCCCGTGTGGCGCGCCTGGTAGACGAAGGTCGGCAGCCACGGCACGAACGCCAGGCCGCCGACGACAACCGACCCGACGAGCAGCCGAGCGGCCCGTCGGGTCGTCTCAGGCCCACGCCAGGCGGTCCACAGCAGCCACAGACCGGTGGCTGCCACCAGGTAGAGCGCCCAGTAGTGGCTGTAGAGCAGTGCCGCTGTGCACACCCCGACCGCTACCACGTTGCCGGGCCGGGGGCGTTCGAGTGCCCGCTGCACGGCGACCACGCCCGCCGCCACCAGGAACCCCACCAGGGCGTACATGCGGGCCTCGGTGCCGTAGTAGACGGCGAACGGCGAGGAGGCCACCAGCACCGTCGCTGCCACCGCTGCCGTGCGCCCGCCGAGCCGGCGCGCCGCGACCCATACCAGCGGCAGCGTCAGGCAGCTCACCACCCCCGACAGCGAGCGGACGGCGAGGTCCGACGTGCCGAACACCTGCATCCAGAAGTGCAGCAACACGTAGAAGAGCGGGGGAGCGCCATCGCGCCGGAGCGCCCCGGGGATGTCGTGGAGGGGCAGCCGCGAGATGTCGACGGTGAGCGCCTCGTCCAACCACAGGTTGGCGTGGGTGTAGAAGCGCAGCACCACGCCGACGGCCACCACGACGGCAAGACAGGCCATGGCCAGGCGCCATCCCAGGACTCCCCACTGGCCGTCGTCCGACCCCTCGTGCTGCGCACTGCTCGCAACGCCACGGCCAGTCGTCCGGGATCGGCGGTCGCCCCGAGCGGTGCGTGCCGGAGCGCGTGCCGGCGCATGCGCCGGGGACCGGCCGGGCGCGGCCGGACCGGCCGGTGCGGCACCGGCAGCAGGACCGTCGGCGACAGCGGGCGTCGCCGGGCTGGGCACCTCGGCGGAGGCGTCGATCATGGCCCCGGGCCGACCAGGCGACACGGCCGAGGAGTCACCACGGGCGGTCATGGCCGGTCATGGTACCGGTCCGTCACCGGTCACTGCGTGGCGCCACCAGGATCCGACACCGCAGCGGAGCGAGGCACCGGCCAGGCGACTGCTCTCGGCCTCTGTCGCGGTCCGTCGCCTGGTGCCCTGTCGCGGCCTGTCGCCTGGGACCCCGTCGCGGCCCGTCGCCGGGGGCCCTGCCGGGGACCGCTGCCGCGGCCTCTGTCGCAGCCCGTCACCTCGGGCCCTGCCGGGGACCGCTGCCGCGGCCTCTGTCGCGGCCCGTCACCTGCGGCCCTGCCGGGGACCGCCGCCGCGGCCTCTGTCGCGGCCCGTCACCTGCGGCCTGTCGAAACCCGTGGGCATGTCTCTGTCGCAACCCGTCGCCGGGAGCGCTGTCGTGGTCCGTGGCGATCGCCGGGCGGCGCTGTGCCCGGGGCGCGACACGCTCAGCCAGCGAGTGCCGAACCCTGCTCTGCCGCTGCCACCTCGGCGGCCGCCTCCGCCGCCGCCTGGACGACCAGCGCCAGCTCGTCTGGCCCATGGGCGAACCCGGGGAACAGCGCCTCGTAGGGGCCGGGCGGCAGCGCCACGTTGCGCCGGAGCATGGCCGCGAAAAACCGCGCATATCGGCCGTTGGCGGCCGACGCCCTCGCCGCCGCGTAGTCGCCAACGGCGCCGTCGGCGAAGAACAGCCCGACGAGCGGGCCGACCACCGGCACCTGCACGGCCAGGCCCTGGCCGCTGATGGCGGCCGCGAGATCGTGGGCGAACGTGGCCACACGGGCCGTCAACGCCTGGTGGTCGGCCGGAATCACGTGCTCGAGCACCGCCAGGCCGGCCGCCGTCGCTAGCGGGTTCCCGGACAAGGTCCCGGCCTGGTACACGGGGCCGTCGGGGGCGAGCACGGCGAGCACGTCGCGCCGGCCACCGAAGGCCCCGACGGGCAGACCACCACCGATCACCTTGCCGAAGCACCACAGATCGGGTCGCACCCCGGTCAGCGTCGAGGCGCCACCAGGCCCGACCCGGAACCCGGTGATGACCTCGTCGAAGACGAGGAGCGCCCCGACGGCATCGCAGGCCCGGCGCAGGCCGGCCAGGAACCCCGGCGCGGGCGGCACCAATCCCATGTTGGCGGCGACAGGCTCGACGATCACGCAGGCGACGCGGTCGTCGATGTCGGGGACCTGGTTGTAGGGAACGACGGCGGTGTCGGCGACGGCTCCCGCCGGGACGCCGGCCGAACCGGGCAGGCCGAGAGTGGCCACGCCGCTCCCGCCCCCGGCCAGGACGACGTCCGCGTGCCCGTGGTAGCAGCCGTCGAACTTCACCACCCGGTCCCGGCCCGTGAACCCCCGCGCCACCCGGATCGCGCTCATCGTCGCCTCGGTCCCCGACGACACCAACCTGACCTGCTCGCACCCCGGCACGCGCTGGCAGATGGCCTCGGCCAGCAGCACCTCCCCACGGCTGGGCGCACCGAAGGTGGTGCCGTCTCGCGCCGCACCCACCAAGGCGTCGGTCACCGCCTGGTGCGCGTGTCCGAGCAGGATCGCTCCGTAGGACTGGACCAGGTCGAGGTAGCGACGGTCCTCGACATCCCAGACGAAGGCCCCCGATCCGCGGGCCACCGTGTATGGCGTGCCGCCTACCGAGGCGAAGGAGCGCACCGGCGAGTCGACGCCCCCCGGGATGACCCGACGCGCCCGGCGGAACCATTCCTCGTTCCCTGTGCCGCCGTGGATGGGCTCGATACCGAGGCCATCGTCGCCCGTGTCGGGACCGGCGTCGGCGGGCTGGGGGCTGCCGGCGCGGTCGGTGCCGCCTGTGCCGGGACCGGCGTCGGTGGGCTGGGGGCTCACCCGTTGACCGCCTGGGCGACCTCGCCGGCGGCGTAGGTGAGGATCATCCGGGCCCCGGCCCGCTTGATGGACGTCAGGTGCTCGACCATGACCGCGTCGCCGTCGATCCATCCACGCTCGGCGGCGGCCTTGACCATGGCGTACTCTCCGCTCACGTGGTACGCCGCTACCGGGACGTCCACGGCGGCGGCGGTGTCGGCAAGGACGTCGAGGTAGGCCAGCGCCGGCTTCACCATCACGATGTCCGCTCCCTCCGCCACGTCGAGGGCCACCTCGATCCGGGACTCGCGCCGGTTGGCCGGATCCTGCTGATAGCCCCGGCGGTCACCACCGGATGCGATCTCCACGCCGACCGCGTCGCGGAACGGGCCGTAGAGCGCGGAGGCGTACTTGGCCGCATAGGCCAGCACGGCGACCTCACCGTGGCCGGCGCCGTCCAGTGCCGCCCGGATGGACGCCACCTGGCCGTCCATCATCCCGCTGGGAGCGACGACGTCCGCACCTGCACGAGCCTGGGCGACCGCCACCCGCCGGTAGAGGGCGACGGTGGCGTCGTTGTCGACCGACCCCGACGCGTCGAGCACACCGCAGTGCCCGTGCTCGGTGTACTCGTCGAGGCACAGGTCGGCGATGAGCACCATGTCGTCACCGATCGCCGCTCGGAGCTCGGCCAACGCCACCTGCACGATGCCGTCCGGGTCCCACGCACCGCT
>JAJZLP010000305.1 GCA_021803325.1 Actinomycetes bacterium
GCACACGGGCACACGGGCACACGGGCACACGGGCACACGGGCACACGGGCACACGGGCACACGGGCACACGGGCACACGGGCACACGGGCACACGGGCACACGGGCACACGGGCACACGGGCACACGGGCACACGAACCGAGGAGACGCCATTGTCAGAGCGAGGCAGCATGGTTAGGATGGCGCCTAGCAATCAACCGGTCGGTTGATTCGTCATCCGGACAGCAGCAGGCTGCCGGCTGGCGGCGGTCAACCGGCCGGGTGAGGGAAGGGGGGGAGCGATGGACGCTCCTGACATCCTGTCGCCGACGTTCGCTGCCGACCCGTACACCGGGTACAGCGTGCTGCGCCGCGAGTTTCCGGTTCTTTACCACGAGGCAACCAATTCCTGGCTCGTCAGCAAGATGGAGGACGTCGAGCGCATCTTTCGCGACCCGGACATCACGTCCGACAACTACTCGTGGCAGCTCGAGCCCGTGCACGGCCGGACGATCCTGCAGATGGAGGGTCGGGAGCACTCGCGGACCCGGAACCTGATCACCCCGGCGTTCCGCGGATCCGAGCTACGGGACAAGTTCCAGCCGGTGATCGACAAGAACGCCCGGGAATTGATCGACCCTTGGCGGATGGACGGGCACGTCGAACTGGTGAGCCAGTTCACCACGCACTTCCCCATCAACGTCATCGTGGACATGCTCGGTCTGCAGAAGACCGACCACGAGCTCTTCCACCGCTGGTACCACTCGATCATGGCGTTCCTCAGCAACCTCACCCAGGACCCCGCCGTCACCGAACAAGGCCTGCGCACCAAGGAAGAACTGCAGGCCTACATGATGCCGATCATCGCGTCACGTCGGGCCGACCCCGGCGACGACTTGCTGTCGGTGCTGTGCACGGCCGAGATCGATGGTGCCCAGATGTCGGACCTCGACGTCAAGGCGTTCGTCAGCCTGCTGCTCGTCGCCGGAGGCGAGACGACCGACAAGGCACTCGCCAGCCTGATGCGCAACCTGGTCATGCATCCCGACCAGATGGCAGCCGTGCGCGAGGACCGCAGTCTCATCAGCGCGGCGTTCGCCGAGACGCTTCGCCACAGCCCCCCGGTCCACATGATCATGCGCCAACCGAAGGTCGATTTCGTGATCCGAGACGTCACGATCCCGGCCGGGGCAACCATCACCTGCCTGCTGGCCGCGGCCAATCGGGACGAGGACCGCTTCGACCACCCCGACGACTTCGACATCCACCGCCCGGACCTGGACGTCGGACATGCCTACGCAGCGGCAGCCAACCACATGGCGTTCGCCAACGGACGGCACTTCTGTGTCGGGGCCATGTTGGCAAAGACCGAGGTCGAGTCCGCCACCAACCAGCTCCTCGACGCCATGCGGGACATCAGGCTGCAACCGGATGCAGCGGCAGACGAGATCGGCCTCTTCACCCGCTCACCAGGCGCGCTGCCCTTGCGCTTCACCCCGACCTGAGATCGCCGGCAGGTCTGAAGCATGGCAGCAGCCGAGCCTGGCTCGCCCTCCTTGCTTCCGGCCCCGCCGGTGGGTGCCTTCGGCGACTGGGAGCGCCGCTCCCATCCGGTCTCCCTCTCGGGCTCCCGGCCGCCGAGGGCCACACCTGACACCTGACACCTGACACCTGACACCTGACACCTGACATGACCGGGTTCTCTGCAGGCGAGAACCCTCACAGCAAGCGGACCCTCGACCGGGGGCCCACCGACCAAGGAGCGAAACATGGCAGACCACAGTGCCATTCTCAACACGCTGGGCAAGTGGGCGTACGGGTACGACACCCCGGACATGACGGCGATGGCCGAATGCTTCACCAAGGACGCCGAGCTAACCATGACGATCGGCGGCGGCGACCTGATCGGGCCGTTCTCCGGGATCGACAACGTGATGAAACTGTTCACCGACTCACTCGAGGGCCAGAACGACCAGCGCCGGCACCTGACCGTCAACACCTACGTGGCTGACGAGGACGACACCTCGGCCACGGTTCGCAGCGTCCTGACCCTACTGGCCATCGCCGATGGCACGCTCACCGTGCTGAGCAGCGGCACCTACGAAGACCGCGTCGTACGTGAGAGTGACGGCGAGTGGCGCATCGCCAAGCGTCACATCGCCCTCGACCTCCCGTACTGACCGCGAGCCGCGGGCTGCATCACGCGGCACCACCACCTGACGGCACCACCACCTGACGGCACCACCACCTGACGGCACCACCACCTGACGGCACCACCACAGCGGACTGACCGCAACACCCGACAGACAGGAGCACCTGATGGGTCGACTCGACGGCAAGGTCGTGTTCGTGACCGGAGCAGCACGGGGCCAGGGACGGGCAATCTGCGCTCGCATGGCGGTCGAGGGAGCCGACGTGGTGGCCGTCGACTCGCTCTCGGACGTCGCCACCGTGCGCTATCCCATGGCCACCTCAGGCGACTTGGCTGAGACCGTCGCTCTGGTGGAGAAGGCTGGACGGCGGATCGTCGCTCGGCAGGCCGACGTGCGCGACTTCACCGGGCTGCAGGCCGTCGTGGATGAGGGACTACAGGCCTTCGGGCACCTCGATGTCGTCTGCGCCAACGCCGGCATCGCCTCGTTCGGCCCTACGTGGGAGCTGTCCGAGCAGTCCTGGCAGGACATGATCGACATCAACCTCACTGGCGCCTGGCACACGATCAAAGCCACCGTCCCTTCGATGATCTCTGCCGGCCGGGGCGGCTCCATCATCATCACCAGCTCGACCGCCGGGCTGAAAGGCATGGCCAACATCGCCCACTACACCGCGGCCAAGCACGGGCTCGTGGGGCTGATGCGGACGCTGGCCAACGAGGTGGCTCCCCACAGCATTCGGGTGAACACCGTGCACCCCACCAACGTGGCCACCGACATGATCCTGAACGATTCGACCTTCCGCCTGTTCCGGCCGGACATCACCGATCCCACGCAGGACGACATGATCGAGGCCATGTCCTCACTGAACGCGCTCCCCGTGCCGTGGGTGGAGGCCGACGACGTAGCCAACGCCGCGTTGTTCCTGGCGTCCGACGAAGCCCGCTACATCACCGGCGTCGCCCTGCCCGTCGACGCCGGCTGCGTCATCAAGTAGACGCCGGTTGGCAACCCCCTTCAGGCACCATCGATGCCTGAAGGGAACCCCGTCAGCCTGCACCCCCGCCAGCCACGACTGGGACGCCAGGCGCGACCGGCACGACCGGCGCGACCAGCACGACCGGCACGACCGGCACGACCGGCGCGACCGGCGCGACCGGGACGCTAGGCACGACCGGGACAGCCCGATCACACGGGCGCCCACCCCGGGTAAGGTCGAGGCACGTGGCAACGAGGACCGCGGGACACCCGACCACCAGGACCACCATCGCCGCTGCCGGACGGCTGCGGCCGGTGGTCAGTGGCGTCACGCCCCGGATCGACGACGGCCAGGTTCCGATCAAGCGGGTCGTCGGCGACTTCGTGGCGGTCGAAGCGGACGTCTTCGTAGACGGACACGACCTGGTGGCCCCGTTTGTCCGCTGGCGGCACCGGGACGACGCCGACTGGTCGTCGGCCCCGATGACGTCGCTCGGGAACGACCGCTACAGGGGCGTCGTGCCCCTCGATCGGATCGGCAGCCACGAGCTGGCCGTCACCGCCACCGTCGATCACTTCGGGTCTTGGCGCCGCGATATGGGAACCAAGCTCGCTGCCGGCACTGCCACCCCGGTCGACCTACTCGTGGGTGCCGCTCTGCTCGAAGACACCGCCCGGCGCTGCCTCGGCCCCGCACGGGACACCGCGCAGCAGGCGGCCCGGAACCTTCGAACCCTGGCAGCAGGCGCCGAGGCCGAAATTGCCAGCAACCCAGCCACCAGCAACCCAGCCACCAGCGAACCCAGTGCCACCAGCAACCCAGCCACCAGCAACCCAGCACCGGTCATACCGGCAGCGCAGGCCCTGCTGGGCGACGAGCGCCTGGCGGCCGTGGCCGATGCCCATCCGGACCTGAGCTCAGCGGCGACGGTGCCGGTCGGCACGGTATGGGTTGACCGGGCGTTGGCCGGGTCCAGCGCGTGGTACGAGCTGTTCCCTCGCTCGGCGTCACCAGACCCGGCCCGCTCGGGCACGCTCCGCGACGTCATCGACCGCCTGCCCTATGTGGCCGCCATGGGCTTCGACGTCCTCTACCTGCCACCGATCCACCCGATCGGCACCACGGCCCGCAAGGGGCCCAACGGCGCCACCCGGTCGCAGCCCGGCGACCCGGGGAGCCCGTGGGCGATCGGCTCACCCGCAGGTGGGCACACCGCTGTGCACCCCGATCTCGGCACCATCGACGACGTCGACCGACTGGTCGCCGCAGCCGGCGAGCACGGCATCGAGGTGGCTTTGGACCTGGCGTGGCAGTGCTCGCCCGACCATCCGTGGGTCTCCGAGCACCCGGACTGGTTCCGGCGTCTCCCCGACGGGTCGATCGCGTGCGCGGAGAACCCCCCCAAACGGTACGAGGACGTCTACCCGCTCGACTTCGAGACGGCGGATTGGCGCAACCTGTGGGCGGCGCTCGCCGACGTCGTGCGGTTTTGGATCGGGCACGGCATCCGGGTGTTCCGGGTCGACAACCCCCACACCAAGCCGATGCGGCTGTGGGAGTGGCTGCTGGCCGACATCCGCGCCGATGCCCCCGACGTCGTCTTCCTGGCCGAAGCCTTCACCCGCCCACGAGTCATGGAGCACCTGGCCAAGGTGGGATTCAGCCAGTCCTACACCTACTTCACGTGGCGCACCTCCAAGTGGGACCTGGAGACCTACCTGCGGGAGCTGACCAGCGCCCCGCTCGTCGACTACTTCCGGCCCAACTTCTGGCCCAACACACCCGACATCCTTCCCGAGCATCTCCAAGGGGGGATCCGGGCCGCGTTCATCTCCCGACTGGTGCTAGCCGCCACCGCCACGGCCAACTACGGCATCTACGGTCCCGCGTTCGAGTTGCAGCACCACGTCCCGCGCCACTCGGGGTCCGAGGAGTATCTCGACTCGGAGAAGTACGAGGTTCGGCACTGGGACCTCGATGACCCGACCAGCCTGGCTGACCTCGTCGCCCTGGTCAACGCGGCGCGGCGCGCCCACCCCGCGCTGCGACAGGACCGCACCCTCCGCCTGGTGCCGGTCGACAACGACCAGCTGATCGCCTATGCGAAGGCAGTCCCTCTCCCGGCCACCAGTGGAGCGTCCGGCGAGCGCACAGCATCCGGCGTGCCAGGCCAGCCCGGGCTGACCGGCGCCACCAGCGAACCCGGCGCCACGTGCGAACCCAGCGCCACCAGCGAACCCGGCGCCACCAGCGAACCCGGCGCCACGTGCGAACCCGGAGCCACCAGCGCCACCGGCGAACCCGGCGAACCCGGCGAACCCAGCTCCACCAGCGAACCCAGCGCGCCTGGCGAACCCGGCGGAGCCGCCGGCACGGGCGCACTCGACGTCATCGTGGCCATCGTCAACCTCGACCCCACCAACGTCCAGTCGGGATGGGTCGACCTGCCGCTCCACGAGCTCGGACTGCCCGCA
>JAJZLP010000084.1 GCA_021803325.1 Actinomycetes bacterium
AGGGCGACGAAGTAGTCGCGACTGGTCGGCAGCATGATCGCGACCCGCTCGCCAGCCTGGACGCCACCGTGCTGGAGGGCGCTCGCCACAGCCGAAGCTGCATCCGAGAGCTCCCGGTACGTGTACTGCGCGCTCGCGCCCTCGGAGGCCGAGTCGCGCACGTCGGGGATGTGGAGCAGCCGCAGAGCGGTGCCGTCGGGGTGCGTCCTCAGGTGCCAGTCGAGCACCGCGCCGAGGGTGGCCGCCTCGGCGAGCGTGGCGGGGGACGTGACCACCCCGCCCCGGTCCTCCCCGACCGGCTCCGGCGGCCGAGCGGTCGCCTGCTCGCGATCGGAAGGCAAGGGCGGTCCGGCGCTCGGTGCCGCCGGACGGCCCCGCTGGTCGACTGATCGACGTGACCGCTGCAGTGCGATCAGCCAGTGCCGCGGGGTGGGCGCGTCGAGGACACGATCGGCGAGCCTCACGTCGAAATGCTCCTCGATGCGATCACGCAGCTCCACGCGGGCGAGGCTGTCGAGACCGAGGTCCTCTTCCAGGCGGCTGTCGAGGCGAACCGCGAGGGCCGGAGCCCCGGGCCGCAGCTCGTCGAGGACGGCACGGAACGTCTCGAGGAGCTGGGCCTCTTCGCCGACCCCCGGGCTGCTGCCGACCGGATCGGTCATCTCGGCGTCAGCCCGCTAGGACGGCGACGACCGGGACCCCTAGGGAACGGGACCAACGGTCAGCCTCGCAGACGGGACCTGCCGACGTGGAAAAGGCACAGAGCATGCAGCTGTGTGCAGCGTAACGTGCGAGAACCTCCGACGCGCCTCGAGGCACCGAGGACGGGTGCGCGGCGCATGGGCACCGTGGCCTACGCTCTCCCCAGTCCCTTCGGAGCCGCTCTCGTGCGGAACGGCGCACCATCCAGGCTGACACAGCACTGCGCGATGACCGACCCCTACCGAGATACATGAGCACCCCACCCGCTGCAGCGACCGAGCTCACGGCGCTTCGCAGGTCGATCGAGCCGGGACTCCTCGACACCCGTCCGGGCGCGGAGCTGGTGTTCGTACCGGCCGACCCGCCACGCGCCGGCTCCTTCATGTGGTACGAACCGGTCGGCAGTGCCGAGGACACCACCAGCGCGCAGCTCGACGTCGTCCTGCCGGCCGGCTCGCGGGTGCGGCGGCGGCGCGTGGCGGCGACCCCGCTGTCCTTGGCGGATGCAATCGCCGTCTTAGGGGAGCTCGAACGCCACCCTGACGGCGTGCCTGCGCCGGCGAGCGCACGGGCCTGGGCCCGAGCGCTGACCGCCGGGCTCGTGCTCGTCGCCCGGGGGCGGCTCTACCCTGCGGTCTCTTCTGCCGGGTACGACGCTTGGGCAGCCGGCCCGCTCGACGCGAGCGACCGTCAGCTGCTCGCCGACCTGGCCGCCGCCTTCCCCGCGGCGGCGCACGCCCTCTGGGTTCCAGGGTCGCGGCCGCTCGCGGTGGCCACCCCCGAGCGCCTGGTGCGGTCCATGTGGGACGCGCTGGCCGACACGCTCACCCGCAGCGCCGCCGCCCCGCTCGTCGCCGGCAGCGACCTGTTCGCCGCCGCCGCGCCGCAGCCTGCCAGCCACCTGGCCACGTGGCTGGGCGAGTGGTCGTCGGGTTTCGAAGGCGGTGCGGACGTGGCCCTTCGCATCGAGCTCGACGGCGGGCTGCCCCCCGTGGTGCCGGCACCGAGCCGCACCGAGGCCGCGCTGGTCGGTGCCGAGCCGTCACCGTTGAGCGCGCAGGCTGTGGTCCAGGTCGCCAGCCGGGTCGACCCGTCGCTCACGGTGGACGCGGACCGGGTGTTCGGCGCGCCGGCGGCGCTCGCGGCGCGCTTCGGCGACGACGTGGAGACCGACGTGCTGCGCGCGCTGCGCCGCGGTGCCCGCGCGTGGCCGCCCTTGGCCGAGCTGCTGGCCCGACCGGTGCCCGACCGCCTCGAGCTGAGCGACGACGACGTGTCGGACCTGCTCGGAGACGCCGCCGCAGACCTGGGCGGCGCGGGGATATCGGTGCTGTGGCCGGCAGGGATGCTCAGCGACGGGGTCCGGCTCACCGGGTCGATCGGCGCGCCCGGTAGCGTAGTCGGGTCCGGCTTCACCCTCGACGAGCTGGTGGCGTTCCGCTGGCAGGCGACGCTGGGCGGCGAGGCGCTCTCGGAGGACGAGGTGGCGCTCCTCGCCGAGGCGAAGCGAGGCGTGGTCCGACTGCGAGGACGCTTCGTGGCCGTCGACCCCGAGCTGGTGGAGCGATTGCGCCGCCGGCCGCCTCGTCCCCTCACGGCAATCGAGGCGCTCGCGGCGGTGCTGTCGGGCTCGGTGGAGGTCGACGGCGAGCTCGTGGAGGTGACCGCCCAGCCGCAGCTGGCAGACCTGGCCGAGCGCCTCAGGCGAGCAGCCGGCACCCCCGGCGAGACCGGCGAGGCCGGCGGCACAGTGGCCCCGCCTGGACAGCTCCGCGCCGAGCTGCGCCCCTACCAGCGACGGGGGCTCGCCTGGCTGGCCGAGATGACCGGCTCCGGGCTGGGCGGCTGCCTGGCCGACGACATGGGCCTGGGCAAGACCCTCCAGGTGATCGCCCTGCACCTGCACCGGGCGGAGCGCCAGCTCGGCCCGACGCTCGTCGTGTGCCCCACCTCGCTGCTCGCCAACTGGGAGCGCGAGGTACGGCGCTTCGCCCCTTCGGTGCCGGTGCGCCGGCACCACGGCGCGGGCCGGAGCCTTGCGGACGTCGCCGCCGACGAGCTGGTGATCACCAGCTACGGCGTGGCTCGCTACGACGCCGCCGAGCTCAGCGCGGCAGGGTTCTCCCTCGTGGTCGCCGACGAGGCCCAGCACGCGAAGAACCCGGCCACCGCGACGGCCCGGGCGTTGCGCAGCATCGCCGCCCCGGCCCGCCTTGCCCTCACCGGCACCCCGGTCGAGAACCGGCTGGCGGACCTGTGGTCGATCCTCGACTTCACGACCCCCGGCCTGCTCGGCCCGCTGGAGCGCTTCGCAAGGACGGTCGCCACCCCCATCGAGCGTTACCACGACCCCGAGGCCACGACCCGCCTGGCCCGGATCGTCCAGCCCTTCCTGCTGCGCCGCCGCAAGTCCGACCCCGCGATCGCCCCCGACCTGCCGGCGCGGATCGTCAGCGACCTGCCCGTCGCGCTCACCCGCGAGCAGGTGGAGCTCTACGAGGCCGTCGTCCGCGAGGCGATGGCGGTCATCGAGGGCAGCGAGGGCTTCGAGCGCCAGGGCCTGGTGCTCAAGATGCTCACGGCGCTCAAGCAGATCTGCAACCATCCGGCGCAGTACCTGCACCAGTCGGGGCCCCTCGCAGGACGGTCGGGCAAGCTGGCCGCCTTGGAGGAGCTGGTGACGGTGATCGCCAGCGAGGGCGAGTCGGTGCTCGTCTTCAGCCAGTTCGTCGAGTGCCTCGGCCTGGTCGAAGCCCGTCTCGGCGAGCTGGGCGTCGGCTGCCTGCTGCTCCACGGCAAGGTGCCGGCCCGGCGCCGCGCCGAGATGGTCGACGAGTTCCAAGCGGGGCGGGTGCCGGTGTTCCTCCTGTCGCTCAAGGCCGGCGGGGTCGGCTTGAACCTGACGCGGGCGGGCCACGTCGTCCACTTCGACCGGTGGTGGAACCCCGCGGTCGAGGACCAGGCCACCGACCGGGCCCACCGTATCGGCCAGACCCAGGCGGTACAGGTCCACCGCCTGATCGCCGAGGGCACCCTGGAGGACCGCATCGCCAGGCTGATCGAAGGCAAGCGAGAGCTCGCCGAGTCGGTCGTCGGCGGCGGAGAGGCCTGGATCGGCCAGCTCTCCGACGCAGAGCTGGCCTCGCTCGTGCAGCTCGGGAGGGGCTCGTGACCCCGCGGCGCGCAGGTGGATGGTCCGGCGGCTGGCCCGAGCACCGACCGCGACGCCCGGGGCCCGGTCAGCGCCGGGCGGGTCGGCGGCCCTTCGGCACCACCTGGTGGGGGCGGGCCTGGGTCGACGCGCTCGAGGGACGGGCCAGCCTCGACCCGAACCGGCTGCCGCGGGGCCGGACCTACGCGCGGGGAGGCGCGGTCGGCGACCTGGTACTGGCCGCCGGCCAGATCACCGCGCCGGTGCAGGGCTCACGCAAGACGCCCTACCGGGTCACGGTGCGGGTGCGGACCTTCGACGACGCCGGATGGGCGGCCGTGCTCGACGCGTTCGCCTCCGCGATCGGCCACACCGCTGCCCTGCTCGACGGGGAGCTCCCCCCCGAGGTGGCTGCAGATGCCACCGGGGCAGGCTACGACCTGCTGCCCGGCCCCGGGGAGATCCAGCCCCGGTGCACCTGTCCCGATTGGGCCGACCCGTGCAAGCACGCCGCTGCGGTCTGCTACCTGGTCGCCGACGCCCTCGACGCCGACCCGTTCGGCATCTTCCTCCTACGCGGCCGGAGCCGTGCCGAGGTGCTCGCCGGGCTGCGGGCACGCCGAGCGTCGCCGGGGGGCGAGCGCGACGCCGTCGACGCTGCGCCTCCAGAGGCGTCGGCGGACCCGGGAATCCTCGCAGCCGACGCCTGGCGGCGAAGCCCGCCGACTGGCCCGGGCAATGCTGGCGGTGCCGGCCCGACAGGGGGTGCCGGCGGTGCCGGAGGTGCCGGCGGTGCCGGAGGTGCCGGCGGTGCCGGAGGTGCCGGACGTGCCGGCCCGACAGGGGGTGCCGGCGGGCGGGTAGGAGAAGGCGGGGGGGCGCCGCTGCCGCTCGTGCCGCTCCCGCCGAGCCACCCGGGTCGCCCGCCGCTCCTGGTCGGAGAGCCGCCGGCCGGTGTCGACGTCGACCCGGCGGGCTTGCGCGCCGTGGCTGCAGACGCGGCCGCCCGAGCGCTGCACCTGGCAGGAGGCGGCACCGACCATGCGCTCGACCTGGCACCGGACGCCGACCTGGCCCGGCGGGCAGCCTCGCTCATAGGGCCGAGCGCCGGCGAGAGCGTCGACCTCGCCGAGCTCGCCGCCCGGGCGAACCTTCCTCCTCGCCGTCTGCTGCGGCGGGCGCTCGCCTGGCAGGCCGGCGGACCGGCGGGGCTGGACGTGCTGGAGGAGCTGTGGGATCCGGGCCCTGCCGCCATGGCCGAAGGCCGGGCCCTGCTCGGTGATCGGGCGACCTTCCGCCGCAACCGGGTGACCGCGGCAGACCGCCAGCTGCGTCTGGGCCGCGACGGGTGCTGGTACCCGTACCGCAAGGCCTCCGACGGCGGCTGGGATCCCGACGGCCCCGGGATCCCCGCCGGTGCCGCCGCGCAGGTCGGTGCAGGAGCAGGCTCGGCGAACGGCACAGAGGCCGACCTCGACGTGGACTGACGTCGGGAGCGCTCCATGATGCGGGCGCTCGTCGTCTTCGCCCGCGACCGCCGGCCCGCCCCCGGGACGGCCGCGACCTCGGTCGCACGAGGAAGCCGGACACGACGATGGTAGGTTGACGACGCACCGCAGGCAACGCAGGGACGGGCCCG
>JAJZLP010000026.1 GCA_021803325.1 Actinomycetes bacterium
TGCTGTTCGTTCACCGCTCCGCCACCGACGTCCGCACCCAGCTGCTCGCATGGCACCTTTCCGACCGCCCCCTCCCCCGCGTCCGCGTACCTCGACGCTAAGCCTGCAGTGATGTCCGGAGAGTGCCGCACCGGCGTGATGCATTCCCCGGATCGGACCCGCTCGCTCCTGGTGCTGGGAGACTCCATAGCGGCAGGTATGGGAGCGCGGGCTGATTCGTACGCGACCGTGCTCGCCACGCCACCCTGTACCCGGCGCACTACCCGAGCCGATGCAGTTATCATTTGGCTTCTATCGCTGGGCTGACTTCCCTACAAGCAGCACCTTTGCAGCAATGTCACACCTGCTTCGCGGTTACGCTCTGATAACTCGCAACCATTCAGGTGGCGGGCAGGGCGGGTAGTGGCGGGGATGGGGTGGTGTGCTGAGGTACCTGTGGGTTGCGGGCTGGTGAAGGTGTGGGTGCTGGTTGGCGGGGGTTGTGGTGGCTGCTCGATGCGGCGGCCGGGTGGGGGTGGGTGTCAGGTGGTGGCGGGGGGTATCCAGGGGTCGCCGCGGAAGAGCCGGCCGAGGACGTCGAGGCCGCCGAGGTCGTGTTTTCGTGCGGTGGCGAGGTAGGAGCGGATCACGGCGAAGTGTCGGGCGTGGTCCTCGGACTGGAAGCAGCCGCTGATCTTGCGGTGCAGTTTCGCCATGCGGAGGCTACGTTCTGCCTCATTGTTCGTGAAGGGGACCGACAGGTCGGAGGCGAAGCGGGTCGCTTCGCTGCGCCGGTTCCGTAGCGCGACGGCGAGGTTGTAGGACTCGCGTTCCAACGAGTTGCGGTCTCTGGTCGCCAGCGGCGGGTTCGCGGCGAGGCCTTGTGCGACGAGGGTGTCGTAGGAGGCGAGGAACGCCTTGAGGTTCCGGCGCCCGAGGGTGCTTTTGCCGGCTTCGCGTGCGGCGTGGGCGGCGTCGTTCATCTCCAGCAGCAGCCGGCGCATCTTCTTCGCCCACTGCTGGCTCGGGCGATGCGCGACGGAGGCGAGGTCTCGGATCAGGTGCGCTTTATGCGAATTTCTCCATAACGCGCATTCGGCGGAACCGGGGATTATGCGGACGCGTGCGGCTCGTAAGGGGGCAGTGTGCTTGGCCGGGCGGGCTTCTCGGGCCGTGTGGTCGTGAGCGGTTCCGCATAATCGCGATGCTTCTTCGAGCCGGGCAGGGCGCTCGGCAGGGAGGAGCAGCAGTGACAGCCTCATGGTCGAGAGTTCGAGTGGTCGGGCCGTTGGAGTCGTACGCGGGCGGGTTCGCCGGGGAACTGCTGGCGGCGGGCTTCACGGATCTGTCCACGGCCGAGCAGCTGCGGCTGATGGGTCATCTGAGCCGGTGGCTGGGCGAGAGGGGGATGCCGGCCGCGGCGCTTGACGGGCCGACGGTGGAGGATTACTGCCGGGCCCGACGCGAGCAGGGGTACACGGCCCGGCTGACTCCGAGCGGGCTGGGGCAGCTGGTCGGGTTCTTGCGGGGCGCGGGCGTGGTGACGGCAGAGGCGGGCCCGGAAGCGGATGACAGCCCCGATGACAGGCTGGTGGCGCGCTATCGCCGCTGGTTGGTGGAGGAGCGGGCGCTGGTCGAGGCGGTCGTGGCGGCCTGGTGCAAGATCGCGAGTCTGTTCCTCGGTTTGCACCCTGGACTGTCGGTGGGGTCTGCGGCGGTCGGGACTGGCGAGGTCACAAGGTTTTGCGTGCAGCAGTTTCCGGGCCGCAGCAGCTCGGTCGCCCGGAACATGGCCGCCGGGCTGCGGACCTTCCTGCGGTTTTTGCATCTGGAAGGTTTGGTGGCCGGCCCGCTCGCCCAGGCCGTGCCTGCGGTGGCCAACCGCCAGGGAGCGGGCTTGCCCCGCTTCGTGGCCCCTGGGGTCGTCGCCCGGCTGTTGGCGGGCTGCGACCGGCGCACCTGCAGGGGACGGCGCGATTACGCCATCCTCCTGTTACTGGCCCGTCTGGGGCTGCGCGCCGGTGAGGTCGCTCGCTTGTCGATCGACGACATCGACTGGCGGGCCGGCGAGCTGGTTGTGCACGGCAAGGGAAACCGTCACGACCGGCTGCCGCTGCCTTGCGATGTCGGCGAGGCGCTCGTCGGCTATCTGCGCCGGGGACGGCCCAAGACCGTGGAGACGAGGATGGTCTTCGTCCGGATGATCGCCCCTCGAGGGCCCCTGAGCGGGCCGGGGGTGACCTGGGTGGTCTACTCGGCGTGCGAGCGGGCGGGAGTGGCCAAGTTCGGGGCGCACCGGCTTCGCCACACAACCGCCACCGGCGTGCTGGCCTCGGGCGGGTCGATCGTCGAGGTCGCCCAGGTGCTCCGCCACTCCCGCATCGCGACCTCGGCCATTTACGCCAAGGTCGACTTCGCCGCCCTCGCCCCCCTGGCCCGGCCGTGGCCCGGAGGTGTCGCATGAGCCCCAGGACGCTTCGCGAAGCGCTCGGCGGCTACCTCGCGGTCCGCCGGGCGTTGGGGTTCAAGCTGATCCGGGCCGGCCTGCTGCTCGAGCAGTTCGTCACCTTCTGCGAGGCCGCTGGCATCGAGCGGGTGACCGCCGAAGTGGCGATCGCCTGGGTGTGCCAGCCCGACGGGGCGTCACCGTCGTGGCTGAGTCACCGGTTGAGCGTGGTGCGCAGCTTCGCCCGCTGGCTGCAAGCCGGCGACCCGGCTACTGAGGTGCCCGACGGCGGCTGGCTGCCCCCACGGCATCGGCCCACCCCGTTTTTGTACACCGACGCCGAGGTGGCTGCGCTGCTAGACGCCGCCCGCCGTGCCCGCTGGCCGCTGTCGGCGGCCACCTACGAGGCCTTGATCGGCGTGCTCGCCGTGACCGGCATGCGCGTCGGAGAGGCGATCCGCTTGGACCGCTCAGACGTGTCCCTCGATGACGGCCTGGTCACCATCTGTGAGTCCAAGTTCGGCAAGTCCCGCCAGCTCGTGCTGCACCCCAGCAGCGTCGCAGCGTTGCGCGTCTACCTACGACGCCGCCGGGCGCTGTCCCCTGCACCGGCACAACCAGCGCTGTTCGTCCACCCGGCCGGCAACCGGGTCACCTATCGCAGCGTCGGCCCCATGTTCCGCACCCTGTGTCAGCGGGCCGGGATCGCTCCTCGCTCGGCGTCGTGCCGACCCACCATCCACGGGCTGAGACACACCTGGGCCGTCGACACCCTCGTCGGCTGGTATCGGGACGGCGTCGACGTCCAGGCCACGCTGCCGCTGCTGTCCACCTGGATGGGCCACGCCGACCCGAAGTGGAGCTACTGGTATCTCTCGGCGTCGCCCGAGCTGCTCGCCCTGGCCGCCGCCCGCCTGGAAGGACCTGCGGTGAGACGGCCATGACCCGGATCGCTCCCACCCTCCAGGCGTTCTTCACCGACCGGCTCATCGCCCAACGCCAAGTCAGCCCGCATACCGTCGCCGCCTACCGTGACACCTTCCGGCTGCTGTTCGTCTACCTCACCGACACCACCGGCAAGACCCCGGTCGACATCGACTTCGACGACCTCGACGCCGCCACCATCACCGCCTTCCTTGGTCACCTCGAAGTCGGCCGGGGCGTCAAAGCCACCACCCGCAACGCCCGGCTGGCAGCGCTCCGCTCACTGTTCCGCTACGCCTCCTATCGGCACCCTGAGCACGCCGAGCTCATCGCTCGGGTCCTCGACATACCCGCCAAACGGACCGGCCGCCCCCTGGTCACGTTCCTCGCCGCGGAGGAGATCGACGCCCTGCTCGCCGCCCCCGACCTGACAACCTGGACCGGCCGGCGCGACCACACCCTCATGGTCCTGGCCGTCCAGACCGGTCTGCGGGTCTCCGAGCTCGCCGCCATCCGCCTCCGCCACCTTCACCTCGGCCGGGGCCCTCACGTGCGTGTCAACGGCAAGGGCCGCAAGGAGAGGGTCACCCCGCTCACCGCCCACACCGTCACCGCCGTGGCGGCCTGGCTCCACGAGCGCGGCGGCGACCCCGACGACGCCTTGTTCCCGACCTCCGCAGGGACGCCGCTCGGCAGGGACGCCATCCGCAAACTGGTTGTCAAGCACTCCCGCACCGCGGCGGCCACATGCCCGTCGCTGACAACCAAACAGATCGGGGTGCACACCCTGCGCCACTCGGCGGCCATGAACCTGCTGACCAACGGCGTCGACCTCGCCACCATCGCCCTGTGGCTCGGCCACGAGCAGCTCCGAACCGTCCAGCACTACCTGCACGCCGACCTGGACCTCAAGGAACGGGCGCTGGCCCGCACCGCCCCGCCCAACACCGCCCCCGGCCGCTACCGGCCCTCCGACCCCATCCTCGCATTCCTCGAGAGCCTGTGATTATGCGGAACCGCTCACGACCACACGGCCCGAGAAGCCCGCCCGGCCAAGCACACTGCCACCCCGAACCGCACAGGTCCGCATAATCCCCGGTTCCGCCGAATGCGCTCCGCAGACGGCGTGGGTGGCGTCGCTGTAGCGGAAGTACATCGACAGCCGGTCATGGACCATGACCCCGGTGAACCCGGGAAGTACCCCCGCCGCGTCGGGAGCGGCCTTGCCTCTGGTCTTGTCGGCGAACAGATAGGTGAACAGCTCATCGGCGACGACATGCAGCCACCACGTGTCGCAGCCCACCTGGTCGCTGGTCTCATCGACATGCACCAGCGGCCGGCCCCGCAGCCGTCGTTTGAGCTCGTCGATGAAGCCCGCCAGGCCGCCGGCGGCCTCCGGGGCAAGCGACGCGAGGAAGCCGGCGGAAACCTCAACCCCGAGCATCTCGGCCAGGGTCTGCTTCGTCCGCTCGATCGGCAGGTGCTGGGCATGCAGCAGATACAGCGCCATCGCTCGCACGTTCGGCCCGTAGCAGGTCACTGCTCTCGCCTCGGACGGAAACCGGCCGGTGGTCACCGTTCCGCACGCACAGCGCTTGTGGACGACGCGGTGCTCGGTGCAGATCAGCCTCGGGTCGGGCACGTCGAAGACCTGGCGGACATCGACACGTTCCGCCTCAGCCCCCGTGAGATCCTCGCCGCACGCCGAGCAGCACCCGACGTCGTGGACCACAACGTCGTCCGGAGCCAGGCGTCGCGCCAGATGCTCGCCCCGAGCACCAGGCTGCTTGCCGCGACGCCGGACCTCCTTACCCGCGGCGCGCTGCTCAGCGCGCCGCTCAGCTCGGCTCTTGCTCGCCGCCGCCTTCTGCGCCGGCCGATCCGACGACGGCGGCAACGACGAACTCTGCGAACCCTTCCCCAGCCGGTGTTCCAGCTCGGCGATCCTCGCGCTCAGGCGCTCAACCTCCGCCCGCAGCACAGCGTTCTCCGCCTGCAGCTCCTCAACCGAAACGCTGTCGTCGTCCCTCGGCGCCGCCATGCCAACCAGTCAACCAACATCCCTGTCATTTCGCGAGTCCCCAGGTCAGCGCCCAGAACGCGGCACCGCCCCCACACCACCTGAATGGTTGCG
>JAJZLP010000354.1 GCA_021803325.1 Actinomycetes bacterium
GGCGGAGCCGGAAGGACTCGAACGGTTCGTACCATTCGCGGTCCCAGTGTGTATGGGGGACGATGGCGACGCGGCGAGCCATGCCGGCATGCTACGTCTGCACCGCTGCCCCGTCGGTGTGGATGCTGCCGGGTGTGGCGGAACCTGGGGACAAGACGAGGTGGGCCGCTACGGTGCCACCCATGCAGGCACGAGTGGCTGGCGCCGAGATGCACGACATCCGGGGGGAGGGTGCCGCTGGCCTGGTCGCCGACGGCTCGCCGGTGATCCGGTGGTCTCGCCTGTGGGCAGCCGACCCTGGCCGGGCCGTGGTGCTCGACGCCACCGCCGGTCCTAGACAGTGGGTCCGGGCCGGCGAGCTGGCCGAGCGGGTCGGTGCCGCAGCCCATCGCTGGGGCGCGCTCGGCCTGCAGCCCGGCGACCGGGTGCTGTGGTCCGTGCCAACCTCGCTGGCTGCCGTGGTGGCGAACCTGGCTGCGTTGGCAGCCGGCCTGGTGCTCGTGCCCGCCAATCCCGCCTATACCGAGCGAGAGCTGGGTCATATCGTGGCCGACGTTCGCCCCGCCGGTGCCGTGGTGGACGATCCCGGTCGCATCGACGGTGTCGCCGGGAAGCTGCGAGCCAGCCTGGTCGTGGTGGACGCCGACCTGCGCGTCGTCGGGCGCCGGGAGCCTGTCGGATCGACGTCGGCACCGGAGCGACCCGTCGGGCGAGCGGCTCCGGCGCCGGTCCAAGACCCGGCCGATCCCGTTTCGGCCTCGTCGATCAGCGCGGGTCGTGCGGCGCTCATCGGCTACACGTCGGGGACGACTGGGGCACCCAAGGGCGCTGTCCTCACCCACGGGAACCTGCTGGCCTCGGCCGAGGCGCTGCGACGGGCCTGGCGCTGGGATCCCGAGGACCGGTTGGTCCATGCGCTGCCGACGTTCCACAGCCACGGACTGTGCGTCGGGCTGTACGGCACGCTGGTGGCGGGTGCATCGGTGGTGCTTCTCCCGGGGTTCGACGTGGCCGGCGTGCTCGACGCCATCGCTGTGCACCGCGGCACGCTGTTCTTCGGCGTGCCGACGATGTACCACCGGATGGCGGCCAGCGGCCGGGCCGGCGAGCTGCGGACCCTCCGCCTGGCGGTGTCCGGTTCGGCTCCGCTCGATGCCGGCCTGCACGAGCGCCTGGCGGCGGACGCCGGCGTGCGTGTCCTGGAGCGGTATGGCTTGACCGAGACATTGATGAACACCTCCAACCCCTATGACGGCGACCGGCGTGCCGGCAGCGTCGGCGGCTGTCTGCCCGGGGTCGAAGCAGTGGTCGCCGACGACGGGGAGGTGCTGGTCCGGGGACCGAACGTCGGCACCGGCTACTGGGAACGTCCCGGCGCCACCGACGAGGCGTGGCGCGGCGGCTGGTTCCACACCGGCGACCTCGGCTCCTGCGACCCCGACGGCTACCTCCGGCTGCTGGGCCGAGCTGGCGACCTCATCATCTCCGGTGGCTACAACGTGTACCCGGCCGAGGTCGAGAGCGTGCTCCTGGAGCATCCGCTGGTCGCCGAGGCAGCGGTCACGGGGACGCCGTCGGACGAATGGGGCGAGGTGGTGACGGCCTGGGTGGTCCCGGCCGAAGACGGCTTCGACAGCCATGGTCTTGTGCAGTGGGCCGCTGGCCGGCTCGCCCCGTACAAGCGGCCGCGTGTGGTGCGAGTGGTCGACGAGCTGCCGCGCACGGCACTGGGCAAGGTGCGGCGCGGAGAGCTGCGGTGAGCTCGGGCCACGGTTGGTCTCGTGCCCGGGGAGCGCTCGCTCGCTTTGGTGTGCGCGCCTCGCGCCGCACACGGATCGTCACGACGGTCGCCCACCTGCCGGCGCAGCCCTCGTAGAGTCGGCGGCCGATGAGCGAGCCCTGCAGCGTCCAGGTCACGGCGGCCACGGCAGACGAGGCAGCGCGCCTCGGGCGCCTGGCGGTCGACGGGCGGCTCGCGGCGTGTGCCCAGGTGGCCGGACCCGTCACCTCCACGTACCGGTGGGGCGGCGAGGTCACGTGCTCGACGGAGTGGGTATGCACGCTCAAGACGACGACCGCTCGGGTGGAGCAGCTCACCGAGCTGGTGCGACGCCACCACAGCTACGAGCTCCCCGAGATCGTCGCCGTGCCGATCGTCGCCGGTGATCCCGAGTACCTGGCGTGGATCGAGGCCGAGAGCACCCCGGACCGATGAGTGCGGGCTCGGGGCCCGGCACGGCCGCCGGACGCAAGCCACGCCCGGGTGCCGGACGTGCCAGCGAGCTGGGTGGGCGGCGGCGACGGGTGGCGCCCACCTTGGACCTCGAGGCGGCGTGCCGGCCGCCGGGCGGTCTGGTGGCGGGGATCGACGAAGTGGGGCGGGGAGCCTGGGCCGGGCCGCTCACGGTCGGCGTCGCCGTCGTGGCTGGTGGCGCCGAGGTCCCCGATGGTCTGGCCGACTCCAAATTGCTCGCCGAGCCGGTCCGAGAGGCGATGTTCGATCCGCTGGGCGCGTGGTGCGCGTCGTGGGCGGTCGGGCATGCCAGCCCGGCGGAGTGCGACGCCCTCGGGATGACCGCTGCGCTCGCCGTGGCCTGTGGTCGAGCGCTCGGGTCGTTGGCGCCGGCATGGTGGCCTGCGGCACTGATCCTCGACGGCGTGCTCGACTACGCGTCCCCGGCGGTGGCGACGCTGACGGAGCTCGTGCCGGGATGCCGACCGATGCCGATGGTCCGGACGGTGGTGCGCGGGGATCGCACGTGCGCATCGGTGGCAGCGGCTTCGGTGTTGGCCAAGGTGACGCGCGACCGCATCATGCGCCAGAACGCAGCCCACTTCCCGCCGTTCGACTTCGACCGCAACAAGGGGTACCCGTCGCCGGTGCACCGCCGGGCGCTCGACGGGTACGGGCCGACGGCGATCCACCGTCGGAGCTGGTCGTACGTGGCGGATCTGCCATGGCCCGGCACGGGCTCCGGTGTCGGTGCCGGCCGGGGGTAGGCGGGGCCCCGCTGCGGTGCCTGGAGCCGGGTGCCGCCAGCGAGCGCTGGGGGTCAGCCCGTGCGGGCATGGCGATCGCTGGCCGGTGGCGGTTACGGCACGCAGCCGCGTTTGGCTCACGGCCGGCGCGGGTCCCGCTCACGGCCGGCTCGGGGCCGGCTCCGAAACGCCAACGCAGGTGTCCGACGCGGTAGAACAACAGGTGTGGCCTACCTGCTCGCCGTCGGCGCTGCCCTGGCCAACGCGCTGACCACCATCCTGCAGCGCCTGGGCGTGCGCGAGGCGCCGGCCGCTGCCTCGATGCACCTTCGGCTGCTGGCCTACGCGGTGCGCCGCAAGGTGTGGCTTGTCGGGTTTGCCATGATGGTCGCCGGGTTCGGGTTCCAGGCCGCCGCCCTGCACTACGGCCCGCTCAGCTCGGTCCAACCGGTGCTGACCCTGGAGCTCCCCTTGCTGGTGGCCATCCTCGGCTTGTGGTTCCGGCTGGCCATCACGTGGCGCGAGTGGGCAGGGGCGCTGCTCGGCGCCGGTGGCCTGGCGGTCTTTCTGGTTGTCGCTGCCCCTCGTCCTGGGCCCCGGGTGCCGGGCCTGGCGGCGTGGGGCGTGGTGTCGCTGCTGGTGGTCGCGGTGTGCGCGGCGACGGCCGGGCTCGCCCAGTTCGGCTCCCCGCAGTGGCGAGCTGCCCTGTTCGGGGCGTCCGCCGCCGTCATGTTCGCGTTCACCGCGTCGCTCATCCGGCTCGTGATGCTCGATGCCTCGCACCGGTGGGACGGCATCTTCGTCCACTGGCCGTTCTACGCGATGTCCGGGGCCGGGCTCGCCGGCGTGTTCCTGGCACAGAACGCGTTCCACGCCGGCCCGGTCACGGCGTCGCAGCCCACGCTCGTCATCCTCGATCCGCTCGTGTCGCTGGGGATCGGGATCGGGTTGTTCGGCGACCAGCTCCAGACCGGAGGCGGCCGAGGGGCCATCGAGTCGGTCGCCTTGCTCCTGCTGTGCGTGGGAGGCTTCGTCCTGGCCCGGTCGCCCGTCGTGGCAGACCTCCGCCGCGCCGACCGCCCGTCCGGTGGCCTGCCCGCTGCCGGTGGCCTGCCCGCTGCCGGTGGCCTGGCTCCGGTGCACGGCGACCGTGGACAGGGGGGTAGTCGGGTCCGATGGCGGCGTGCGCGCACCGCCGGCCGCGGCGGCGACGCGGCACGGGGTACGGTACCGGCGTCGCCGACCAGCGGCGCACCGTGCGGGCCTGGATGAGCGAGCACGGCCGAGGGGACATGGCGATGGCGTCGATGGAGACAGATGGGCCACAGGCGCCCTACGACCCGTGGTGGGCGGCGCGCCGCCGGATCTCGGCGGCGGTGGCGGCAGCCGGTGTCGACCCGGAGATCGAGCGCTTGTTGCTCGTGCCCGAGCGGGTGCTCGAAGTTGCCGTGCCCGTACGGATGGACGACGGTCACGTCGAGGTCTTCAGCGGGTGGAGGGTTCACCACAACGTGGCTCGTGGCCCGGCCAAAGGCGGCATCCGCTTCCACCCGGCGTTGTCCGCCGGTGAGGTGACGGCGCTGGCTGCGGACATGACCCTGAAGACAGCGGTGGTCGACATCCCCTTCGGTGGTGGCAAGGGAGGCGTGGCCTGTGAGCCCGGCCGGTTGTCGATCAGCGAGCTCGAACGGCTCACTCGGCGCTACACGGTGGGCATCGCCAGCCTGCTCGGCCCGGACCAGGATGTCCCGGCCCCGGACGTGAACACCGATGAGCGGGTCATGGCGTGGCTGCTCGACACCATGGACATGCTGCAGGGGCGGTCCGTTCCCGGCGTGGTGACTGGGAAGCCGTTGAGCGTCGGGGGCATGCCCATGCACGCGGGGGCTACGTCCAGCGGCGTCGTCCGTTGTGTGCGGGCCGTGTTCGCCGCCACCGGTCGTCCACTCGTGGGAGCCCGAGCCGTCGTGCAGGGCTTCGGCAAGGTGGGTGGGCCCTTGGCGTTCCTGCTGCAGTCCGCTGGTATGCGGGTGGTGGCGGTGGCCGACGTTGCCGGCGCGGTGTGGAACCCCGGGGGTCTGGACATCTCGGCGCTGGCCGAGCACGCCCGCTCCAGCGGCTCGGTGGCCGGCTTCGCCGGTGGGACACCCATCGCCAGCAACGACCTGTGGGCGGTCGAGGCCGAGCTCGTCGTTCCCGCCGCGCTGGAAGGGGCCATCGACGTGGACGCGGCCCGTCGCATGACGGCTTCGGTGGTGGTCGAGGCGGCAAACGGACCGATGGCACCGGCTGCCGACGAGGTGCTCGACCGGCGTGGGGTGGTGGTCGTGCCCGACATCCTGGCCAACGCCGGCGGGGTCACCGCCTCGTACTTCGAGTGGGCGCAGGGGCGCCAGGGGTATGCCTGGGACGAGGACATGGTTGCGGACCGCTTGGCGCGGACCATGGACCGGGCGTTCGGCGCCGTCTGGGCTCGT
>JAJZLP010000174.1 GCA_021803325.1 Actinomycetes bacterium
GGATGCCCGCAGAGGTACTGGGTGGGGGGCGCCCCCGGCCCGTTGTAGCGGCCCGTCGTCCGGTTCGGGCTCACCCACAGCGGGGTGTCGTAGGCGGCGACCCGGTAGCCGGTGACGCCGCCGGGGGCTGGCATGGTCACGGGGGGTGCCACGGTCAGTCGGAGGCTGGCACGGTCACGGCGGCTGGCACGGTCAGTCGGCGGCTGGCACGGTCACGGGGCTGGCACGGTCACGGGCGTTGGCACGGTCACGGCGGCTGGCACGGTCAGGCGGCGACCATGGAGCGGTAGCGGCGTGCTGCGGCCAGCACGTCGGGGTAGCGCACGGGGTCGTCGAGCAGCGCCTGCGGCGTGTCGCCATCGAGGGCCGCCGAGGGCCGCTCGAACCAGCCGATCACCCCTGGTCCGGTGAACACGTGGCGGAGCTGGTTCGCCACCCGGGCGACCGTGGCGAGGCGCGCCCCGTCTTTCGACGACGGCTCGACGGTGTCGTCCTCCATCCACCGGTGCAGTGTCCGCGGGCTGACGCCGACCAGACGTGACAGGTCGCCGACGCTCACACGAAGGCTGTCGACAAGCCACCGGGCCAGGGCTCCGGCCGGTTGGTCCGGGGTCACGTCCTCGTCGGCAACGACGTCGCGAAGTGCCTGGCGTAGCTGCTCCACGCCCACGCGCAGGGTGCGCCGTTGGGCGCGGCGGTCGTCCTCATGCAGCGCTCTGAGGCTCTCGATGGCACCGCCCAGGAACGCCTGGGCCAGGTACGGGTCCATGCCCTGCAGCTCGTCAGGAGTGGTGGGGACCTCGACGAGCACACGCCACAGGCGTTGCGCCGTCGCGTCGGGGACGGTCGGCGAGATCGCCAACTCCCGCTGGACCTCGTCCAGTTCGTCGAGCCAGGTCGCCGCATCGACCAGCTTACCTGTCTCAGTAGTGTCATACCGCAGTGTCATTACACTGCCATGGTGACGGCTCGTCCGGTCCTTGTCAAGGAGCACGAGCTGCGACGTTCAGGGGCCGTCCGGAGCGCACTCGAGCACGAGCGGCCCTTCGCTGTCGCTCTCGCGGTCTGGGAAGTCTGCAGCGGTCCGCTTCGTGGCAGGCAGCGCCGGGTGGGCAAGCCACTCGGACGCGAGCTGGCCGAGTACGTCGCGGCGCACCGCGGCAACCCACCGGGTCATGTACCAGCTGTTCGGCGAGGATGTCGCCATCCACGTCGTAGGGATCGAGCACCGAGCCGGCTTGTACGGGTGCCGCTGATCCGGCTTGTGCGGGTGCTGATGATCTGGCTTGTGCGGGTGCTGATGATCTGGCTTGTGCGGGTGCTGATGATCTGGATGGTGCGAGCCCGCCCCGTGAGATGGCGCATGCCGGGGAACCCCCCGGTGGCGAACTCGTCGGTGGAGTCACGGCGGCCGAAGTTGCACCGTCCCGTGGCGCGGGCACGTCCGCAGAGCAGTGCGTCCGCAGAGCAGTGCGTCCGCAGAGCAGTGCATCCGCAGAGCAGTGGTCCGCAGAGCAGTGCGCCCGACGACACCCCTGTCGTCATCCCGGTTCACTCGACGAGTGCGCGGGCCGCATCCGCGGACCGTCATGAAGCGGCCGGCGCCGCAGTGCGTGGAGCGAGTGGGGGTCGATCCGGCGAGCAGGAGCGTGCCGTCGGAGGCATCCTCGTCGACGACCCGGCGGATTGCGTCCAGGACATCGGGTGCCCACTGCCACTCGTCGACAACGGTCGGAAGAAGAAGATCTCGCGCGCGATGACGGATCGGCGGCAACGATGCCCCGTTTGGAACCGCGGTCGAGATGCCGGACAGTCCTGCGGATCCTGGCGGCCGTCGCCGTCTTGCTGACGCCCTTGGGGTTGTCGCGGAAAAGAGGCTTGGCTGCCTCTCACTGGCTGCTGGCGCTGGCCGGTGCCGAGACCGTTTGTCTCTGTTCCACAGGCTCGGGCGCCGCGAGACGGTGGCGCAAGTAGAGGTTGTTGAGGACAAGGGCCGTGGCGCTGATACAGGCACCGACCACCTGGGTGGCGGTGGGCAGGGTCCCGGTGGCTGCCGAGATGGCGAACGAGGTTACTGGGACCACATCCATGAAGAGGACCCCGTTCAGGGGGGTCAGGATGCGGTTCCCCGTGTTCCAGGCCAGGACGCCGACGACAGCTGCGACCAGGCTCATGTAGCCGAGCTCGGGGAGGACCGACCCGACAGCGCCCGCGCCAGGCATGGCCACAGCCCCGGACCCGACCAGGACGCCGGTGACCGCGAGCGTGCTGACGAGGCCCAGTGCTGTCGTGGTCGTCGTGTAGCGCACCGGCGACCACGACGGGAAGAACGTCGCACCCGCGGTGTACAGGACCCAGAAGAACGCCCCGAGGACGATGAGCCCGTCGGCCCCGAACTGACCCGGATGGTCGACGAACAGCCCGTAGTGGCCCTTCGTCACCACCAGGCTGATGCCGACGAACGACATGGCGATGAACCCCAGCGCGCCCCGGGGAGGAAGAACCTGGCGGATGGCCCAGGTCACCAGGAACCCCAGCAGGGGCATGGTCGCCATCATGATCGAGGCGGTGAGCGCGCCGTCGGTGCCGACTTCCTGCTGTCCATAGAAGACGAGGAACTGGAAGCCACAGAACCCAGCCGTGCCGAAGAGGAAGGCCAGGCCGACCCGCTCGCCTCGAAGGGTGAAGGCAGCTCGCCCCTCGATGCGCCACAGGAGCACGACGAAGACCGCGAGTGCGGTGCTGTAGCGCAGGCACGTGAAGGTGAACGGGTCGATGTGGCGCAGGGCTGCATTCATGACCGGGAACATGCCTCCCCAGGCCACGGTGGCGGCCAGGCAGAACAGCACACCTCGGCTGTGTCGCTGTGCCATGCTCGGATCTCCTTGAGGTGCGGTTCGTCGGCCTGGGCTGAGACGAACGGTCGGGTGCCGTCTGGCGGAGCGGTGATCAGCGCGTCGGAGCGGAGGCGGGTACAGCGGATGCCGGTCGGTCGGCGATCATCTGGTCGAGCAGATCGATACGGGCTGTTCCTGTGGGGTTGTATGGGCCTTCCCCGTGGGGTTGTGTGGGCCGTTTCTGTGGGGTTGTATGGGTCGTTTCTGTGGGGTTGGAAGGGACAGCCGGGGCTTCCATTGCGTGGGAGGCCGTGAACCGGTCGGCATCCTGATGTGCCACCCGCTCGTGGACCGCTGACAGCTGCCGTCGCCCCTGGGCGGAAAGCCGCGAGCTTGCGAGCATCTTGAGCAGGGGTCACAGCCGCCTCCTTCCCTGCGATATTTCGCGAACCGTAGAATAAGAGAACCACAGAACGAATGCAAGACTGTCGTGCGGTCCGACCGGCGTCGGCGGGCAGCGGTCTCAACACGAGGTCGGCAGAGCGGCAGCGGAAGGACGGATCAATGGCCAGGCCGTATCGCCACCCGAAGATGGAGGATGTGGAGCTGTCGGACGCTCTGCGAGCCCTCGCAGACCCGATCCGCCTGCAGATCGTCGCCAGCCTGCTTGAACGGGCAGAGACGACCTGCGCACCGTTGGCCGACGAGCTCGGTATCGCCGACTCCACGCTGTCGCACCATCTGCGGATGCTGCGCGAGGCCGGCATCACCAGGACCACGATCGACGGAGTGCAGCGCCACGTTTCCCTGCGCAGCGACGAGATCGACGCGCGCTTTCCGGGACTCCTCCTCGCCGTCGAACATGGGCTGCGCGACAACCTCGCGCGACCGCAGCCGGCGTCGACCGGTCTGACGCCTGCCGTGGGCGGCAGACCGACAAGGGGCGGCAGGCGTGGAGCGGAGGCCAGCGGCGCTCCCGCTACACGCGGAAGATCCCGGCGCCCGACGGCTGATCAGACATGATCGTTTCCTCGGCATACGCTCTGGGAACCGGCAGCGGATGCTTGGTGGGTGCGCCACGAGGAAGCCGTCGCCAGCGGCGGAGTGGCTTTCGCTAGGGTCGACGAAATCGACCGAGGGCCGTCCGGACGCTTCGACGTCGTCGAACGCGTCGAGAAGACGTTCCAACATCGTCGCCCTCACTCCGATGTCATTCGCAGAACGATGCTGTCGGCTGTTCCTGGTGTTGGCGTTCTGATCGAGAGCCCACGACCGATGGCTCGGTTGACGCTGGCAGGGCATGGTCACCCGTGACCGGGGAGAACGCCGTGGACAGGCACTGAATTCGTCTCACGTCGATCACTGTGGAGACGGTCATGGGTGCCGGAGGTCGCCGTGGCCTGGTGCTCGGATGCGGCCGACGGCGTCCGTGCGTGACGGCTCGAGCGGCATGTGGGGTATGTGTTGGTTGGTGCTAACTGTGTGTGATCCGGCGGGCTGTGTGTGATCCGGCGGGCTGTGTGTGATCCGGCGGGCCGGTCGGTCTGGTGCCAGGGTGGGGACTGGCGTTCGGCGGACCGCTCTCGCCTATGTTCGGTGGCGCGTGCCGGGCGGTGCTTGCCGGTGGTGGCGGGTGTTTGCCGGTGGTGGCGGGTGTCTGCCGGTGGTAGTGGGTTCCTGCCGGTGGCGGGTGGCTGGTGGTGCTTTCCGGGCGGTGTTTGCCGGTGGTGGCGGGTGTCTGCCGGTGGTAGTGGGTTCCTGCCGGTGGCGGGTGGCTGGTGGTGCTTTCCGGGCGGTGTTTGCCGGTGGTCGTGGGTTCCTGCCGGTGGCGTGTGGCGTGCGGCTGTTGGTGCCTTCCGGGCGGTGTTTGCCGGTGGTGGTGGGTGCTTGCCGGTGGCTGGTGCCTGGTGCCTGGTGGCCGTGGCCGGTGGTGGCTTGCCGGTGACAGGTGGCTGGTGGTGCCTTCCGGTCGGTTCCTCCCGGTGGTGATGGGTTCCTCCCGGTGGTGATGGGTTCCTCCCGGTGGTGATGGGTGGTGGGTGTTTGCCGGTGGTGGCGGGTGGCGGGTGGTGGGTGGCGGGTGGCGGGTGGCGGGTGGTGGCTGGTGGGCGGTGCGCGGTGGTGGGTGTCTGCCGGTGGTGGGTGGGGGTCGGCGTGACGTTGGCTGGCTTTCTGGGGTGGTGGTGATACAGCCGGGTGGTTTCATTGCTGGTGTGGAGCTGGTCCCTCTTGTCGCTGCTATCGATGTGCTGGCTGCGGAGGAGCCGTCCGCGCTCGCCGATCCGGCGTCGATCGAGGTGTTGCACGGCCAGTTGGCTCGACTGCAGGCGATTGTGGCGGCGGCGTCTGCGGCGTTCGATGCGTCTGGTGTGTGGGCTCTTGACGGAGCGAAGAGCGCTTCGGCGTGGATCTCGACGCGGTGCCGTCTGCCGGGGGGCGAAGCCCGGCGGACGGTTCGCTTGGGTCGGGCGTTACGCGACCTTCCTGCATGTGAGGCAGCTTGGCGTGACGGGGATATCACCGGCGCGCATGTTGCTGTGGTCGCCGCGCTCCGGCGTGATGAGACCGCACCGTCGTTGGTTCGTGACGAGGAGATGCTTGTCGACCAGGCGCGGA